>NZ_BAAATE010000005.1:0-492539 GCF_039533245.1 Nonomuraea recticatena | reverse complement strand
CATCTGTCACATCGAAGCGCGCCACATCCGAGTTCTACCAGCCATGGCCAGGCCACCACTGGGCCTCACCTAGATCCGAACCCCAAACAGCTCCTAGGTCGGTCACGCCGGCCGTTCAGCCGAGGGCGGCTCGGTTGCGGAGGGTCATGCCGGTCAGAGGGGACATGCCCAGGCGCGCGTAGTACGGCTGGAGGGGCTCGTCGCACATGAGGTCGACGGAGTAGAACCGTTCGCAGCCCTCCAGGACTCTGCGCATCAGCTCGGATCCGATCCCTCTCGACTGGTAGGCCGGCAGGACCTCGAGCCACGGGACGAAGGCGGTCAGCACGCCGTCGCTGACCATGGTGACGAACCCGACGGCCTGGCCGCTCGACTCGTCCATGGCGACGATCGCTCGGTAGCTTCCTCGGAGGACCGCCAGATGCTGCTCCGGCGAGGGGGCCGCGGGCCAGCCGGCGAAGAATCCGCCCTGAAGGTGCTCCTCGCTGATCGCGCGCATGTCATCGATGTATCTCGTCACCTCACCATTGTGAGTGCGGGGCTTGACCTGGAGTGCGCTCCACGGCCCAGACTCCCGTGCGGGGCCCTGACAGGACGGGCCGACGGGAGGAAAGCATGAAGTACCGCACGATCGGCACCGACCCGAAGACCCGCCGCGAGGTGAGCGTGCTCGCCCTCGGCGCGATGCTCTTCGGTTCGGTGACGGACGAGAAGACCTCGTTCGCCATCCTCGACCGCTACGTCGAAGCCGGTGGGACGTTCATCGACACCTCGGACAACTACGCCTTCTGGATCGACGGCAGTCAGGGCGGGCAGAGCGAGAAGCTGCTCGGACGGTGGCGGCGCAGCCGCGGCGTCGGTGACGAGATCGTCATCGCCACCAAGCTCGGCGCGCGTCCGCTCGCACCGGGCACCAGCTACGTCGACAACGCGGAGGGACTGTCGGCGAAGGTGATCAGGGAGTCGGCCGAGCGCAGCAGGGAGCTGCTCGGTGTGGACAGGATCGACCTGCTCTACGCGCACATCGAGGACAGGGCCGTCCCGCTGGGCGAGACCGTGGAGGGCTTCGCCGAGCTGGTGGCGGAGGGGACGGTCGGGCTGCTCGGGGTGAGCAACCACGCGATCTGGCGGGTGGAGCGGGCCCGCGCCCTGGCCGCCGCGGCGGGGCTGCCTGGCTACGAGGTCCTGCAGTACCAGCACAGCCACCTGCGTCCGCGCTTCGACGTCCCCGAGTCGATCTTCGAGGACGGCAGCCTGGGTCACGCGGGCGCCGAGCTGATGACCTATCTGCGGGCCGAGCCGGGGCTGACCCTGGTCGCCTACTCGCCGCTGCTCGGTGGCGCCTACGTCCGCGAGGACAGGCCGCTGCCGCGCGACTACGACCACCCGGGGACGCCCGCCAGGCTGGCGGTGCTGCGCGAGGTCGCCAAGGAGACCGGGGCGAGCGTGAACCAGGTGGTGCTGTCGTGGCAGATCGGCGGGCGGCTGCCGATCATCCCGCTGGCGGGCGCCTCGTCGGTGGCGCAGCTCGAGGAGAACCTGGCCGCGGTGGATCTGGAGCTGACGCAGGACCAGCGGGCCAGGCTCGACGCCGTCAACTGACCGCTAGGCGCCGCCGAGGAAGCGCGTGCGGGCCTCGGCGTAGCGCTCGCGAAGGCCGGGCGTCGGTTCCGCCTCGTGGATCGAGGGGGAGCCGACCGACCACTCGGGCGGCTCGGCGCCCCCGCTCAGCAGCCAGGCCGCCTGGCGGGCCGCTCCGTCGGCGACGTACTCGCCGGGAGGGGGCACCACGACAGGGCGTCCGAAGACGGTGGGGGCGATGCGCCGTACGGCCTCGGATCGGGCGCCGCCACCGATCAGCAGCACCCGCTCGGGCGACAGTCCGAGCGCGTCGAGGGCGTCGGCGAGACCGCACAGCATGCCCTCGACCGCCGCCCTGGCCAGATGCGCGGGGGTGGAGGTGGACAGGCGCAGGCCGTGGATCGCGCCCGTGGCATGGGGCAGGTTGGGGGTCCTCTCACCCTCCAGGTACGGCACCAGCGTCAGCCCGTCGGCCCCCGCGGGCGCCGAGAGGGCCAGCTCGCCGAGCCGTTCCAGCCCCACGCCGATCATGGCGGCCGCGGCGTCGAGCACCCTGGCCGCGTTGAGCGTGCAGGCCAGCGGCAGGAAGCGACCCGTGGCGTCGGCGAACCCCGCCACCGCGCCGCCGGCGTCGCGGCTGGGCGTGTCGGCGACGGCGAAGGCCGTACCCGAGGTGCCGATGGAGACCACCACGTCGCCGGGGCGCGCGCCCACGCCGAGCGCGGCGGCCATGTTGTCGCCGGTGCCCGGAGCCAGCAGGACGCCCTCGGGGGTGGCGCCTGCCTCCTCGGTGGGGCCGAGCACCCGCGGGACCACCGGCACCGCGCCGAAGGCCAGCTTGAGGAGGTCGTCGCGGTAGGCGCCGGTGATCGGCGACCAGTAGCCGGTGCCGGAGGCGTCGCCTCTGTCCGTGGTCAGCTCGTCGAGCCCTCGCGAGCCCTTCAGCCGCCATGTGAGCCAGTCGTGGGGCAGGCAGACCGCGGCGGTGCGAGCGGCGCTGGCGGGCTCGTGCGTGGCCAGCCAGCGCAGCTTGGTGACTGTGAACGAGGCCACGGGGACGCTGCCGACCGCCTCGGCCCACGCCTGCGCGCCCAGCGCCGCCACCAGCTCGGTGGCCGACTGGGCGGAGCGGGTGTCGTTCCAGAGCAGCGCGTCGCGCACGACCTGCCCGCCGGCGTCCAGGCAGACCATGCCGTGCTGCTGGCCCGCGACGCTGATGGCCGCCACGTCGTCGAGCCCGCCCGCCGAGGCGATCGCCGACAGCAGCGCCTCCCACCAGTGGGCGGGATCGACCGAGGTGCCGTCGGGGTGGGCGGCACGGCCCTGCCTGACCAGCTCGCCCGTCTCGAGGGACCTGATGACGACCTTGCAGCTCTGGGTGGAGGAGTCGACCCCCGCGACGAGAGTCACCCCCGCACGCCCAGCAGGTGCTCGAGGGCGAGCTGGTTGAGGCGGGTGAAGTGGAAGCCGCGCAGGGCGGCGGCCTCGGGGTCGAAGTCGTCGGCGGCCAGGTCGGCGAGGGTCTCGCCGGGCGCCATGGTGGGCTGGGCGAGCTCGTCCACGCGCGAGGCGGCCAGCGCCTCCTGGACCTCGGGGTCGGCTCTGAAGGCCCGCGCCTTCTCGCGCAGGATCAGGTAGGTGCGCATGTTGGCGGCGGCGGAGTGCCAGACGTCGTCGGCGTCCTCGGTGCGCAGCGGCTTGTAGTCGAAGTGCCTGGGGCCGTCGTAGCCGCCGTGCTCCAGCAGGTCGACCAGGAAGAACGCGCTCTTCACGTCGCCGTGGCCGAAGACGAGGTCCTGGTCGTACTTGGGGCCGTGCTGGCCGTTGAGGTCGATGTGGAAGAGCTTGCCGTGCCACAGCGCCTGGGCGATGCCGTGGACGAAGTTGAGCCCCGCCATCTGCTCGTGCCCGACCTCGGGGTTGAGCCCCACCATCTCGGGGTGCTCGAGGGAGTTGATGAACGCCAACGCGTGTCCGATGGTCGGCAGCAGGATGTCGCCGCGCGGCTCGTTGGGCTTGGGCTCGATGGCGAACCTGATGTCGTAGCCCTTGTCGAGGACGTAGGAGGCCAGGATGTCCATGGCCTCCTTGTAACGGGCCAGCGCGGACCTGATGTCCTTGGCCGCGTCGGACTCGGCGCCCTCGCGCCCTCCCCAGCAGACGTAAGTGGTCGCGCCCAGCTCGGCGGCCAGGTCGAGGTTGCGGATGACCTTGCGGATGGCGTGGCGGCGCACGTCGCGGTCGTTGCTGGTGAAGGCGCCGTCCTTGAACACCGGGTGGGTGAACAGGTTCGTGGTCGCCATCGGCACCTTCATGCCGGTCTCGCCGAGCGCCTTCTTGAACGCGGCGATCGCGGTGTCCCTGTCGGGCTCGGTGGCCAGCAGGTCGTCGTCGTGGAAGGTGACGCCGTAGGCCCCGAGTTCGGCCAGCCTGTGCACGCTCTCCACCGGGTCGAGCGGCGCCCTGGAGGCGTCGCCGAACGGGTCGCGCGCCTGCCATCCGACCGTCCACAGGCCGAAGGTGAAGCGGTCTTCAGGGGTGGGCTCGTACATGGCGTCTCCCAATTAGTTTGGATTACAGCCTAATCCTGTGACGAGACCACCCCGGGGGTCAAGCGTTCACAGCCCCGAGGGGTCGCGGCCGACGCTGATCTCCTCGGCGATCCTGCGGATCTCCGGCGACGAGATGCCGGGAGCCTGGGGGAGATACCTGGCCAGAGCCTCCATCACCACCGGCACCGGCTGCCCCGCGAACCTGCTCGCGATGATGTGGACCGTCCTGAAGAGCTGTGTGTCGTCGTGCATGCCCGTCCCTCGTCTCGATTCCCCGGGGTACGGTACGGCCTGCCGCCGACAGATTCGCGCTACGACTCCAGCGTTTTCCGCACCGCCGCGCAGATCTCGTCGAGCTGGGTCACCTGCTCAGGAGTGAGGGCGTCGAACAGGCTGCGCCGTACCTCCTCGACGTGGCCGGGCGCGGCTGCTGCGAGGGCGGCGAACCCCGCGTCGGTCAGCTCGGCGATGTTGCCGCGCCGGTCGGCCGCGCACGGGTTGCGGCACACCCACCCGCGCTCCTCCAGCCGGGCGATCGCGTGGGAGAGGCGGCTCTGCGAGGACTGGGCCCTGCGCGCCAGCTCGTGCATCCGCATCGAGCGGCCGGGCGCCTCGGAGAGCGCCACGAGGATCATGTAATAGGTGTGCGGCATGCCCGCCTCGCGCTGGAGCTGCCGGTCGAGCGCCTCCTGGACGAGCTGTGTCACCGCTAGGTAGTTGCGCCAGGTGCGCTGCTCGTCGTCGTCCAGCCATCGCGTCATGCTCCGCAGCTTAGTTGAACTCTCATATACATTGGTGGCATGCCAGTGCAACGTCTGAACCATGCCGTCCTCTACGTGCGCGACGTCGAGCGCAGCGTCGCCTTCTATCGCGAGGCCCTCGGCTTCGAGGTGGTCATGAGCATGCCGGGAGCAGCCTTCATGCAGGCCGGAGGGTCGACCAACGACCACGACCTCGGGCTCTTCCAGATCGGCGAGCAGGCGGGGCCCTCGGCCGCGGGCCGTTCCACGGTGGGCCTGTACCACCTCGCCTGGGAGGTCGACACGCTGGAGGAGCTGCAGCGCATCGCGGCGCGGCTGAGCGGGCTCGGCTCGCTGGCGGGCGCCTCCGACCACTCGACGACCAAGGCCCTGTACGCCAAGGACCCCGACGGGCTGGAGTTCGAGGTCTCGTGGCTGGTGCCGGCCGCGCTGATCACCGAGGACGTGCTCAGGGGACGTGAGTCCATCAGACCGCTGAACCTGGCCGCCGAGATCGAGCGTTATGGCGCCACGACTCGCGGGGGCGTGGGCGTCTCCTTCGCGTAATCTGGTGGTATCCGAACCGCTGCGTTTGGAGCGCGACCATGCGAAGCGACCCTGATCACGTACTCGACGCCATCGACGGCGTGGTGGAGGACTGGGAGACCCTGAGCGCGGACGCCATGCGCTGGGCCCCTCCGGAGGAGAAGCCAGGCACGCCGCCCGACATCCTGCGGGAGGTGTCGGAGACCTTCGGCCCTCTGGCGGCCTCCTTCGTGCAGGCCCTGCGTCCGCTGGGTGAGGCGGTGCTGCGGCCCCTCACCGACTTCCTCGACAACCAGCTGTTCAACGAGCCGCCGTCGGAGGGGCTCTGGGAGGTCGAGGAGGCCACCACCTCCTGTCAGTGCCTGTGCTTCAGGCATCCGGACAGGCCCGACATCTGCACGGGCGCGGCGGAGTCGGGCGCGGTGATGTGCGCCGCCTGCGCGGCCCACTCCGAGTACGGCCGGCCCACCTGAGCCCACCGGGGTCACCGCTGACCGCCCGTCCTCCACGCTCCTCCGGCACGACTTCGGCCGCCCGCCGTCACGTCGCCCGTGACAGGCCGTCAGGGGGCGATATGCCCTGACTTCTCAGGGGCGGACTCGGGGACGCCTCAGGGGCGGTGCCGGATGGCGGAGAGGGCGCGGAAGGCCATGCTCGAACCATGGCCCCGCTGAAAAGGTTCTACCCACTCATCTCCTGCTCGTTGATCATGTTCTCGGTCGTCGCCATCGTGGTCGGTCAGTTCGACCCCGACCCCTACCTCGACCCGATGAACGTGACCATCAGCGAGTACGCCGTGGCCGACCGCGGGGGCGTCACGGAGGTGGCGATGGTGGCGATGGGCCTGGGGTCGTTGGTGTTGCTGGCGGCGCTGCGGGCGGCGGGGGCGCCGATCAGGGGGCTGCCCGAGCGGCTGCTGATGGTGTGGAGCGGGGCGCTGATCGTCGCGGCGATCATCCCCACCACGCCGATCGGCATGGACATGACGCTGACCGCCGAGATCCACAGGTGGGTGTCGGTGGCCGCGTTCGTCAGCCTCCCCGCCGCGGGGGCGCTGCTGGTGCCCAGGCTGGCGTCTGACGAGCGGTGGAAGGCCGTCTCCAGGCCGGTCGAGTGGGTCGCGCTGGCCGGAGGGCTGGGACTGCTGGCGATCACCTACGTGGCGCTGCCGGGGGACAGGGTCATGATCGGGCTGGTCGAACGAGGTCTGCTGGCGGCGGAGGTGGCGCTGCTCGCCGTGCTCGCGGCGCGCCTGGTGCGGCTCCAGTGGGTCAGGGCGACCACCGCCACACTTGCCCCAATTTCATGACATGTCACAAATTTCTCACGAATGAGCGAAGATATCTCCCGACCCCAATGCTATTCTCTCCCGCGATCTCTCAACGGGAGCGGGTGTCATGGCATCGGGCAGATCCATACGATTCAAGATCGCCACTCTGCTCGTCGTCCCCCTGGTGTCGCTGGTGGCGCTATGGGGGTTCGCGGCCAGCACCACCGCCGGTGAGGCTTTCAACCTGTTGAAGGTCGACACCATCTGGACCGGCGTGATCAACGACGCCGACATCCTGGTGTACAACCTTCAGCAGGAACGGCTGGCCTCCGCCGAGCGGATGGCCGGCGGTGCGACGGGGCTCGGCGCCCTGGCCGCGGCGCGGGCGAACACCGACAAGGTCCGCAGGTCCCTCACCCAGAACGCGAACTCGGATGACACCCAGGCGGCGCTCAGCCACGACATGAAGGCGCAGCTCAGAGTCGTCTTCGCGCAGGCCGACCGGCTGGGGGAGATCAGGCGGCTGGTGGACGAGGGCAGGCAGACGCCCTCGCGCCTGGTGGCCGACTACGCGGCGATCTCCGACGCGATCTACCGCCTCTACGGAACCTTCGCCCTCAGCACCGACGTCGTCCTCTACCAGCAGGCCAACGGACTCATCGCCGCCGATCAGGCCCGCGAGCTGCTGCACCGCCAGCACACCCTCGTCATCGCCTCAGGCGGCGACCTGGCCCCCGCCGACCGCGAGCTCATGGCCAAGCTGGAGGGCGCTCGCACGCTCCAGTTCGACAGGGCGAGGATCGAGCTCGACGGCGAGCTGCGCAGGCCGTTCGACACGCTGGCGGGCTCACCCCAGTTCCTCGCCACGCAGGGCGCGATCACCTCGGTCCTCTCCGGCGGCAGCGTCGGCGTGGCGGAGTGGCGCGCCTCCGCCGACCCCGTCCTCAAGGACTACACCAGGGGCACCTGGGACACCGGCGACCTCCTGCTGGCCAGGATGGAGCCCGCGGGCATGGCGATCCTGACGCGCGCGGTCGTGGCGGGTGTGCTCGGGCTCATCGCGGTCGGCTTCTCGATCTTCATCTCCATCAGGGTCGGCAGGGTCGTCACCAGCGAGCTGGGCACGCTGCGCCGTACCGCTCTGGAGCTGGCGGAGATCCGGCTGCCGGGGGTGGTGGCGCGGCTGCGCGCGGGTGAGCGCGTCGACGTGGCGGCGGAGTCGCCGCCGATCGTCGTCGCCCCCGCGGCCACCAGCGAGATCAGGGACCTGGCCACCGCCTTCGACAGCGTGCAGAGCACGGCGGTCGAGGCCGCCGTCGAACAGGCCAGGCTGAGGGAGGGCGTCGCGCTGGCCCTGCGCAACCTGGCCAGGCGAAGCCAGAGTCTGCTCCAGCGCCAGCTCAAGCTCCTGGACGGCATGCAGCGCGAGGCCGAGGACCCCGACGCGCTGGAGAGCCTGTTCAAGCTCGACCACCTCACCACCCGCATGCGCCGCCACGCCGAGGGCCTGGTGCTGCTGTCCGGCGGTACGGCAGGGCGCAAGTGGCGCGGCACCATCCCCGTCGAGGACGTGCTGAACGGCGCCGCCGCCCAGGTCGAGGACTACACCAGGGTCCGCGTCTACCCGATGCCCGAGTGCGGCGTGTCGGGCGCCGCCGTCGCCGACCTGATGCACCTGTTCGCCGAGCTCATCGAGAACGCCGCGCAGTTCTCCTCGCCGGAGAACGAGGTCTCGGTCAGGGGCGAGCTGGTCGGCAGGGGATACGCGGTCGAGATCGAGGACCGAGGGCTCGGCCTGCCCGCGCAGGAGCGGCAGGCCCTCAACGAGCGGCTGTCGGGGCCGCAGGAGTTCGACCCCTCGCAGACCGAGCGGCTCGGCTTCGCGGTGGTCGGCATGCTGGCCGCCAGGCACGGTGTCACGGTGACGCTCAAGCAGTCGCCGTACGGGGGAACGACGGCGATCGTGCTCCTGCCGAACGCGCTCACCGAGTCGCTGGCGGCGATCGGGGGACCGCCCGAGCGGGTGGTCAGCCCGATCAAGAGGGAGGGCGCGGCGGACCTGCCGCGCAGGACACGCACCTCCCGCAGGGTGGACGTCAAGGTCGAGCGCATCGACACGCAGGAACCGGTGGTCGTCAGGGGGCCGTTCGAGGACGCCAAGCCAAGGGGCCCGTTCGAGGCGGTCACGAGCATGCCGCTGAACGCCCCTGTCGTCGAGGAGGCTCCCGCGGTGCTGCCCCGCAGGATCAGGCAGACCAACCTGCCTTCTCGCCTGGCCTCCTCGTCCCCCCGGCAGGAGCCCGCTGACCAGCGCTCGGCCGACGAGCGCTCTCCCGAGGAGACCAGGGCGCTGCTGTCGTCCCTGCAGTCGGGCTGGCAGCGCGGGCGTCAGGACAGCGAACAGGATGGGGGAGCATGAGCGACATGGAGTGGGTGGACGAGGAAGCCGGGCCCGTCGTCCGGCCGTACGCGATGACCAGGGGCCGTACCAGACCCTCCTCCACCGCACTCGACCTGCTGGCAGTGATCACCTCGACGGGCGTGCCCGTCCCCTCCCAGGCCGATCTGGGCTCGCAGCACAGGCGGCTGCTCGATCACGTGACGCAGGGCCGTACGGGACCGCTCGTGGAGGTCGCCTCGGAGACCGGGCTGCCGGTCGGCGTGGTGCGGGTGCTGCTGGGCGACCTGCTCGACCACGGGCTGATCCTGGTGCGGCCGCCGGTGACGGCGGCCGCCTCTCCCACGGAGAGCCTGCTGCGCGAGGTGATCAGCGGGCTCCGGGCCCTGTGAGAGTCCTGAGCGAGTGCTCGACCAGCGAGATCATGACCTCCTTCGCGGAGGTCCGCCTGCGCACGTCGCAGAGGAGCACGGGGATGTCGTCGTCCAGGTCGAGCGCGATCCGCACGTCCTCGACGCTGTGGGTGGCCGCGCCGTCGAAGCAGTTGACCGCCACCACGAACGGTGTGCCGCGCTGCTCGAAGTAGTCGATCGAGGGGAAGCAGTCGGTGAGGCGCCTGGTGTCGGCGATCACGACGGCGCCCAGCGCGCCGTAGGACAGCTCGTCCCACATGAACCAGAAGCGTTCCTGCCCGGGCGTGCCGAACAGGTAGACCACCAAGCCCTCGCGGATGGTGATCCTGCCGAAGTCCATCGCCACCGTGGTGGTGGTCTTGCCCTCCACGCCGTCGAGGTCGTCGACGCCGACGCCGACGTCGGACAGCACCTCTTCCGTGCGCAGTGGCTTGATCTCGCTGATCGCGCCGACCAGCGTGGTCTTCCCCACGCCGAAGCCGCCGGCGATGAGGATCTTCAGCGCGACGGGATCCTCAGAGAGCCCGGAGTCCATTGATCACTTCCTTGAGAATGCGCTCGTTCGGGCGCGGCCCTGCTGAGGAGGGGGACGAGACCGAGACGAGGCCGTTGTCACGCAGGTCGCCGAGTAAGACTCTGACGACGCCGACCGGCAGGTCGAGCTCGACGGCCACGTCGGCCACCGAGATGGGGGTGCTGGCCGCGCGCAGGATCGCCTCCTGCTCGGGCCCGAGCCCCGCGACGGGCGGCTCGCCCGTCGCGGTCACCATGGCGATGAGGTCGAGATTCTCCCCCGAGGAGCGGGTCCGCCCGCGGATGAGAGCATACGGGCGGACGAAGGGTCCTGCCTCCTCGTCCATCCACTGGTTCATGACACGCGAGGGTTAGTCGAGATGTGCTGCCCGACCCGCTTGACCAGCATCGCCATCTCGTAGGCGACGTGGCCGACGTCGGCGTCCGAGTTGGCCAGGACGGCCAGGCACGTGCCCTGCCCCGCGGCCGTGACGAACAGGAACGCCGACTCCATCTCCACGATGGTCTGGCGCACGTCACCTCCGCCGAAGTGCCGCCCCGCGCCGCGGGCAAGGCTCTGGAATCCGGCGGCGACCGCCGACAGGTGCTCGGCGTCCTCGCGGCTGAGCCCGCGTGAGTAGCCGACGGCCAGGCCGTCGGTGGACAGGATCACCGCCTGCCTGACGGCGCCCACCCTGGTCGTGAGGTCGTCGAGGAGCCAGCTCAGCTCGCCGCTGTTCGTGGTGGGTGTCGTCATAGGTCCCCCTCCTGGGCTTCTTCTTCTCTGCCGCGCTGCGTGCCCCGCTGGAAGGCGGAGAACAGGTCGCGCACCTCGTCGGGCGATCTCTCAGGGCGCGGCTCCTGCTCGGGGGCCTTCAGCTGCGGGGCCAGATTGGCCTGCCGTACCCGTCTTGGCAGGCCCTTGTGGGTCGAGGTCGTGGTCGTGCCGCCGACCAACGCGAGCGGCTTCCTTTCGCGCCTGGGAGCGTCGGCGGGCGGCAGCGCGGGCTGTTCCACCAGCAGTCCACGCGGGATCAGCACGATAGCGGTGGTTCCGCCGAACGGCGAGGCCCTGACGGTCACACTCACGCCGTGCCTGGCCGCGAGCTTGGCCACGACGAACAGTCCGAGTCTGTCGCTGTCGGCGAGATCGAACTCCGGCGGGTCCACGAGCAGCGCGTTGAGCCGGTCGTACTCCTCGGGGGCCAGGCCGAGCCCCCGGTCCTCGATCTCGATGACGTAGCCGTTGCTGACCGCGTCGCCGCGCACCTGGACCGTGGTGTTGGGCGGGGAGTAGATGGTGGCGTTCTCCAGCAGCTCGGCCACCAGGTGGACCAGGTCGGCCGCCGCCGAGCCGTCGACGGCGGCCGTGGGCATCGGCTCGACGCTGATCCTGGTGTAGTCCTCCACCTCGGCGGTCGCGGCCCTGACGACGTCGAGGGCGGGCACCGGCTGCCGCCACACCCGGCCGGGCGCTGAGCCGGACAGGATGATCAGGCCCTCGGCGTGCCGCCGCATGCGGGTGGTCAGGTGGTCGAGGCGGAAGAGGTCGTCAAGGGCGTCGGGCTCGTGGGTGCGGCGCTGCATGCCGTCCAGCAGGGTGAGCTGGCGGTGCAGCAGGCCCTGCTTGCGCCTGGCCAGGTTGAGGAAGACCTGGCTGATGCCGCGTCGCAGGTTCGCCTGCCCGACGGCGGCCTCGATCGCGGTGCGCTGGACCGACCCGAACGCCTTGGCCACGTCGAGGATCTCCGCCGCGCCGCTGACCTTGAGCGGGGGCGCTTCCTTCCTGACGTTGACCTGCTCGCCGCCGCGCAACCTGGTGACCAGGTGCGGGAGCCGTACCTCCGCCAGATCGAGGGCGGCCGAGCGCAGCCCGGCCAGCTCCGAGGACAGGCGGCGGCCGAACCTGACGGAGATGACGATCGAGGCGATGACGGCCAGCAGGCCGACCCCGCCCGCCACCGCGATGCGGACCATGACGGTCGTGGACACCGCGTCGGAGCGCTCGGCGAGGATCTTCGCCGAACTCGCGCCGAGCCTGTCCAGCTGCGCCGTGACGTCGGCCACCGGCTTGGTCCAGTGCTCGGACCTCCGCGGCGGCTCACCCGTGACGGCGACGCGCGCCTCCGCGAGGGTGAAGGCGGCGAAGGCCGGGCCCGCGAAGAACCTGTCGTAAGGCCCCCGCAGCTCGGCGTCGAGCGTGGACAGCGCGCGGGAGTGCAGGAACTTGCGGGCGGCGACGTACTCGGTGAAGGCCGCGGTCTCGGCCTCGGTCAGCTCGCCCTCGCTGAGCGCGCCGCCGATCAGCGCGCTCTCCCTGGAGATGACCTCGCGGGCGTTGCTCATCGCCTGCATCGCGCTCGCCTGCTGGAAGATCGGCAGGTCGGGGACGGAGGTCAGCTGCTCGTACAGGCGGAACAGCGAGTCCATGAGGCCGTTGTAGGCGTTGAGGTTGGTCAGGCGGGTTTCCAGGCCGGTGTCGACGGAGGCGCGGATGGTGTCGAGCCTGGCGAGCTCCTGCGTGGTGTCGCGCAGGGTCTGGCGCACCTGCGCGTCGTCGGTCTCGGCGGCCGCGGCCGTGAAGGCCCTGAGCGCGGCGTCGGTGCGCTCGCGCTGCGCGCCCAGGCTCCTGGCCCGCTTGGCGGGCGACAGCGCGGAGTCGGCCCGCTCGGCCTGCAACGCGAGCCCGAGGTCGGTGGAGGTGACGCCGAGGGTTTGGTACAGCCTGCCGGCACGGAGCAGGGCCTGGCCGTCGCCCACGGTCAGGTTGAGGACGAAGCCCCAGAGCGCGCTCAGGGACAGGAGCGGCAGGAGCAGCAATAGAAAGATCTTGAACCGAATCGACCGGTTTCTCGAGCGCATGTCCCAACCTCGGAGTACCGAGGCGATTTCCACGCTTTGTGTAAATACGCCTCGGAAGATCGCACAGGAGACTAGCACCGATGGTGGTGGTGGCGCAGTGGAGGAAGGTGATGATTAGTGCGCCGATCCGCCCGCAAGGGTTCGACCGCGCGACACCCGGCGTTCGCCGTGCCCTGGCTAGGGTCCGTGGGCTGTGAGCGACAGGGATCCCTACTTCGACAACGCCAAGTTCCTGGCCATCCTACTCGTCGTGTGCGGGCACATGATCGAGGATCTGCGTGACGACCCGATCGCCCACGCGCTCTACTTCTACGTCTACGTCTTCCACATGCCGCTCTTCATCACGCTGAGCGGCTACCTGTCGAGGAACTTCACCTTCTCCAGCGGCAAGGCGCGCAAGCTGATCGCCACCCTCGCGGTGCCGTACGTGCTCTTCGAGCTGGCCTACTCGCTGCCCAGGCTGCTGCTGTACGGCAAGCTCGAGATCAGCCTGCTCGACCCCTACTACCTCACGTGGTTCCTCATGTCGCTGTTCCTGTGGCGGCTCTCCACGCCGGTCTGGCAGCAGCTGCGCCGGCCCCTGGTCGTCGCGGTGGGGCTGTCGCTGCTGTCGGGCACGAGCGCGCTGCCCGACGAGCTGTCGATGAACCGCACGCTCGGCCTGCTGCCGTTCTACGTCCTGGGGCTCATGCTGAGGCCCGAGCACGTCGAGGCGCTGCGCAGGCCGTACATGAAGGTCGTGGGGGCGGTCACGCTCACGGCGGGGCTGGTGGCCGCGCTGCTGCTGCACGACGGCATCGCCACGGAGTGGATCAGATGGCGGCACGCGAACGCGGCGATCGGGGTGGGCGACCTGACCGGCAGCATGGCCAGGCTGGGGATGCTGGCCGCGGGCGTGGTGCTGGTGGCGGCGTTCATGGCGGTGACGCCCTCGCGGCGGACGTGGTTCTCGGGGCTCGGCGCCGCGACGATGTACGCCTATCTGCTCCACGGGTTCGTGGTGAAGGCGGCCGAGCGCTTCGATCTCGGCGTGCCCGTGTCGATCGCGCTCGGCGTCGTCGTGGCGACCCTGCTGTGCACCCCGCCGGTGCGCGCGGCCTTCCACTGGGCGGTGGAGCCCAGGCTGTCGTGGGCGTTCACCGCCCTTCGACGACCCGTACGGTAGGCGCGCGGGCGATGGAGCGCAGCCACAGCAGCCCGATCACCGAGATGAGCAGCAGCCCGCCCCAGTCGAGCACGGTGTAGAGGTGCACCTGTTGCTCGGTGACCCGCGGGACCCTGCCGATGCGCAGCTGGCTGAACTGCCACGACTGGCCGGTGAACACCAGGGTGAGCCCGATGGCGATGGCGTTCATCGAGTCCCAGAGGGCGTGCAGCAGCGCGACGCCGAGATAGGCCATGATCACCTTGCCCGTCAGGCGCCCGTGCGCCGCGAACAGCACGCCGCCGATGATCGCCGTCCACAGTCCGTGGCCGACCGGCGCCAGAATGCCCCGCAGCACCTCTGTCTCCACCAGCTGGCGTAGTGACAGTCCGTCCTCGGTGAACAGCGCGTTGAAGGCGTAGCCCGCGCTCTCGAACGCCGCGAAACCGAAGCCGACCGTCCCGCCGAGCACCAGACCGTCCCGCGCGGTACGGCGGAGCAGGTGCCTGGTCACGAAGAGCAGCGCGGCCAGCTTCACGCCCTCCTCGATGAGCCCGACGCCCAAGAAGATCACCAGGGACGGCTTGAGCAGCCACGTCTCCAGGGCCGAGGCCCCGAGGACGCCGAGCACGCCGCCGATGACGAAGCAGTTGAACAGCAGTTCGACGGTGATGTCGGGCGAGCGGTCCCGCCCGTGGGCCCAGACCACGAACGTCACGGGCACCAGGAAGCTGCCCAGCAGCACCAGCGTCGGGATGAGGGTGGAGTTGGCCGTCACCGTGGTGACGACGACCGTGGCCACCCAGAGGCCGAGCCCGATCAGGAAGATCCGCAGCCAGGGCCTCACAGCGCCATCAGCTCCGAGACCGCCCGGTGTCCCGCGGCGATCGCCGCGTCGGCGGAGGCGGCGGGGACCGAGTCGGAGTTGGCGATCGCGATCCTGCCGAACTGCCTGCGGGCGGTCTCGGCAGGGAAGGGCCCGTCGGGATAGAAGGCGTTCCACGGCCTGCAGTACTCAGGCGCGTAGCCGTGGCCCCACCGGTTGACGGTGATCGCCTCGATGTCCCGCTCGGGATCGAACCCCGCCGAGCCGAGCAGCCTCGTGAGCTGGTCGCGGATCGTGTACTCCATGTGGGCGAAGGGCGTGCTGATCAGCGCGTGCCTGCCCGCGACGGCGCCCTGGGCCGGTGCCATGCCGCCCTTCGCGGGGGTGGCGATCATGTGGACGGTCGCCGGTTCGTCCGGGCTCCTGGGGAAGTCGTAGCCCGGCATGCTGACCGGGTGGTCGAGCTTGGAGACGCACCAGTAGGCGCCGGTCCACCGCACGCGGTCGACGCCCGCCGTGTGCCACGCCTTCCAGTCGCGCAGCTGGACCATGGCGTACAGCATCGGCATCTTGACCGCCTGGCGCAGCGCGGCGCGCTGCTCGGAGGGCAGTTCGGGCATGAGGTAGGGGATCATCATGTTCCAGCAGGCCATGATCACCGCGCCCGCCCTGACGGTCCTGATCGTGTGGCCGTCGAAGTAGCCGACCGTGGCGCTGGTCGCGCTCTCCGGCGCGCCGTCGTTGGCGACGGAGACCACGGGGCTGGCGAGCCTGAAGCGCACCTTGTTGGTGCTCAGGTCGAGCCTGCCGTAGTCGTAGGAGGCGGTGGTGATCGCGTCCATGTCGGTGGCGCTGGCGAAGCCGGGGATCATCCTGCCGACCATCATCCGCACGAGCGCCTGGTTGCCCTCGGGGAAGTGGTAGATGTACGGATCCTCCGCGCCCCACTCCTTGATCATGGTCGGCGAGTTGTACCTGGACGGCTTGTCGTTGTCGAGCCCGAGCCCCTTGAAGCCCGGGTAGTTCCAGCCGCGCGCGCTGCCCCACGCGTCGATGGCGCCGAAGGTGGTGGTGTCGTAGGCCCACTCGTCGTTGGACATGGTCCTGCAGAAGCGCTCCACGTCGGGGTGGACCTTGGCGACGTCCAGCAGGTAGCGCGAGTAGGTCAGCGAGGCGAGCTGCTCCTGCTTCTGCTTCCTCGACATGCCCTCGAAGTAGTCGGGCGGGTCCTCGTAGAGCGTGACCAGGTCCTTCTTCGCCTGGTCGGCGATCGGGAGCTGGTCGGCCAGCTGCTCGGGCGTGAGGTCGTCGGTGAGGCGGACCAGCTTCTCGGCGGCGAAGCTCTCCCTGTCGCACATCACGCTGTCGGACATGTCGAGCCCGGAGTAGAGCTCCTGGTCGTAGTACTCCTCGAACCTGTGCACTTCGACGCCGAGCTGGTCGAGCAGGGCCTTGCCCTCCTCCGTCCAGACGGAGGGAGCCTCGATCGACTGGGAGCCGCCGCAGCCGATCAGCGGGCCCCTGCGGCTTCTGTGGGTGAACTCGTTGCGCCGGGCGTGTCCGCCGATCTCGTCGTGGTTGTCGAGGATGAGGATCCGCGCGCCGGGGTTGAGCCTCTGCCACTCGAATGCCGCGCTGACGCCGCTGATGCCGCCGCCGACCACCACCAGGTCGTACGTCTCGCCCGTGGCCCGCGGCGTCCCCGCGTACTGCCAGAACCTGTCGTCGCGCAGCGCGTGGGGCACGCTCAGGGCGGCGGGCGTGTTGCCCTGCAGGCCGGTCAGCGTGGGAGGGAAGCGCACGGCGTAGGGGACCTCGAGGTCGTCGGTGCCGATTCTTCCCAGGTTCGCGCCCAGACCGCAGCCGGCGAGACCGCTGAGCGCGGCGGCTCCCGCGGCCATGGCGACGCCGTCGAAGAAGTCACGGCGGGAGATGGGGCGCCCCATGCCGAGTTCGCGCGAACGGCGCGGATCAATCTCCATGACGTGATCATCACCAGCGGCCGGAAATGCCGCCTTGGGGCGCGCAGTGCTTCGATAAACATTTGCCGCGCTATTCGTGAACGGGAACGTTCCGCTGACCATCGTGGATGACCAGGCCCGTTGCCCTAGAAAGGAGGGGAGTCAGAGAAAGGGAGAGAGCATGTTCAAGGCGGTTTCCGGAGTATGTACGGTGGTGGCGCTCATTTCAGGATGTGCGGTGACAGAAAAGGCCGCGCCTTCCTCCGCTCCTGTGCCCGCTCCCGGTCTCGGCGCCGCCCTCCTTCCCGCGCCTGCCGGCATGCGCGTCGCCTACGGTCCCGAGTCGGGCCCGTACGGCACGCTCCGCGCCGGGGCGGGGCCGGCGGCGACGCGCCGCTCTTCCTCCTGCGCCACCACCCCGGCGCTCGACGCCGCCGCCCCCGAGGTGCGCTCGGCCCCCGCGGCGGTCGTGGCCTACAGCTCGGACGCGGGCTCCGTCACCCAGGCCCTGGTCGAACTGCCCGCCGCCTTCCCCGCCGAGTTGCCGGGCAGGTGCGCGTCGTACAGGGCGGTGGTGGACGGCCAGCGGGTCACCTACACCACCAGGCAGATCGACCTGCCGCCGCTCGGTGACCGGTCGCGCGCCTACGTCACGGCGGTCTCGGGCGGCGGACAGCGCCTGGAGGTCGGATCGGTGGCGGTCATGCGAGGAAGGGTGGTGATGAGCCTGCTCGTGGTGGCGCGAGAGGTGAAGGAGGCCGGGCTGGCCGAGCAGAGCCGCAAGGCATACGAACGGCTCGAACGGGCGACGAGGACGCCGCGTTGACGCGCGGCGCATGACGCTCACCGGCCGGGTGCGTGCGCGGTGCGTGGCCCGTCAGCGGGCAGGGCGAACCTTCCCCCATGACGACCACCACCAAGCACGTGTTGATCTCCGGCGCCGGTCTCGCGGGGCCCGCCATGGCGTACTGGCTCATCAGGTCCGGCCACGCCGTCACCGTCGTCGAGCGGGCCCCGGCGCTGCGGAAGGGCGGCCAGGCGGTCGACTTCCGGGGCGAGGCGCACCTGACGATGCTGGAGCGGATGGGGATCCTCGAGGAGGTCGGCAGGCGCAGGACCGAGCCAGGGCCGCTGGTCCTCATCGACGCCGACGGCGCCGAGCAGGTCCGCCTGCCGGCCTCCTTCACCGGCGGCGCCGTGGAGATCACCCGTGGCGACCTCTCCCGCCTGCTCTACGACCTGACCAGGGAGAGCGCCGAGTACGTCTTCGGCGACTCCATCGCCGCCATGACCGAGAGCTCCGACGGCGTGGACGTCGTCTTCGACAGCGGCGCCAGGCGCGGGTTCGACCTGGTGATCGGCGCCGACGGCCTGCACTCCAACGTGCGCGGCCTCGCCTTCGGCGAGGAGTCGCGGTTCCTGAAGTCGTCGGGCTACTACGTCGGGCTCTTCGACGCGCCCAACCACCTCGGTCTCGGCGGCAGGGCGCTGATGTACAGCGAGCCCGGCCGGGGCGCGCTCGTCTCCCCCTCGGAGCACGACAGCGGTTCCGTCACCGTGGGGTGCGTCTTCGCCTCGGGCTCCCTCGACTACCACCACCGCGACCTCGACACACAGAAGCGGCTGCTCGCCGAGGCGTACGAGGGGGCGGGCTGGGAGCTGCCCGAGCTCTTCGCCCACCTGGAGAGCTCGGGCAGCTTCTACTTCGACTCGATCAGCCAGATCCACATGGACGCCTACACCAGGGGCCGCGTCGCCCTCATCGGCGACGCGGGTTACGGGGCGACCATGGGAGGCATGGGCGCGGGCATGTCGCTCATCGCCGCCTACGTCCTGGCGGGAGAGCTCGCCGAGGCTGGAGGCGACCACGAGGTCGCCTTCGCCCGCTACGAGGAGCGGATCCGCGGCTACGCCAGGGCCTGCCAGCGGGTCGCCGAGGGCGCGGGCGGGTTCTTCGCGCCGAAGAACGTGCGCCGCCGCAACCGCGTCTACAAGATCCTCGCGTCGAGCTTCCTCATCGGAGTCCTCGACAAGCTGAGCACCAAGGCCGCCAACTCCATCAAGCTCAAGGACTACCGCTTCCCCGCGACGGTGTGAGAAAGCAGGTCGGGCGGCTCTGTAACTTTCAGAGGTCTCGGACCACTTCTCCATGTCAACGAACACCGGGACATGAGGAGTTGGGGCGGTGACGGATGAGCGAGAACGATTCACCACCATGTACGACGAATGCCGTCAGCGAGTGTGGGCCTACGTGGTCGCCCGCGCCGGACGGCAGGTCGCCGACGAGGTGGTGAGCGAGACGTTCGCCATCGCCTGGCGCAAGCTCGACCAGGTGCCCGGCAACGCCCTGCCGTACCTGCTGGGGATCGCCAGGAACGTGCTGCGCGACTCCGTCAGGGAGGAGGCGCGGCGTGAGGGTCTCGCCAGGGAGCTGCGCGAATGGGTCGTGGGCGACGTCGCCGACCAGGTGGCCGAGCGACTGGGAGTCCTCAGGGCCATGGCCAGGCTGACCCAGGACGAGCGCGAGCTGCTCATCCTGGTCGCCTGGCAGGGGCTCTCCTCGCGTGACGCGGCCAGGGTCGTCGGCTGTTCGGTGCCCGCGTTCAAGGTGCGGCTGCACCGGGCGCGCAAGCGCCTCCAGCAGGAGATGGAGCCCACCGCCCCAGCCATGTCCAGGATCGGACTCAAGGAGGAGTGGTCATGAACCCGATCGACGAACTGCGCGCCGCCCGCCCCGCCCACCTGGGCGACGGTCCCGTGGACGAGGAGACCAGGCGCGCCGAGCTGGCCCACGCCATGGCGCAGGGCAGGCCCGCCAGGCGGCGCAGGAACCTGCGTCCGGTGTGGGGGCTGAGCCTCGCGGGCGCGGCGGCCGTCGTCACGGCCTTCGCCGTGCTCACGGCGGGGACGGGCGGCGGCACCGCGCCGCGCGCGCCCTCGCAGGCGCTCACCCAGCCGAAGGCCGGCGAGACGGTCAGGCTGTCGGCGCAGGAGGTGCTGCTCGTCGCGGCCTCCCGCGCGGAGCGGGAGCCGGCCACGACGGGCAGGTTCTGGCACACCGAGTCGGTCGACAGGATGCTGTTCGTCGCGAGCGCCGGCTACGTGATGGCGCAGGAGCAGCGCATCCGCACCTGGGTCACCGCCGGCGAGCAGTGGTCCGAGATGAGGACCCTCGCCGCGGAGCCGGCCACGGACGAGGACAGGGCCAGGTGGGAGGCGGCAGGCTCGCCCAAGGAGGTCGAGATCCCGGTGCCGGGCAAGAAGGGCGGGATGAGGCTTGTCACGACGGAGGCGGGCAAGCCGCACACCGGCCACCACAAGAGCAGGTACGCCTACTGGCTCGGCCGCAACGTCACCCTCGCCGACCTCGCCTCGCTGCCCGAGGACGAGGCGGGGCTCAAGGCCTGGCTGCTGGAGCACTACGAGGGCAAGGACACCGAGGGTGACCGGCCCATGGGCGAGGACGCCTGGCTGTTCAGGGTGAGCGCGGGCCTGATCACCGACATGCCGGTCAGCGCCAAGGTGCGCGGGGCCGCTTTCAGGATGCTGGCCGCACTGCCGTCCGTGACCTCGGTCGGCACGGTCACCGACTCCCAGGGCAGGAAGGGCACGGCCGTCTCCATCGAGACCGACGTGAAGGTGAACAACGCCGACACCAGCCGTGGCGTCGTGCAAGACCGGCTGATCATCGATGAGGAGAGCGGCAGGGCGCTCGGCAGGGAGAGCGTCGTGGTCAGGCCCGGCGGGCTCTGGGCCGGCCTGGCGCCCGGCACGGTCTCGAGCTCGAGCGCCGTCGTCGAGGCGGGCTGGAGCGACACCAGGGAGCGGTGAAGGGGGCCCGCTTCACGTCCGGTTCGCCGAGGCCCGCGTGACCTCGGCGAGCTGGACCGTCGTCAGGGCGGGCACCGCGATGGGATGAGCGGCGCCCGCGCGCAGGCCGTCGAGGAAGAAGGCCAGGCACCGGCGCCAGGCCTGCGGCGCGGCCTCCATCGCCTCCCTGATGACCTGGGACATCGCCCATACCAGGGTGGCCAGGTCCTGCGGCTCGAAGTCGTCGCGCAGCTGCCCGCTCTCCTTGGCTCGCTCGATGATCCGGTCGAGCTGCGTGAGCCCGCTGTGGCAGGCGTCGTTCGCCTCGCCGGTCACGGGGAAGCGCCGGGCGAGCGCGTCGTTGAGCCCGTGATCCTGCGCCTGGAGCGCGAACAGCGCATGGAGGAAGCCGACGAACCCGTTCCAGGGGTCGGGGTCGGCCAGGGCCTGCGCGGCCATCCTGTCGAGGGCGGCCAGCCGCTCGGGGAAGATCGCGTCGAAGAACGCCTGCCTGGTCGGGAAGTGGTTGTAGAGCGTGCCGATGCTGACGCCCGCCCTGCGGGCGATCTCCTCGAGCGGCGCGTCGATGCCGCGCTCGCCGAACACCTGGGTGGCCGCGACCAGCAGCTTGTCGCGATTGCGCACCGCGTCGGCCCGCAACGGCCTGGTTCCTGTCACCCTGTCGTCACTCCACCTAAGTCGAGGGAAGCCTCAGCTTCATGATACCGTCTCGATAACTTGAGGGTCATCTCGACTTATCGACTCGGAGGGCAGTGCCATGTCCGTTTCCTCCCGCAGGACCGCCGTCGTCATCGGAGCAGGACCGGGGCTCGGCGTGTCCGTCGCGCATCGCGTCGGCCGTGAGGGCTACACCGTGGCCCTGGTCTCCCGCAGCGACGTCCGCCACGCCGGATACGTCAAGTCGCTGGCGGAGGCCGGGGTCGAGGCCGAGGCGCACGTCGCCGACGTACGCGACCGCGACCTGATCTCCGCCACCCTCGACGCCATCGCCGCGCGCCACGGGGGCATCGACCTCCTCTACTACGGACCCGGCGCGCTCGACCCCGACGCCCACCCGACGCCGATCACCCGCATCGACTCCGATGACGTGCGGACGGCGATGAGCTGGGTCTACCCGGCCGTCGACGTGGTCGCCAAGGTGCTGCCCGGCATGATCGAGCGGGGTGAGGGCGCGCTGCTGTTCGCAGGCGGCCTCAGCGCCGTCGTGCCGATGCCGCCTCTCGGCAACCTGGCGCTCTCCTCGGCGGCGCTGCGCAACTACGCCCTGACGCTGCACGCCGGACTGGCCGACCAGGGTGTCTACGCGGGCACCCTCACCATCGGCGGGCTCATCGAACGCGGCGACATCCACCGGTTCGTGAAGTCGAACCCCGAGCGGTTCGGCGACGCGGGCGTCTCCTCGCTCGACCCCGACGAGATCGCCGACGCGGCCTGGCGGCTGTACGCCGACAGGGACCGCCCCGAGGTCGTTTTCAGCGCCTTCGGGTGAGGCTAGGGTGTTCCGCCGTGACCGAACCGGGCTTCCAGCGCGACACGCGCGCGCCCTACGACGCCGTGGCGGTGGACTACGCCGCGCTCTTCCACGACGAGCTGGCGAGCAAGCCGCTCGACAGGGCCATGCTCGCCGCCTTCGCCGAGCTCGTGAAAGCGGCAGGAGGAGGGCCCGTCGCCGATGTCGGGTCGGGCCCCGGCCGCGTGACGGCACACCTGGACGGCCTGGGCCTGACCGCGTTCGGCGTCGACCTGTCGCCCGAGATGGTCGCGGTGGCCAGGGCCGCCCATCCGGGGCTGCGGTTCGAGGAGGGTTCGATGCTCGCCCTCGACGTGGACGACGGTTCCCTCGGCGGCGTCGTGGCCATGTACTCGATCATCCACATCCCCGACGAGCGGCTGCCCGAGGTGTTCGCCGAGTTCCACAGGGTGCTGGCGCCGGGCGGCCACCTGCTGCTCGTCTTCCAGGTCGGCGACGAGTCAGGGCGCAGGACGGAGGGGTTCGGCCGTCCGATGTCGCTCGTCTTCCACAGGCGGCAGCCCGACCGGGTGGCCGAGCTGCTCGCCAAGGCCGGCCTGGAGGTGCGGGCCAGTCTGGTGCGTGAACCCGAAGAGGGGACCGTCGAGAAGACGCCCCAGGGTTACCTGCTGGTCCGCAAGCCCGGCTGAGCCGGGCGATCTCGCTCGGCGGCGGGTTCCTCCCTAGCGGGACCCGCTCAGCTGGTCGAGCCGGAGCTGCAGGCCGTCGAGGATCCGGTCGAGGCCGTAGACGAAGTTCTCCTCGCGGGCCCGCACCGGATCCTGGCCGCGCTGCACGGCGAACTCCTCCCGCAGCCGGTCGTGCTCCTGCGCCGCCTGCTCGGCCGCGGGCCACAGCTGCTCGATCCACTCCTGCTCGGTGTAGCCGGTGCGGGCGAGCAGGGACAGGAAGGCCGCCTCGCTGCCGGTCATGCCGATGACGTAGGCGATGACGCTGCTGATGGCCTGGTCGGCCTCGCCGGGAGGAAAGCCCGCGCTCCTCAGGATGGCCAGCACCCGGTCCGAGACCCGCATCATGTTCGGCCCCAGATAGACGAGGCCCGCGTGGCCGAGCAGGGCCGTCAGCCACGGGTGACGCAGGCCCGTCGTCCGCAGGCTGTGGGCACAGGCGCTGATGGCAGCCCGCCACCGCGCGGGGTCGTCGGCCTCGGGCACCGCCACCTCGCCGTAGATCTCGTCCACGACGAGTTCGAGCAGCTCGTCCTTGTTGGCCACGTGCCGGTAGAGCGAGGTGGCCGCGGCCCCCAGCTGGGTGCCCAGACGCCGCATGCTCAGAGCCTCGATGCCCTCGGCGTCGAGCAGCTTGACGGCCTCCGACACGATCTGCGCCCTGCTCAGGGCGGGTTGCTGCTTCTGCGGGCGCGGTCGCGTCCACACCGAGGGGATCGGCTGCTTCTTGGCGGGCATGAGGGTCTCCTCTTCTGTCCCCTCCACGATAGCGCACGTCGTGCGCGGACTGCGTACATCATTCCGACATGCGTACAGTGTGCGCATCGTCGAGCGGTCAGGGAGACGGACAGAAGGCGCTCGTGCCGTCAGAGCATGACGTGGGCGGCCGGGTGGCCGACGAAGGAGAACTGGGCGACGCGGTTCAGCTTGATGTCGTCGGCCTGCCAGGTGTGCATCGCCGAGTCGGCGCTGCGCCAGTAGACGAAGTTGAACCGGTCTGTCGAGTAGATCTTGACCTTGTCCTCCTTCAGGCGGCGGACGAGGTGGGTGTCCTCGCCTCGCGTGATGTCGGCGAAGCCGTACGACGTGAACATCTCGGCCTTGCCGAGGAACGTGCCGCCCTGGACCAGCCACGTGTAGCGGTGCTCCAGGCCGGGCAGGCGGAGCATCGTGGTGTTGGTGCCCTCGAAGTAGGTGTAGTGGGCGCCCTTGCCGACGAGCTCGGCGTCGGAGTAGTCGAAGGCGCGGGCCAGGTCCGACAGGTAGTGCTCGCCGTACAGGTTGTCGTCGTCCATCTTGGCGATGAGCTCGCCGTCGGCGGCCGCGATGCCCAGGTTCATGCAGGCGCCGAGCGAGAGCTCGGCGGCGGCGGGCAGGACCACGACGTCGGAGATGCCCGCCATGCGCGCCTTGTCGGCGACGACCACGGGGTCGATGTCGAGGCCGTGCAGGACCATGACGAGCTGGAGCGGCTTGTGGATCTGCTTGGCGACCGAGGAGATCGCGTGTTCCAGCTGCGCGGCGCGGTTGGTGGGCAGGACCACCGAGATCGAACGGGTCCGCTGCGAGACGGGACGGCCGAGCAGACCGAGGATCTGGTCCACGCGGTGGGAGAACAGGTGCTTGTCGAAGACCTCGCGCATGGCGAGGTGGCCCATGCGGGCGCGCAGCTCGGGGCTGTTGAGCAGGTGGAGCACCTGGTTGTAGGACTCGAGGGGCTCGCGGGCGATGGGGACGAGCGGCCCGAAGGTCTCCTCGATGGCGCGTGACCAGCCGGAGACGACCGGCGTGGCGCAGGCCGACAGCTCGAAGACGCGGCGGGCGCACATGGTGGGCGAGTCGAGCACCGAGTTGACGTTCAGGAAGACCTTGTACATCCGGTACGCCGCGAGCATCTGGTCGTAGGGCAGCTCGCCGACGATGTGCGGCTCGTACTTCTCGGGCCAGGCGTACTTGTCGTCGACGGAGCCGTTGCGGGCGAAGATGTGCAGGCCGAGCTCCCTGATCGGGTCGATCACGGTCTCCATCTGCTCGCGCCGCTCGGGGTGCTTGTCGCGGAAGTACATGCCCGCGAAGACGACGTCGTGCAGGCGGCCCTGCTTCTGCTGGATGGGGTTGTGGACGCGCGGCTGGGCGGCGAACTGCAGCACGTCGACCCGGTCATGTCCCAGAACTTCACGATATTTCGGCACCATGTCGCCGTCGCACGTGAAGACGAAGTCGAACAGCTTGGCGGTGTCGATGAAGAAGTCGAAGTTGGGCGGGTCCTCCTTGTTCCAGAAGACCGTGGGGATGCCCTCGGCGCGGCACCACTCGACGAGGTCGCGCAGCTCCTGCTTCGGCGCGTTGCTGCCCGTCATCTGGTAGCGCCAGCGCCCCTGGTTGCCGTGCCAGGCCGACTCGCAGAACAGCAGGTCGGGGCGCTTGTCGGCGAAGATCTGCGGCCAGTCGCGCAGCCCGAACTCGATCTGGTCCCACTCGTAGCGGAAGGCCATCCTGGAGAAGTCGTCCAGGATGACCGCGACCTTCAGGTCGGGCCTGTTGATCGGGCCCATCGGCCACTTCACCGCGGGCACCTCGACCAGCGGCGGCCGCTTGCCCGCGAGCTCGGTCACCTCCGAGACCGGCTGCGGCGGCTTGGGCGCCTTCTCGTGTGAGCGCACGGCGGCGACCACACGGCCGGGCTTCTTCGAGGTCAGCGCCTCGCCCAGTTTGAACGAGCGCTTCGCCTGGGTGGCCTGGAGCTTCCAGGCGGCGTACTCGGCCTTCGCCTCGGCTATCTCCAGGCGCCGCCGCAGCTCCTTGATCTCCGATTCGTACCGTTCGACGAGCTTGCGATCCTCAGGTAGCCAGTTGATCGGCCCGAGTCGCTGAAAGGTCGGCTCTTCTGAAGACATCCGCTCGCCCTAACGTGTCAAAGGAGGTCTGTCATGGTACGGCTACAGCCGTCCGTTTCGTGAGGCAGGCGACAGATTCTCGCCCTTCAACCACGCGGCGATCACCCGCGCGATCCTGGGGCCCGAGGCGCCGTCCCACAGGACGGGCAGCTCTCCCGCCGGGGTCGAGGCCCCGTCGGCCAGCGCCTTGGAGGCGGCGGCGGGAAGCGCGGCCGGTGTCACGAGCCGGTTGGTGCCGTGGGTGACCGTGATGGGCCGCTCGGTGTTCGGCCTGACCGTGAGGCACGGCACGCCGAGCATGGTGGTCTCCTCCTGCACGCCGCCCGAGTCGGTGACGACCAGCGCGGCGCCCTTCACCAGGGAGAGGAAGTCGACGTAGCCCAGCGGGTCGACGACCTTGACGCCCGGCCCGTCCACGAGGCCGGCCGCGGCCAGGCGGGCGCGCCCACGGGGGTGGATCGGCACCACCAGCGGGATCTGACGAGAGACCTCGAGGACCGCGGAGACCAGCTCGGCGGCGGCCTCGGGCGTGTCGACGTTCGCGGGGCGGTGCAGCGTGGCCACGCCATAGCGAGCGGGTATGCCCTCGAGCCTGGAGGAGTCGAGCGAGGGCAGCGCGGCGAAGAGGCTGTCGATCATCGGGTTGCCGACGAGGTGCATCTTGGCGGCGGGCACGCCCTCGGTCGCCAGGTAGGACAGCGCCTCCGGCGAGGTGGCGAAGAGCAGGTCCGACAGCGAGTCGGTGACGATCCTGTTGATCTCCTCCGGCATGCCGCGGTCGAAGGAGCGCAGGCCGGCCTCGACGTGGGCGGTCGGGATGCCGAGCTTGGCGCAGACGAGGATGGCCGCCAGCGTGGAGTTGACGTCGCCGTAGACGACCACGAGGTCGGGCTCCTGCGCCTCGACCACCTCCTCGAGCCCCACGAGCAGGGCCGCGGTCTGCTTGGCGTGCGTCCCCGATCCGACTCCGAGGTTGGCCACCGGCTCGGGCAGTCCGAGGTCGGCGAAGAAGACGTCGGACATCAGCGCGTCGTAGTGCTGGCCGGTGTGGATGATGCCCTGCCGCACGCCCAGTTCGTCGAGGCCGCGCACCACGGGGGCGGCCTTCACGAAGTTGGGACGGGCGCCGAGGACATGGAGGACCAGGGGGTTCTCCCTCATCTACCTCGCCTTTCATAGCGGAAGGGGAAAAACGTTGCCTATGGTACGGTCACCGCGTGGTATCCGACGCCAGACCAAAGGTTTCCGCCAAGTCGGCAAGGGCCGGAGTCGGTGGACTTCTCAAGGGCTTCATCCAGCACCCCATCATCGTCTCCCGCGTCGTCGCGGCGAAGGTGAAATCCGACCCCGTCAGGGTCGCGCAGGCAGCGGCGGACGCTCTTCCGCCGAGGCTGCGTCCCGTCGTGGGCAGGGTCGCCTGGCCCGCCGCCCGCAAGGTGCGCCGCGCCGTGCGCAAGGTCAGCATGCGGGTGGTCAAGGCCCCGTGGAACGAGGCGAAGGCGTACTGGAACGCGGGCAGGGTGAGCGAGGCGGCCGAGGTGCTCGAGCCGCACACCAAGTACCCGTTCGTGAACCGCAGGGCCGCCTACTACCGGGGCGAGCTGGCCGCGATCAGCCCTGAGCCGATCCCGCCGCGCCCCAAGGTGGCGATCGGCGAGCGGGTGGCCGGCCGCGTGCTGCACGTGGTGACCAACGCCCTGCCGTACGCGCAGGCCGGTTACACGGTGCGCACGCACAGGATCGTGAGCGCGCAGAAGGCGAAGGGGCTCGACCCGCACGTCGTGACCAGCTGGGGCTGGCCGATGCTGCAGGGGCACGTGGACGCCGCGCCCTTCGAGGAGCTCGAGGGCATCCCCTATCACCGGCTGCTGCCCGACGGACAGCAGGAGATGCCGTTCGAGACGCGCGGGCGGATCATCCTGGGCGCCGAGCGCGTCACCGAGCTGGTCGCCACGCTGAAGCCGCAGGTGCTGCACGCGGCCACCGACCACCGCAACGGCTCCATCTCCCACGCCGTGCGCGAGCGCACCGGCACGCCGTTCGTCTACGAGGTGCGCGGCTTCCTCGAGGAGACCTGGGCCTCGCGCGACCCGATCCGTATCGGCAGCGAGCGCCACGTGCTCCAGCGCGAGCGCGAGGCCTTCCTCATGCGCGAGGCGGACGCGGTCGTCACGCTGGCCGAGACCATGGCCCAGGAGATCGTCGAGCGTGGGGTGCCGCGCGAGAAGATCACCCTGGCGCCCAACGCGGTGGACGACTCGCTGCTGACGGCCGACTACGACGGCGAGGCGTTCAGGCGCGCATACGGCATCGAGCCCGGCGAGATCGTCGTGGGCTCGGTGTCCAGCATCGTGGCCTACGAGGGCTTCGCGACCCTGCTCAGGGCCGCCGCGCTGACCCGGGGGATCAGGGTCCTCATCGTCGGCGACGGCACCGAGAGGGAGAACCTCCTCGCGCTGGTCGAGGAGCTCGGGCTGAAGTCCGCGATCCTGCCGGGCAGGGTCGGCCCCGAGGAGGCGCTGCAGGCGCAGTCGGCGATCGACATCTTCGCCTGCCCGCGCGAGGATCTGCGCGTTTGCCGACTCGTTACGCCATTGAAACCCGTCGAGGCGATGGCCCTCGGAAAGCCCGTCGTGCTCAGCGATCTGCCCGCTCTCTCCGAGCTCGTCGGCTCCGACGGCGCGGGTCTGCTCGTCCCGCCAGGCGACCCCGAGGCGCTCGCCGAGGCGCTGGCCGACCTGCGGGACGACCCCGCCAGGCGCGCTGAGATGGGTGAGGCAGGACGGGCTGAAGTGGCGGCCAAGCGCACGTGGAGTCGCGTGGCGGAGACCTACCGTGGCCTTTACCAGTCCATTGCCGACCGATGACCTACGAGATAGCTGTCTGTTCTGACGGGTTCAGTCGCATTAGGCGTGAGCTAGGTGGACTTGAGATAACCTTTGCGACCATGAAGTGTTCTAAGGCGATGTCGTGACGGATTTCGACCTGGCAGTGATCGGCCTGGGTTACGTCGGCATGCCGCTGGCCAAGGAGGCCGTGGCGGCTGGTCTGCGGGTCGTCGGCGTCGACGTCGACCCCCGCAAGGTCGACGCGCTCAACGCCGGCCAGTCCTACATCGACGACCTGACCGACGCCGACCTCGAGCACATGCTGGCCAACGGCTTCAGCGCGACGCTCGAGGAGTCGGTGCTGGCCACCTGCGACACGATCGTCATCTGCGTGCCGACCCCGCTGGACGAGGACCACCGTCCCGACCTGTCCGCGGTCGAGGGCGCCACCAAGGCCGTCGCGCGCAACCTGACGAAGGGCACGCTCGTCGTCCTGGAGTCGACCACGTACCCGGGCACCACCGACGAGGTGGCCAGGCCGCTGCTGGAGGGCTCGGGTCTCACGGCCGGGGTCGACTTCCAGCTCGCCTTCTCGCCCGAGCGCATCGACCCCGGTAACCCCAAGTACGGCCTGCGCAACACCCCCAAGGTCGTCGGCGGCTTCACCACCGCCTGCCGCGACAGGGCCACCGCCTTCTACGGCCAGTTCATCGAGCAGGTCGTGCCCGTCAGCGGCACCCGCGAGGCCGAGATGGCCAAGCTGCTCGAGAACACCTACCGGCACGTCAACATCGCCCTCGTCAACGAGATGGCGATCTTCTGCGACGAGCTCGGCGTGGACCTCTGGGAGGCCATCGAGGCCGCGGCGACCAAGCCGTTCGGCTTCCAGAAGTTCCTTCCCGGCCCTGGCGTCGGCGGGCACTGCATCCCCGTCGACCCCGGCTACCTGTCCTACACCGTTCGCAAGCTCGGCTACCCGTTCAGGTTCGTCGAGCTGGCGCAGGAGATCAACGAGCGGATGCCGTCGTACGTGGTCAACCGCGTGCAGCGCCTGCTCAACCGGCACAGGAAGGCCGTGAACGGCTCCAAGGTGGTGCTGCTCGGCGTCACCTACAAGCCCGACATCGCCGACGAGCGCGAGACCCCCGCCCTGCCCGTGGCCCGTGCGCTGCTGGAGCTGGGCGCGGAGCTCTCGTTCGTGGACCCGCACGTCAAGCAGTGGTCGGTGGACGGCACTTCGGTGCCGCGTGAGGAGGATCTCGCCGAGGCCGTGTCGAACGCGGACGTGACGCTGCTGCTGCAGCAGCACGCGGCGTTCGACCTCGACCTGGTCGAGGACAAGGCCAGGCTCGTGCTGGACACCCGAGGCGTGCTCGCCGAGGGTGAACGCGTCGAGCGGCTGTAGCGACAGGGGGCTGCGCGCAGTGCACGTGCTCGTCATGACGGTGGTGCATAACCCCGAGGACGCCCGGATCCTGCACCGGCAGATCCGCGCCCTCGTGGATGCCGGTCATGAGGTCACGTACGCGGCGTCCTTCTCCGCCCACGGCGTGGTAGCAAGGCCGTGGGTCAACGGCGTCGACCTGCCGAGGGCGGCGCAGCGCAAGAGGATGAGGGCCGTGTGGGCGGCCCGCAAGGTCTTCAAGCGCATGCGCGACAAGGTCGACCTGGTGCTCATCCACGACCCCGAGCTGCTGTTCGCGATCTGGGGCGTACGCCGCAGGCCGCCGGTGGTCTGGGACGTGCACGAGGACACCCCTGCGACGCTCTCGCTCAAGCCGTGGCTGCCTTCGCTGCTGCGTCCGCCCGTGCGCTTCCTGGCCCGCATGCTGGAGGGCACGGCCGAGCGCCACCTGCACCTGCTGCTGGCCGAAACCGCCTACGCGGGCAGGTTCAAGCACGCCCACCTCATCGTGCCGAACGAGACGTGGGTGCCCGACTCGGTCACGCCGCCCGGCGACGACAGGGTGGTCTACCTCGGCTGGCTCTCCCGGGCGCGCGGCGTCCAGGAGGCGATCGAGGTCGGCAGGCTGCTGCAGCCGTACAGGGTGGCGGTGGAGCTGATCGGCTACGCCGACCCGCAGTCGCGGCCCGCGCTCAACCAGGCGGTGGCCGAGGGCGTGCTCGAGTGGCGCGACTTCATGCCGAACGACGAGGCGCTGAAGCGGCTCGACGGCGCTCTGGCGGGGCTGTCGCTGCTGCACGACGAGCCCAACTACCGGCACTCCATGCCCACGAAGATCGTGGAGTACATGGCGCACGGCATTCCGGTGATCACCACTCCCTCGCCTCGCGCGGTCGAGCTGGTCGAGCGGTACGAGAGCGGCATCGTCGTGGCCTGGGAGGACCCCAAGGCCGTGGCGCAGGCCGTCCTGTCGCTGCGCGACGAGCAGAGGGAGCGGCACGCGATGGGCGCCCGCGGCTACGCGGCGGCCCGCGCCAACCACCACTGGCCGAACTCGGCCCGGAGGTTCGTCTCGCAGTTGGAGTCCTGGGCGGGCGTCAAGAAGTAGTGGTTTATCCGCGGCAGATCACTAGGGCGGTAGGTTCCTGAACGTGCGCTGGCTCACCGTGCTCCTGGGGGCGGCGATCCTGGCCGCCATCGCGGCCGTGATCGTGGTCCTGCCCGACAACAGGCCGACCGCGGTCGACACGCCGTCCACGCCGTCGGCCTCGCAGGCCAAGAGCCTGCCCCAGCCGACGACCAAGGAGTACACCGACGACTGCGGCACCTTCGAGCTGCAGGGCGTCAAGAAGTACGCGATCACCGGCTACTGGATCACGCCGTCGAGCAACCCGTGCACGTGGCGCCACCAGCTGGAGGAGATCCACCAGGCCGGTGGCGACACCGTCATCAGGATCGGCTACGGCCTGCAGTACCGCACGGTCACCGACGGCCGGATCCTCAAGGACGGCGAGGTCGATCCCCGCTACACCGACTGCGAGGACTGCTGGAACCAGGCCGAGCAGGACCTGAAGGCGGCCAACCCCGGCAACAGGATCGGCCGCACCTACGTCTACAGGACCGACGAGCACTTCGGCCCCGGCCTGTTCCGCTGTCCGGGGATGGAACGCACCATCGAGGCGGGCAAGCGCGTCTACTACCGGCTGATCACCGCGCCAGACGGCTCCGACGACTCCACCTGTGACTTCTCCAGCAAGGCCGGCACCTACGACCTGATCCTCATCGCCGCGGCCGCCGAGGACAGCCTCGAGAAGCTGCTGGAGCTGGGCGACACGTTCGGCGTGCAGGTCTTCCCCTCGCTGCCGGTGGCCCCTCGTGACCCGAAGGCGAGCACGAGGGCCAACCCCGAGCACCTCGGCACGCTGACCACGCTGACCCGCAGGCTCATGCAGGACTACGGCGCGCGCTTCAAGGACAGGGCCTCGCTCGGCGGCTTCTACCAGCCGTTCGAGCTGCAGATGGGCGCCACGCTGGTCAACAACCCGACCCTGCAGGTCTACGCCGAGCAGCACGACATCGTGGAGCAGGAGCTGCCGGGCAAGCCCATTCTGGTCAGCCCCTACATGGACGCCCGCAAGCGGGTGCCCTTCGGCCAGACGCCCAAGCAGGTCGCCGAGGGCTTCAGAGCGCTGGCGAAATCCGGGGTCGGCATCATCGCGCCCCAGGACAGCAGGGGCACCGGCAAGGTCGGCCTGTTCTGGCCCGACCAGCGCGACGACGAGGTGGACAAGCGGCTGCAGCCGCTCGTCGGCGTGACCACGTACGGCACGGCCTACCATGGCTCGACCCGCGACTACTACCGGGAGATGAGCGTCGTCCGCGACCAGCTCGTGGACGAGGGCTACGAGGTCGAGCTCTGGGCCAACGTCGAGTCCTTCGAGCCCTCGGCCACCCAGCCGTGCCAGCCGCAGGGCTCCAGGGGCAAGACGGACAAAGCGCGCCTGGACGCCGCGATCGCCATGACCGGGCGCTACGTCCAGAAGGTCGTCAGTTACATGTGGAGCGACTTCTTCACCTGCGGCGAGCCCGCGTTGAAGGACGAGGTCGCGGGTGACGTCGACAGGCCGATCGCGGTGGACGCGATCAGGACCAGCTCGGCCGGCCAGGACGGCATCGAGGTCCGCGGTTACCACCTCGACAGCGGCACGATCACGCTGAACTGGCCCGGCGGCTCGTCGGAACTGCCGATCACGGTCTCCGACGTCCCCAACGAGGCGATGGCCGAGGGCATCGTGACGGCGTGGGTGCCCTTCGACTGGTCGCAGGTGCCGTACGGGGTCTGGGTGAAGGTGGGGGTGCGCTCGCCGGCGGGCAAGGAGGCGACGGAGCCGCTGCACGTTCGCGTCAGCGTGTAACGTGCCTGACATGGTCCCCAGCGTCCCGGTCAGCGTGGACCTCGTCGTGCTCACCGTCCGTTGCCAGGCGCTCTCGGCCCTGGTGTGGCGGCGCGACAACCCCCCGTTCCTTCGCAGGTGGTCGCTGTCGGGCGGCTTCATCCAGCTCGACGAGGACCTGCCCGACGCCGCCCGCCGCATCCTCGCCGAACGCGCGGGCCTGCCGGGCGCGCCCGTCCACCTGGAGCAGCTGCAGACCTACGGCTACCCCGACCGCGACCCTCGCCAGAGGGTCCTGTCGGTCGCCTACCTCGGCCTCGCGCCCGACCTGCCCGCCTCGGAGAAGGCGCACATGGCGTGGGTGCCGGTCGCCGAGCTGACGGTGATGGCCTTCGATCATCGGCGCATCATGATGGACGGGGTGGAGCGGGCGCGGGCCAAGCTGGAGTACACCCCGCTGGGGGCGGCCTTCTGCCCGCCGGAGTTCACGGTCGCCGACCTGCGCCGTGTCTACGAGATCGTCTGGGGCCGCGCCCTCGACCCGCGAAACTTCCACCGCAAGGTCACCAAGGCCGAGGGTTTCCTCGTCGAGACCGGCGGGACCACCACCCGCGACGGCGGCCGCCCGGCCAAGCTCTACCGCAGGGGCCCGGCCGAACTCCTTCATCCCCCCATGCTGAGGTCGCTCAAGGAGTGATCGCTGAGGGCGTGGTCGGGCAGGCAGCGCGGGGTGCCGTGCAGTTCGTCGACGACCACCCTGCCCGCGACGCCGAAGACCTCGGCCAGCAGCGCGGGCGTCATCACCTCGCGCGGGTCGCCGTCGGCCCACACGACGCCCTCGCGCAGCGCGACGACGCGTTCGGCGAAGCGGGCGGCGTGGTCGAGCTCGTGCAGCACGCTCACCACGGTGAGGTCGCGGGCCTGCCTCAGCTCTCTCACCAGAGTGAGCACCTCCAGCTGGTGGCGCACGTCCAGGTGCGCGGCGGGCTCGTCGAGCAGCAGCACGCGGGTGTTCTGGGCGACGGCCAGCGCCAGCCTCACCCGCTGGCGCTCCCCGCCCGACAGGGTGTCGAGCACGCGGTCGGCCAGGTGCGCGACGCCGGTCAGGGCGAGCGCCTCGTCGGTCTCGCCTGTGGAGGCCTCCCAGAGCATGCCGAGCGGGCCGCGGTGCGCGTAGCCGCCCTGGCGGACCAGCTGCCGGACGGTCAGACCGGGCACGGGCGGCAGGGTCTGGTGGAGGACCGCCATCCTGCGGGCCACCTGGCGGCGCGACAGCGACCTGAGCGGGTCGCCGTCGAGCGTGATGGAGCCCGACGAGGGGGTGAGCAGCCCGGCCACCAGCCTGAGCAGGGTGCTCTTTCCGCAGCCGTTCATGCCGACGAGCGCGACGAACTCGCCCTGTTCCACGGTCAGTGAGACGCCGTTCAGGACGGGCTGCGAGCCGTACGAGAAGTGGAGTGAGTCGATGGCGATGCTCATGCGGGCTCCTTGCGCGCGATGTAGACGAGGACTGCGGCGCCGGCCAGGGCGGTGACCACGCCCGTCGGCACGCCGAGGCGCTGGGTGCCGGCCAGCGCCCGCCCCGCGAACTGGGCGAGCGCGTCGGCGCCCGCCAGCGTGAGGCCGCCGAGCAGGGCGGCGGTGAGGACCCCGCCACGCAGCCGCCGTACGGCATGCGGCACCACGAGCCCGACGAACGCGATCGCCCCCGCCAGCGAGGCCGCCCCGGCGGTCAGCGCGATGGCCACGGTCAGGGCGACGGCCCGGCCCGCGACGGGTGGCAGGCCGAGCGAGGCGGCGTGGTCGTCGCCGGGCGACAGCACGGCGAGCACCGCCGAGCTGAGCCAGGCCAGCGCGATCCAGCCGGCGATCCACCACCACGCGACCGAGAGGTGCTCCCACACGCGGCCCTCGACCGAGCCGATCAGCCAGCGCAGCGCGTTGCCGAACCTGCCGGGCTGGTAGGCCAGCAGCATGGTGGTGAAGCCGGCCAGCAGCGCCGAGCCGAGCAGGCCGTACACGACGAGGTTGGCGGTGTCGCGCATCGAGGCGAAGGCGGCTCCGCCGAGCGCGCCGCCGACCACGGCGGCCAGGAGAGCGCCCACGGCCGAGTCGGCGGGCACCACCCCGAGGGTCAGCGCGGCGAGGACGCCGAGCACCGCGCCGGGGTTGACGCCGGTGAACTCGGGTGCGGCCATGGGGTTGCGGAGCACGGCCTGCAGGACGTATCCGGCGACGCCGAGCGCCGCCCCCGCCAGCAGAGCGGTCAGCAGGCGCGGCACTCCGAGCTCCCACAGGATGCGCTGGTTGAGCGCCCCGGTGAGCGGGCGTCCTGGAGCCAGCACGTGGGCCGCCGCGACGACGGGCAGCAGCGCGATCCAGGCCGCGCCCCGCACGGCGCCCCACCGGTAGGTCGCCTTCACGCGCGCCACCTCCACGCCACCAGCAGCGCGCCCGCCACGGCGGCCGCCGCGACCAGCGGCGCCTCCACCGGCGCGAACGCCAGGCGGGCCGCCAGGTCGGCGGCCAGCGTGACGACCGCGCCGAGCGCCGCCGCCCACAGCAGCCAGCCGCGCGCGTCGGAGCGCGGACGCAGCCGCCTGGCCAGCTGCGGCGCCACGAACCCGACCCAGGCCAGCGGCCCGCAGGGGCCGGTGACGCTGCCGATCAGCAGCGCGGCCACCGCAAGCACGCCGAGCCTGGCCAGGTTCGCCCTCGCGCCGAGCGCGGCGGCGGCCTCGTCGCCGAGGCGCAGCAGTCCGAGAGCGGGCACGCACAGCAGCACGAGGGGGACGGCCGCGGCGAACCACGGCAGGATCCGTCCCGCCTGCTCCCACATCACGCCGGTGAGGCTGCCGACGAGGTAGCGGAAGAGCATGTCGTACTGCAGGCGGTCGGCCGTCGACATCACCGCGAGCAGCAGCGCCTGGATGGCGGTCGACACCGCCGCGCCGATGAGCAGCACCGCGCCCGCGCTCCTGCCGGTTCTCGCCACCGCGAGTGTGACCACCCCGCCGAGCGCCGCTCCGGCCAGCCCCACCACCGGGTACAGCGTGAACGGCACGGGCAGCGCCCACACCACGCAGACACCCACCGCGAGAGAGGCGCCCGTCGAGACCCCGATCATCTCCGGTACGGCCAGCGGGTTGCGCAGCGACTCCTGCAGCAGCAGCCCCGCGACCCCGATGGCGGCGCCGCCCAGCAGGGCGACCAGCGTCCTGGGCACCCGCAGCTCCCACAGCACGACCTGTTCCAGCTCGCTGAGCCCCCGCAGGGGCGAGACGAGCGGGGTGCCGAGACAGAGCCCGGCGGCCACGAGCGCCACGAGCGCGAGGGGGACCGCCAACCGGGCGTGCGTCACCCCGCCGCCTTGGCCAGCGCCTCTTCGAGGATGAGGCCGAACGCCCTCGTGCCCCTGCCCGAGGCCCACAGCTCGGGCTGGACCTCGAAGACCTTGCCCGAGGCCACGGCGGGCACCTGCTTCCACACCGGGTTGTTCCTGTAGGTGTCGGTCACCGTCCTGGCGTCGGGTCCGAAGGTGAACGACTGGATGAAGATGATCTGCGGCGCCTTGGCCAGGATCTCCTCGATGCTGTAGGCCTGCGCGGTCTCGAACCCGCCGCCCTTGCTGGGCCACGGGTAGGAGAAGAAGCCAGAGAGGAAGTCGCCGAGCACGTCGTCGGTGGTGTTGACGCCGATGGAGGTCCCGCCGTACATCGCCAGGGCGGGCTTGTCCTTCAGCCCCGCGGCCTCGGCGCGGGCGCGGCCCTGTTCGACCTTGGCCCTGAAGCGCTGTTCGGCGGCTGCCTGCTCGGCGCCCCTGCCGGTGAGCGTGGCCATGGCGCGCAGGTAGCCGATGGACTCCTCGTAGCTCTTGACCTCCACCAGCCACAGCGGGGCGAACTTCTCCACCGCGGCCCTGAGCTGGTCGTGGACGCCTGCCAGGCCGATCACCAGGTCGGGACGCGCCTCGGCGATCTCAGCGACGTCCTCGCCGCCGAAGCCGCCGGGGATCACCGGCACCTTGGCACCTTCCGCGCCCAGGTAGTCGGGCCGCGACAGCAGTTTGGGCGTGGTCGTGGCGGTGGGCGTGAGGCCGAGCTCCACCAGCATGTCGTCGCAGAGGCCCGTGAGGCAGACGACGCGCACGGGCTTCCGCTCGAGCTTCACCGTCCTGCCGTGCGGGTCGGTGATCGACAGGGCGGGGCTGACGGGGCCTGCCGACGCGGCGGGGGCCGCCTGCGGCGCGGGCGGCGGCTGCTGTCCACAGCCTGCCGCGAGAGCCAGCGCGACGAGGAAGAGCGCACAGCGGCGCATTGCACCTCCACTGAAAATGGTTACCATTTGCGATGACTTTACCGGAGGAGTCGTTTGAGATGATTCATCGCCGTCTGTTCCATCTGGCGGGCAGCGTGAAGGGCCCGATCGCCGCATGTGTGGCGCTGGGGCTCCTGGTGTCGGGGGCCTACGTCGCGCAGGCGTTGCTCCTGGCCGCCGCCCTTGCCGCGCTGGTCGCGGGCGAACCCGTGCTCCCGCTGCTGGCGTGGGCCTTCGCGGTCATCGCGGCGCGCGGCGCGTTGCTGTGGGCCAGGGAGCTGGTCACCGTACGGGCGGGGGCGCTCGTCAGGGCGAGGCTGCGGGACCGGCTGGTCGGACGGCTGGCCGAGCTGGGCCCCGCGCATCTTGCGGGCACGCGTACGGGCCAGGTGCAGACGACGCTGGTCGACGGCGTCGAGGGGCTCGACCCCTACTTCAGCCGCTACCTGCCCCAGGTCGCGGTGACCTTCTGCGTGCCGGTCGCGCTGGTCGGCTGGCTGTTCACGGTCGAGCCGAGGGCCGCCGCCGTGCTGGGAGCGGCGGTGGCGGGCGTGCTCACCATCCCCAGGCTCTGGGACGCGACGCTGCTGCGCAGGGGACGCGCCCGATGGGCCGCCTTCTCCGAGCTGGCCGCCGACTACCTGGAGGCGATGCAGGGGATGGCGACGCTGCGCGCGTTCGGCGCCGTCCACAGGCTGGGGACGAGGCTCGCGGACCGCGCCCGCTCCCTCTATCTGACCACCATGCGCCAGCTGCGGATCTCCCTGGTCGAGACGGGCATCAGCGCCTTTCTCGTCCAGGCGGGCACGGTCGGGGCGATTCTCGTCGGAGGGGAGAGCCTGTTCCTGATCCTGCTCGTCTCCGTCGAGTGCTTCAGGCCGGTCAGGCAGCTGTCGGAGGCCTGGCACGCGGGCTATCTCGGCATCACGGCCGTGGACGGCATCGAGCGCCTGCTGCGGGCGCGGCCCGCCGTGCCCGACGAAGGCGACAGGGCGTTCCCCTCCTCACCCGAGATCAGGTTCGAGGGGGTGGGGTTCACCTATCCGGACGCGCCGAGGCCGGCGGTGAGCGAGGTGTCGTTCACCGTGAAGGAGGGGCAGACACTCGCGCTGGTCGGCCCGTCGGGGGCGGGCAAGTCCACGCTCGCCGCGCTCCTCCAGCGTCACCACGATCCCTCGGAGGGACGGATCACGATCGGCGGTGTCGACCTGCGCGACCTGTCCCTCGACGCGCTCAGGAGCGGCATCGCCGTCGTCGCGCAGGACACCTACCTCTTCCACGGCACCATCGCCGACAACCTCCGCCTCGCCAGGCCGCAGGCCACGGACGACGACCTGGTCGACGCCGCCCGCAGAGCGGGAGCGCACGACTTCGTCAGCGCCCTGCCCGACGGGTACGGCACGCGGCTCGGCGAGCGCGGCGCCACACTCTCCGGCGGCCAGCGCCAGCGTCTGGCCATCGCCCGCGCCCTGCTGACCGACGCGCCCATCCTCGTCCTGGACGAGGCCACCTCCCACGTCGACCTCCACACCGAGCAGGCCATGAACCTCGTACGGCAGGGCCGCACCTGCCTGGTCATCGCCCACCGCCTGGCCACGGTGCGCGACGCCGACCAGACCATCACGATCGACGAAGGCGCCATCACCGAAGGCAGGGCCGCGTGAACCCCTCGATCCGCTGGCTGGCGGGGGCCGTGGGCGGCCACCGCACGGCCTTCCTGTCCACCCTCGCCGCCAACCTGACCAGTCAGCTCGCCCTCTGGGGCATCGCCCTCTCCTGCGCGTGGCTGGTGGGCCACGGTTCACTGACGGCCGGCGTGCCGGCGGCGCTGGTCCTGCTCGCCACCGCGGCCGCATGGTGGGAGAGCTACGTGGCGCACGACCTGGCCTACCTCGTGCTGGCGCGGCTGCGCGGGCAGGCGTACGAGGCGATCGCCCGCATCGCCCCCGCCAGGCTGCTCGGCCGCCGCAGCGGCGACCTGTCCGCGGTCGTGCTGTCGGACATCGAGACGCTCGAATGGCTCTTCGCCCACACCCTCGCCCAGCTCATCACCTCCTTCGTGGTGCTGACGGCGGGCACCGTCGCGGCCTTCCTGATCAACCCGTGGCTGCCGCTCGTCACGCTGCCGCTGGCCTGCCTCGTCCTGACGGTCCCGCTGTGGCTGCGGCGCTTCTCCTCGCGGCACGGCTCGGCCATGCGCGCCGCCACCGCAGACCTGCACGCCGACGTGGTGGACACCGTCCAGGGGCTGCGCGAGATCCTCGCCTTCGGCGCCGTGGACCGCCGCCGCGCGCTGCTGGCGGACAAGACCAGGCGACTGGCCCGCGCCCAGACGGCCAACGCCGCGCGCGGCGGGCTCGAGGCGGCTCTCACCGACGTGCTGCTCTCCACGGCGGCCGCCGCGTCCCTGGCCGTCGTCGCCCTCACCGTGAGCTCGCCCGCCGACGCCCCCCTCGCCATGGTCCTCGCGGCGGGCTCGCTCGCACCCGCAGCGCAGGTGGCGCTGCTGCTCAAGGAGTACGGCTCGCTGCGCGCCTCAGCCGACAGGGTCCACACCCTGGTCACCGCCCCCGCGAACGTCACCCCCTCGCGGGAGGCCAGGGCCGAGCCTGGCGACGTGGTCTTCGAGGACGTCCGCTTCCGCTACACGCCCGAAGGCCCCGAGGTGCTGAAGGGTGTCTCCTTCACCATCCCTCAGGGCAGGACCGTGGCGCTGGTGGGTCCTTCGGGCGCGGGCAAGTCGACCTGCGTCTCCCTGCTCCTGCGCTACTGGGACCCCGACGCGGGGCGCATCACGATCGGCGGCGTCCCGCTGGCCCAGGCGTCCTCGCTGGTGACGGTCGTGCCGCAGGACGTGCACCTGTTCGCGGGCACCGTGGCCGACAACGTCAGGCTCGGCGCGCCCTCGGCAGACGTCGAGGGGCCGCTGGCCACCGCGCAGCTGCCCATCGACCCCCGCACCGTCGTCGGAGAGCGGGGCGTCGCGCTCTCGGGCGGGCAGCGGGCCAGGGTCGCCATCGCCCGCGCGCTGGCCACCGAGGCGCCCGTGCTCGTCCTGGACGAGGCCGTGGCCAACCTCGACACCTCGACAGAGGAGCGCCTCGCCTCCGCGCTGGAGGTCGCGGCGGCCGGCCGTACGACCTTGGTCATCGCGCACAGACCGGCCACGATCAGGCGCGCGGACCACGTCGTGGTCCTCGACGACGGCAGGGTGGTGGCGCAGGGCACGTTCGCGGAGGTGTCTCACTGGCTCGAGTGAACGTGGATCGGGGCCGACGAGACCGGCCACGGCCGCTCCGGAGAGGGATGTGCGGCAGTTGTAAGGTATGGGCGCATGGGACGTGGAGCGGCATGAGCCCTGATCTCACGGCGGAGCAGGGCGGCCCCGACGAGGGGCACGTTGCGCCACCCGTTCCTTCGTGGCAGGCGCCCGGCGACACCGAACGCGGCCTGTACGAGGCCAAGACGCGTGGCGACTGGGCCGCGTATTTCGACGTCCTGGCCGCCGCCGACCTCTATCACCCGATGTCGCGCGCCAAGGCCGACGCCAGGCCCGGCTGGGTCAGCTACACGACCACGTACTGGGGCCCTGGGCCTGGCTCCAGGTGTCTCGCGTTCTTCACCGACGGGATGCTCCCCGCGCCCGTGCCCGACCCGGTCTTCTTCGAGGTCGACCTGGACCAGCTCGTCAAGGACTGGCCTCAGGAGGACCCGTGGCTGGCGATCAATCCCGGTAGCCCCTGCGAGGCGTTCTTCCCCGCCACAGCCGCCCACCGCCAGATGTGGCGCTGGCACGCCGACCGGACGCCCCACCCCCGCCGGAACCAGCTGCGCACGCTGTGGGCAGGGGGCCCGCTGCACGGCCCCGTGGCCCACGGCCTCGCCTGCGGGGCCCTTCTCTGCGTGAGCAACGCCTCGCTCTGGAACGCGATGGGCTGGCACGGCACCGGCTACGTCCGAGAGCGGAAACGCCTCAGGGAGTGGTGGGACATCACCAGCAGAGAAGAGTGGCTCAGCGCGGAGGAGGCACTGCTCGGCGGCCGGATGAGCAGCCCGTTCTGGGGGCTCGTGCTGGGCATCCGCAGCGCCCTCGCCCGTGACTTCGGCGGCATGGTCGAGGTGGACCACTGGCGCCAGGTGACCTCGCGGGTCATACGCAGCCGCGCCGTGGCGCAGGAGATCACTCCCGAGGTCGCCCACCGCAGCGACTCCGAGACCGAGGCCCAGGTCGCAGGGGCGCAACGGCTCATCGGACGGATCACACGATACGAGGCGCGCTTCCGCGCGGACGGGCTGCTCCCCGACGGCCGCTTCGTCCACACGGTGGAGGCGTGGGACTACGGGCGCGCCTCGAAGATGGCCCGCTGGGGACTGGGGGCCCGCTTCTGCGACGTGGCGGAGGCCGAACAGGCGGTCCTGCGGGCCGGACGGGTCAGCCGGATCAACTACCGCTCATGGGAGGACTTCTCGGCCGCCTACATCCTGGGACGTTGCCTCCACTTCGACGAGGAGGAGTTCGGCGACTGGTACGGCGACATGCTCAACGCGCACAGGATCCTCATGACCGACCCGAACAGTCCCTGGCTCAACATCCCTTTCAAATGACGGTCTACGGCAGCAGGGAATCGGCGATCTCAAAGTCGGCCAGTCCGGGCGCCGAGGGGGAATCTCCCCCGCGGAGGAGGAACGTCCCTCCTCGTGCCAGCGGATCCCACCCCCGCTGGATGGCCAGCTCGATGACCGCGCGGACGTCGCGCGGCGTCGGATACGAGGTGTCCGTCGCGCAGTAGCCCCATGGCCCGCCCTCATAGGTGGACACCAGGTCCGCCTGAAGCGCCTGCCCGTTCTTGCCGCCGCTCCAGACCCGCAACCGGGCGAAGCGACGGCAGTCGACGGAGTGGACCGTGTGGCTGATCCGAGCAGTCCATACGTAGGTGCGGTCGTCGATCCGCAAGGCCCGGAGTCTGGTTCTCATAACGCCTCCTTGGAGATCATCAGGGTAGCCAGTGGATGACGTGCCCGCGATCAGATAACTGGTACGGCTCACCGCGAGGGCAACCAACACCAGGACCCCGCCGTCGGCCCAGCTCGACAGCCACCTCACAGCCGCTGGCCGAGTGGCTCGCCTTGGGGGCCATGGAGGAGGCCCGTCTTCGGCTGTCCACGAGGACAGGGGTGGGCGTAACGGGTATGGTCGCGGTATGGCCGTCAAGATTACGATCAGCATCCCCGAGGACCTCCACGAGGAACTCAAGATGTGGGCCGAACGCACAGGAGGCACCGTCTCCGGCTTCTTCGCCGATCTCGCGCAGCAGCGCCTCGACGCTGACCGAGCCTCTCGTGAACGCCTTGCCCGGCTCGTGGCCAAGGACCGTGCGGTTGATCCTGAAGGCTACGACCAGCGCAGGGCTGAGATGCGTGAGCGCATGCACGCTGCCCAGAAAGCCGCCGCGGCGAAGAAGGTCAACGCCGCGTGATCTCGGGATACGTCGCCGACCTGACCGCAGTCCTTCGGCTCCTGGCCGACGACGAGCGAGGCGAGCAGATCCGCATCGCGCTGGACCTGCTCACCGAGGAAGGCCATACCATGCTGCTGCCCGTCACCACGCTCGCGCAGGCCACGATCATCTCCGACCCCGACCCCGAGAACCTGATGTGGTTGTACGGGTTCAGGGCCTGCGAGGTCGCCGACCTGACCGGCGAGGAGACGTTCCGCATCACTCGCCAGGCCAGGCACGCGCCCCGCCCCCACGAGGTACCCCTCCACCACGCCCACACCGCCTACCTGGCGATGGAACGCGGATGGCCGATTCTCACCGGCGATGCCGCGAACTGGCAGGGCTATCAGCACCTCGAGCTCTTTCCCGTCTAGAACACCCCTGTCAGGCGACAGGCCCCGGCCATGGCCCCCGGCCGCTGTCGAAAGCGGACCATCGTGCACAGACGGCAGCCTCACCACAGTCGTCGAGCTGGGGAGCCCGTGCCGGCAGCCTCTCGCCGAGCAGTTCTCTGCCCCTCCCTTCGCATGCTTCCGCGGCCGAGGTGCTCGGGTGGGGTTGGACGGAAGTCTGCTGTTCGTGCCGCCGACTAGCATGGGGCCATGCCTCGTTTCCGCGCGATTCTTGACACTATGCCCCCCTACAAGGCAGGTAAGGCCGTGGTGAGCGCCGACGGCCGGTCGTACAAGCTCTCCTCCAACGAGACGCCCTACGACCCGCTGCCGTCGGTCGTCGAGGCGATCGCCGAGGGCGCGAGGCAGATCAACCGCTACCCCGACCCCGCCGCCGTCAGGCTGACCGAGTCGATCGCGGCCAGGTTCGGGGTGCCGCCCGAGCACGTGGCGCTGGGCGCGGGCTCCGTCACCGTCGCCCAGCAGCTCTTCGAGACGATCGGAGAGCCGGGCGCCGAGGTCATCTACGCGTGGCGCTCCTTCGAGGCCTACCCGCTGCTGGCCGACCTGGCGGGCGTGACCTCGGTGCGGGTGCCGCTGGTCGAGGAGAACCACGACCTGGACGCGATGGCGGCGGCCGTCACCGACCGCACCCGCATGATCTTCGTCTGCAACCCGAACAACCCCACGGGCACCTCGATCCGCAGGGCCGCGCTCGAGGCCTTCCTCGACAGGGTGCCCTCCGACGTGCTCGTGGTGCTGGACGAGGCCTACAGGGAGTACGTCCGCGACGCCGACGTCCCCGACGGGCTCGAGCTCTACCGCGACAGGCCGAACGTCTGCGTCCTGCGCACCTTCTCCAAGGCGTACGGCCTGGCGGGGCTGCGCGTGGGCTACCTGGTCGGGCACGAGCCCGTGGCCTCGGCGGTCCGCAAGACGATCATCCCGTTCGCCGTGAACCACCTGGCCCAGCTGGCCGCCGTCGCCTCGCTGGAGGCGGAGGCCGAGCTGCTCGAGCGGGTGGACACGGTCGTGAAGGAGCGCACCAGGGTCCGCGAGGCGCTCATCGCGCAGGGCTGGACGGTGCCGCCGACCGAGGCGAACTTCGTCTGGCTCAGGCTGGGGGAGCGCACGCTCGACTTCGCCGCCGCCTGCGCGGTGGAGGGGGTGGCGGTGCGGCCGTTCGCCGGTGAGGGCGCACGGATCTCGATCGGCACCCCCGAGGCCAACGACGCCTTCCTCAAGGCGGCCGCCGACTTCCGCGCCTAGCCGTCCCGTGCCTCACGGGGAGGGGCGCTGACCCTCCCCGTGAGGCACGGGAGAACCTCACTCCCAGCGCAGCAGGCGCGACAGGGTGATGAGGTGGGAGGCGTTGGTCCCGGTGAAGTTCGTGTACTTGGTGGACGCCAGCGTCCACACCTGCCGGTCGAACTCGGTCAGCTCCAGCCACGAGTGCAGGAAGTAGTCGACCCCGTTGGCCGCCCCCGTCCCGTCGACGTACAGGCTGAAGGCGGGCGCGGTCGTCGACCCGTTCCACATCCTGCTCTTGAGCGTGTTCTTGAAGGCCGTCATGTCGGTCCCGGTGAACACCTGCCCGCGCCGGTGGAACTCCACGAAGGCCGACAGGTCCACGTTCGCGTGTGACAGGTCCTCCTTCTTGGTGGTGTACGTCCCGTAGTTCCAGACGTACGCCCCGCCCGAGTTGGTCAGGTTGGCCTTGGCCCACTGCCCGACCTTCACGGCGCGCGACAGGTAGGTCGCGTCGCCGTTGACCTCGTTCAGGACCAGCAGCAGGTTGGCGAAGCCCAGCGGCATGTTGAACGGCAGGTCGTTGGCCGTCCCCGTATGGCTGAAGGTGTCGATGTCGGGCGGCTGCCTCCACGTGGTGCCGTTCCAGGTGTTGCCCAGGTAGGCGCTCTGCTCCCAGCGAGGGACGACCTCGGTTTCGAGGAAGGCGCGGTAGATCCCGGCCTTGGCCGCGTACGCCGACAGGGCGGGGGTCCTCGCGACCAGCCGGACGAACTCCGCGATCGGGATGCCGATCATGGCGTCGTGCACCATGTAGGGGAAGATCCCGCTCAGCTTCACGTCGTCGAAGGACGCCGAGCCGCTGACCGTGTACGACGCGTGCTCCAGCCAGACCGTCAGCGTGGGCCCGCCCGTGGGCAGCGTGCAGGTGGTCTGCTTGAACGTCCAGGTGGTGGTCGTGTAGTCGAGCGAGCAGATCGTCGCCGAGCCGTTGCGCAGCACGACGCGTCCCGTCACCGAGCCGCTCTTCTTGCCCCAGCCGCGAAGCAGGTATCGCGACCCGCCCTCGTAGGCGCTGTTGACGTTCTGCCTGAGCTTCTTCCACCTGGTCAGGTCGGAGACGACCCGCACGGACTGGGTGCCCGTGCCGCCGCCTGGCGTGTCCGTGGTCCTGTGGACGTGGCTGCCGGTGTCCTGGAACCTGGTCCAGGACGCGGGGAGCGTGGCGTCGCCGGTCGTCGCGCTCTCGAAGCTCGGGTTGGCCAGCTCGACCGGCGAGTACTGCGCGGTGCTCCAGCCGTGGAAGCCGTCGCCGTCGAGGTCGTCGGCGTTGCCGATGACCGTGTCGGCGTGGGTGACGACCTTGTCGAGCCAGGAGGTGTCCTGCGTGACGGCGTAGGCGTCGAGGTAGCTGCGCATGATGTAGCTCTCGCCCCACGCCAGGTTCGCGCTGTTGGGGTCGGTGTAGACGGTGTGCCCGATCTGCGCCTCGAGCGCCTTGTACTTCGTCAGCCACACGCTCTCTGCCGCGGCGGGAGAGGGGGCGGGGGTGGCCGCCAGCACCAGCGCGGCCGCCGTGATCAGCTTGAGTAACATCAGGCCCCCCTGCGCGCGTGCCAGTTGAGGTAGGCGACGCAGCCCAGGTAGGAGCCGAGCTGCGGCTGCACCGCGCGGGCCTCGTAGATGGAGCGCGCGTGCGTGAACACCGCCTCGTCCCACTGGGCCACCGCCATCCATCGCGGCGCCTGCAGGTACTGCCCCGCGCTGGTGGTGCTGCCCGTGCCGTTGACGCGCTGGTAGGCGGTGGGGTGGCCGTCGGCGCCCGTGGGAGCGATCAGGTTCCTGCTGTAGGTGCGGGCGAAGCGGGCCATGTCCTCGCCCTTGTAGAACAGGTGGTTGCGGAAGGCGGCCGCGGCGAACTCCACGTCGATCGCGCCGTGGCTGAGGTCCTCGACGCCGCGTCCCGGGTTGCTCGACGGGGTGTACTCGGAGACGCCGTCGGTCTTGGCGAAGCCGTTGTGGACCTTGCCGAACGTCGGCCAGTACGTCCAGACGTAGGCGTCGTCGACGTCCACCTGCAGCTCACGGGCGAACGTGCGCGCCATCCGCTGCGTCCTGTCCCTGTAGAAGGGGTCGCCCGTGGCCGCGGCCAGCTCGGCGTAGGTCTGGCCGAGCGCCAGGCTCTGGTTGGTGGGCTGCTCGGTGCCGTCGTTGCCGAGCGGGGTGCCCTTGTTCCACACGAAGTAGCCGTGGCCGTCCTCGGTCTGGCGCCACTCGTCGTCGTGGACCGCCGCCGCGTCCCGCGCCGCCTTCAGGTACTCCACCGCCTTGTGCCGGTACTTCGGTACGGCCAGCAGTTTCGGGGACCCGAAGACGATTTTCGCGAACGACGCCATCGGGTAGGTGATCATCCCGGTGTGCACGGTGAAGACCACGGGCTGCGAGGTGAAGGGCGTCGCCCCCAGGAGGGGCATCGCTCCGGCCTCGGGCGAGGGCCTGAGCTCCTTCGCCGTGACCAGCGTCGGCGTCGGATAGGCGTCGAAGATCCTGCGCACCGCGTAGTCGGCAGCCGCGGGGTCGAGCGACAGGTCGGGGAAGGTGGCCACCAGGTTGGTCCTGTGGTTCTTCACCTCCAGGGTGAAGCGGCCCTCGGAACTGCCCGCCCGTACGGTGGCCACCGCGTTGTCGGCGTAGGTCAGCGCGGTGCGCACCTCCAGCAGCGGCGTGCCGTCCGCGCTCTTCAGCGTGACGATGCCCGCCGTGTAGGGGGCCATGGCCCGCCAGGCGGGCAGCGACAGCCCCCTGTGGTCCTTGACCCCGCGCACCGAGTCGCGGTTGGCCAGCACCAGGTCGATGTTGGCGATGAGCCTGTCGAGGTAGTGGGTGTCCTTGTAGGCCTCGTACATCCTGATGAAGCCGAGCAGGACGTACGACTGGCCCCACGCGAGGCCGCCGTGCTCGTTGGTGTCGGTCGGCTGGCCACCGTTGCCGCTCTCGTGGAAGAGCTTGTCGAACAGGTCGAAGGTCTCGCGCGAGGTGTAGTCGTACCCCGCCGAGGCGTGGGCCGTGCCTGCGAAGGAGCCGAGGGCGCCCACGGCCAGGGCGCCGAGGGTGAACTGCCTGCGGGACAACTGCATGGATGTGCCTCCGGGGGGCTAGGAGCGCCTGGCGAACCAGTTGAGGTAGGCGACGCAGAGCAGGGTGGAGCCCATCTGCGACTCGACGGCGTGGTCGTCGTAGACCTGCCGCGCGTGGGTGAAGAGGGCGGGCTCCCACGGGGCGACCGGCATGAACCTGGGCGCCTGGAGGTACTGCCCCGCGGGGGCGAGCCCGCCGCCGCCGTCGACGTAGAGGAAGGTCGTGGCCACGCCGTTGTCGGTGGTGGCCAGGTTCCTGGTGTAGGTACGGGCGAGGCGGACCATGTCGTGTCCTCGGAAGGCCAGGCCCCAGCGGTGCGCGACGGCGGCGAACTCCACGTCGATGCCCGCGTGGCTGAGGTCTTCGCGCTGCTGCGCGCCGACGGGCGGCCTGCCGTACGACGGGGTCCATTCGGAGACGTCGTCGGCCTGCGTGTAGCCGGTGTACATCTTCCCGGACGTGGGCCAGTACGGCCAGACGTAGGCGTCGTCGGCGTCGGCGGTCAGGTCGCGCGCGAAGGCGGCGGCCAGGCGCCTGGTGCGGTCGCGATAGACCTGCTCGCCCGTGGCCGCGGCCAGTTCGGCGTAGGTCAGGCCCAGGCCGAGCGTCTGGTTGTGGGGCTGCTCGGTGCCGTCGTAGGGGACGGGCATGTGCTTGGGCCAGACGAAGTAGCCGCCGTCCCTCCATTCGCGTTCGTGAACGGCGACCGCCTGCCTGACGGCGGTGAGGTACTCGGCGGCCTTGGCCCGGTAGCGGGGGTCGGCGCGCAGGCGGGGGCTGTGGTGGACGAGCCTGACGAAGGAGGCCATCGGGTAGGTGATCATGCCGGTGTGCACGGAGAAGAGCACCGGCGCGGCGGCCAGCTGGAAGGTGCCGGGTGCCGGGGCCGAGCCGCCCGAGAGGTCCTTGACGGTCACCATGTTCGGCGAGGGGTAGGCGGCGAGGACGCGCCGCACGGCGTAGTCGGGGCTGGTCTGGTCCATCGTCAGGTCGATGAAGGTGGAGACCCGCTTCTTCCTTGGGTTGTTCACCACGAGGGTGAAGCGGCCCTCGGCGCTGCCCGCCGTGACGGTCGCCACGGCGTCACTGACGTTGGTGAGGGCGCTGCGCACCTCCAGCGCCGGCCGTCCCTCCGCGTCGAGCAGGGTCACGCCGCCCGCCGAGTAGCTGGTGTTGCGCCAGGACGGCAGCGACAGGCCGCGGTAGTCGCTCACCCCTCGCACCGAGTCGCGGCCGGCGAGCACCAGGTCGATGTTGGTGATGAGCCTGTCGAGATAGTGGGGGTCCTTGTAGGCCTCGTACATCCTGACGAAGGCGGCCAGCACGTACGACTGGCCCCAGCCCAGCGCGCCCAGCTCGTTGGTGTGGCTGGGCTGGCCGGTGGCCCCGCTGTCGTGGAAGGCCCTGTCGAACAGGTCGAAGGTCTCGCGCGAGGTGTAGTCGTAGCCGGCCGCGCCGGTGAAGCCGAGCGCGCCCATGGCCAGCGCGCCCAAGCCGAACTGTCGTCGAGTCAACATCGGTCAACCTTTCACTGCGCCTCGCATGCCTTCGAGGACGTGGCGTTGCATGATCATGAAGACGACGACCACCGGGATGATCGAGATGATCGTTCCTGCGGCGAGCGTGCGGACGTCGGTGCCGGTGATCCCCGCCAGGTAGGCGATCCCGAGCGCGATCGGGTACTTCGCCGAGTCCTTCAGCACCACCAGGGGCCAGATGAAGCTGTTCCAGACGGAGATGAAGCCGAAGATGCCGAGGATCGCCAGCGTCGGCCTGGCGGCAGGCAGCATGACGTGCCAGAAGATGCGCAGCTCGTGGCAGCCGTCGGTGCGGGCGGCGTCCACGATCTCGCGCGGCACCCCTGCGAACGTCTGGCGGAGCAGGAAGATCCCGAAGGCCGACAGCAGTCCGGGAAGGATCACTCCCGCGAACGTGTCAGCCATCCCGAGCTGCGAGACCACGAGGAAGCGGGGGATCAGCATGACCTCGCCAGGCAGGAACATCGTCGACAGGATCGCCAGGAAGATGAGGTTCCTGCCGCGGAAGCGCAGCCGCGCCAGCGGGTAGGCGCACAGCGCCGAGACCAGGACGTAGAACGGCACCGTCGCGCTGACGTAGATGACCGAGTTGAGCAGGTAACGCGGGTAGGGGATCGCCGTCCACGCCTCCTTCACCCAGTCCAGCACCGGCGGGCGGGGGATGATGTCGGGAGGGAAGGAGAAGACCGCCTGGCCGGACGGCTTCAGCCCCGCCGACAGCAGGATCAGGAACGGACCGACGAAGACCAGCGCGATCGCGGTCAGCAGGATGTACATGCCCGCGCGTCTCATGATCTCCCCTTGGTGATGCGGTAGTTGAGCATCGCCATCGCGATCATCACGACCCACAGCACGAGTCCGACCGCGCTGGCGTATCCCATGTCGTAGTGCTCGAACCCCGCCGACCAGATGTAGTAGCCGAGCGTCAGCGTCGCGTCCTGCGGGCCGCCTCTGGTCATCACGTAGACCGAGGTGAAGGCCTGCATGGCGTCGAGCATCTCCATCGTGATCGCGACCGCGATGTAGGGGATCATGAGCGGCACCGTGATGCGCCACAGCCGCTGCCACGCCGACGCGCCGTCGACCCTGGCCGCCTCGTAGAGCGAGCTGTCGATCGTCTGCAGGCCGGCCAGATAGATCATCATGTAGAAGCCCATGCTCTTCCAGCCCTCGACCAGGATGAGCGCGGGCAGCGCCCAGAACGGGTCGAGCAGGTACTGGATGGGCTGGTCGAGCAGTCCTGCCCCGGTGAGGATCCAGTTGAGCACGCCCTGCTGGTGGAAGACGTACTCCCAGGCCACCGCCACCGCGACCATCGAGGTCACCACCGGCAGGTAGTAGAGCATCCTGAACGTCCTGATCCCCGGCAGCTTCTGGTTCACCAGGACGGCCAGCAACAGCGGCGCCACCACCAGCAGGGGGAAGAGCCCGATCAGGAACAGCACGGAGTTGAGCGTCGCGGTCCAGAACGTGGAGTCGCCGACCATCTTGACGAAGTTGTCCAGGCCCACGAACTCGGGCGGGGACACCACGTCGTACTCCATGAAGGAGAGCTGGATCGCGGTCAGGGCAGGCCAGACGAAGAACACCCCGAACAGCGCCAGCGCGGGCAGCGCGAACAGGTAGGGGGTGTACCACCGCTGTCCTGGCATATGAGTCCTAAAGTCCGTATAACGGCGGCCGGAATTTTGTGCAGCGTAAGCGCGGGCCGGGAAAGCCGTCAACACCTTCTTCGGTGGAGCCCCAGCCCAACAGCGTGCTCATCCGATCGGTGAAGAGGACGGGTGGGATTGACGGCCAGCTTGCGCGATGTCATTCTGCCGAAAGTTGCCGTTGAGGACGGCCATAATCTCAGGAGGTGCTCCGTGATGGCCAGAGGGGTCTTCATGGCGGGCGCGCTCGCGCTGTCCCTGCTCGTCACCGGCTGTGTGGCGGGAACGTCGTCCGAGGGCGCCGCGGTCGCCGACGACCAGCCCTTCGAGGGCGAGGTCGAGTTCTGGACGATCAATCTGAAGAAGAACTACAGCGACTTCATCACCGGCCTCATCGACGACTACCGCAAGCAGCACCCGAAGGTCGCGGTCAACTGGGTCGACGTGCCGGGCCAGGAGAGCGCCACCAAGCTGCTGGCCGCCGTGGCCAGCGGCGACGTCCCCGACGCCGTCAACATCTCCTCCCTCGACCTGGGCAGGTTCGCTCCCTCGCTCAGCCCGCTCGAGGACCACTTCAAGCCCGCCGACCTGGCCGACTTCCAGCCCAACCTGGTCGAGCCGCTGCGCATCGACGGCAAGCTCTACGCCGTGCCCTGGTACAACGGCGGCGCACCCGTCGCCATGTACCGCAAGTCGGTGCTGGAGAAGGCGGGAGCCGATCTCGGCAAGCCGCCGACCAGCTACGACGAGGCGCTCGCCCTGGCCGACTCGGTCCACGACAAGACCGAGGTCTACGGCATGAACTCGATCCCCGACCACAACGCGCTGCGTTACTACGGGATCAAGCTGCTGTCCGACGACAAGAAGAGCGCGGCGTTCAACACTCCCGAGGCCGTCGCGATCCTGGAGAAGTTCAAGAAGAGCTACGACGCCAAGGGCATCGCGCCGGGCGCCGTCTCCAAGGACATCCGCAACCTGCCGCAGACGCTCGAGAACGGCCAGATCGCCTTCAAGGCCACGGCCAACGCCGCCGAGCTGCTCAACATCCAGAAGAACGCGCCCGAGGTGTACGAGGACCTGGTCGTGACCCCGCCGGTCAGGATGAGCACGGGCGGCTTCCTGCTCCTGGCCCAGCAGGCCTTCTCCATCCCCAAGGCCTCCAAGCACAAGAAGGCCGCCGCCGAGTTCATCAAGTTCTTCACCAACGGCGCTAACCAGCTGGCCTTCTGCAAGATCGTGCCGATCTACCCCTCGACCGTCTCCTCCACCAAGGACCCGTTCTTCTCCGGCAGCGACGGCGACGACCCGATGTCCGTCGCGCGAAGCGTGATCGTGAAGGGCCTGCCCGAACTGGAGTACACCCCGATCGGCACCGCCAAGGACTCCGAGCTGGGCGAGCTCCTCTCCGAGGAGGTCAGGGCCTACCTCACGGGAACCAAGAGCGCCAAGGAGGCGCTCGACACAGCAGAGAAGCGATGGAATGACGCACTTGCCTCCTAAGCTCAGGGTCGGGATCGTGGGCGCGGGGATCATGGGCCGCGGCCACGCCGAGGTCCTCTCCGCCCACCCCGACGTCGAGATCACCGCGGTCTCCAGGCGACCCCTGGCACACGCGGAGTCCGCGACCGTCCACGCCGACTACCGCGACCTGCTCGCCTCGGGCACGGTCGACGCCGTCTCGATCACCACCCCCGACCACCTGCACGCCGACGTGATGGTGGCAGCGGCGCGGGCCGGCGTGCACATCCTGGTCGAGAAGCCGTTCACCACGACCGTGGAGGACGCCGACCGCGCGGTGGCCGCGATCAGGCAGGCGGGCGTGGTCGCCATGTGCCTGTTCAACCACCGCTGGGTGCCCGCCTACGCGCAGGCCAAGGAGCAGATGGCGCTGGTCGGCGAGCCCGTCGTCGGCTACGCCCGCAAGGACGACACCATCCATGTGCCCACCGAGATGATCGGCTGGGCCGACAGGACCACCAGCGCCTGGTTCCTCTCCAGCCACGACATCGACCTGGTCACCTGGCTCTACGACGATCACGTGGTCGAGGTCTTCGCCACCGCGAGGTACGGCAAGCTGCGCGGCATGGGCATCGACACGCCGGACGCGATGCAGATCCAGGCCCGTTTCAGCAGGGGAGCGGTCGCCACCTTCGAGTCGGCGTGGATCTATCCCAACACCTTCCCGACCATGGTCGACAGCTACGTCACGGTCGTCGGCGAGGACGGGGTGATCCAGCTCGACCGCCAGAAGGAGAACATCCAGCTGGCCACCTCGAAGTCCTACACCTACCCGCGCAACATGCTCCAGCGCGTCGTCCACGGGGTGCCGGCGGGCGCCTACCGCGACGCCATCCACCACTTCGTCGACTGCGTGCGCACCGGGACCGAGCCGTTGATCAGCGTGGAGAGCTCGCGCCACGTCACCGCCGTCCTCGCCGCCGCGCACGAGTCGGCCCGCACGGGAGCGCCGGTGAAGCTTTGATGTCCTCCTCGATATCGGTGGAGAAGGCCCCGCACGTGCATCCCACGCGCATGCGGCACATCCCCGACGACGACCTCTTCGCCGCGCTGGGCGGCGACAGCAGGGCGTGGCGCAGGCGCCTGCCCTTCCCCGCGGGGCTGCCGGCGGCGGGGGCCGACGCGCTGCTCGGCGTCGAGGTGGACTTCCTCGACAAGGGCCACGGCCGCTCGCGCCTGTACGGCTTCCACTACCTGCGCTGGATGACCCCACTGGTCGCCGCCTACGCCGAGAGCGGCGACCAGCGCTACGCCGACGAGTGGGAGCGCCTGTTCCGCCAGTGGTACGCCGGCCGCGACCTCGTCGAGGGTGACTGGCCCGGTCTCGACGTGGTCTGGTACTCCCTCGGCGTGTGCGCCAGGTCGATGTACGTGACGCAGGCGCTGGCCGTCCTCGGTGAGGCGGTCGGCGAGGAGTGCTGGAAGGAGATGATGAAGACCGTCCTTGGCGGAGCCCGCTGGGCCGCCGAGGAGCACGACGAGTTCAGGCACGGCAACTGGCAGTTCGCCACCGTCTGCGAGCTGCTCCACACCGCGAGGGTCTTCGAGGAGCTGCCGGAGGCCGAGGGCTGGGCGCAGATCGCGAAGGCCCGCATCCACGAGCACCTGGAGCGCGACGTGCGCGCCGACGGCGGGCATCACGAGCGCTCGCCCGGCTACCACGGCATGTGCCTCGACGCCCTCAAGCGGGCCGCCGCCGTGGAGCCCGAGCTGGCCGCCCACCCGCGCTACCTGGCCATGCACGACTGGCTCGCGGCCCTCATGACCTCGGGCGGCTGGGTGCCGCACCTGCAGGACAGCGGCATCGTCTGGCCCGAGGGCGTCGAACCGGCCGAGGGCTCGCTGAACCTGGAGGCCAGCGGCTACGCCGTCTTCCGTTCGGACACCTTCCACACCGTGATCAACTACGGCCCGTACGTCGGCCACGAGCTCGAGCCGCACAGCCACCACGCCGCGCTCGACTTCGTGATCTCAGGATGGGGTGTGCCGCTGGCGTGGGAGGCGGGCGGCCCGCCGTCCTACGACGACCCCGGCTACTACGACTGGTACCAGGCGACCAGGGCGCACAACACGCTGCTCGTGCCCGGCCACGACTACACCGAGGACCGCAGGGCCGCATGCGACCTGTTCAGCACCACCCGCGAGCTGGACGTCTTCAAGGGGCACCACCACGGCTACCCCTCCCGCCACGACAGGACGATCGTCTTCGTCCGTGACCAGGGCTACTGGGTGATCACCGACCGGATCGAGGCGGAGGCGATCTGGCAGGTGCACGGCCTGTCCCCCTGGGTACGGCACGGCGACGGCTACGTCAGCGAGCGCGGCCCCGGGCTCCTCGTGGTGCCCCTGGAGCCACCGGAGCAGGTCGTGCTCGGGAACGGTCCCGCCAGGATCCCCGACCCCGTGACCAGGACGGCGGAGTACGGCGAGATCCACTCGCTGGGCCTGCGCCGCAGCGACGGCAGGTTCACCGTCGGGCTCTTCCCCTTCACCGACGAACCTCCCACGATCCCCGACGGATGGACGGTCCATGCTGATCGACGCTGACGCGATGCTCGGCCGCCACCCGCGCAGGGACGTCGGCGAGGGCACGGTCGCCGAGACGCTGGCCAGGATGGACCGCTTCGGCATCGCGGAGGCCGTCGTGAGCCACACCCTGTCCTGGCTGCACGACCCGCACACCGGCAACCTCAGGCTGCTCGACCTGGTCGTGGGGGAGCCGAGGCTGCGTCCCTGCTGGGTGCTGCTGCCCGACACCTGCGGCGAGACGGGCTCGCCCGCCGCGTTCACGGCCGCCGCGCTGGAGGCGGGGGTCGGCGCCGTGCGCGCCTACCCCGCCGACCACGGCTACGACCTGGCGGGCCGCGACGCCGCCTCGATGCTCCACGCCCTCGCCGAGGCGCGGCTGCCGTTGCTGCTCGACGCGGCGCAGGTCGGCTGGCCGTCCATCGAGGCGATCGCGCGGACCCACCCCGAGCTGCCCGTCGTGGTCGGAGGGCTCGGTTACCGCGTGCTCAGGCAGGCGGCGGGCGTGCTGGCCCGCACCGCCAACGTCCACCTGGGGCTGGCCAACCTCTCCTCCCACTGCGGCCTCGAGTGGCTCGTCGAGCGCTACGGCGCGCACCGCGTGGTCTTCGGCACCGGCGCGCCGGTCAGGGACCCGGCCGAGTCGGTGACCAGGCTGCTGTGGTCGGAGCTCGACGACCGGTCCGTGGCCGCCATCGGGGCCGGCAACCTGCGCGGCCTGCTGCGCGAGGAAGCGAGGGTGGCGTGAACGCCCTGGCGGCGGCGGTGTGGAAGCGCGAGCCGCAAAGGGCCCTGCGGATCGTGGACGCGCACGCGCACGCGGGGCCGTACAGCCTGTTCTTCATCCCCGACGCGGGCAGGGACGGGCTGGTGAGGGTGATGGACAGGTGCGGGGTGTCGCACGCCGTCATTTCCAGCCACCTGGCGATCCAGCTCGACGCGGCCGAGGGCAACGCGCAGACGGCCGAGATCGTCGCGCAGGCGGCGGACAGGTTCACCGGGTACCTGACCGTCAACCCCTGGCAGGACCCCGCGGGCGAGCTCGACAAGTGGGGGCGCGATCCGCGCTTCGGCGGGATCAAGCTCCATCCCGACCTGCACGACTACCCGCTCACGGGCCGGCGGTACGCCCCGGTGTGGGAGTTCGCGCAGCGGACGGGGTGCCCGGTGCTGACGCACACCTACGACGGCTCGCCGTACAACGACCTGCCGATGGTCGACGAGGTCGCCGCGCGCCACCCCGGCGTGGTGATCCTGGCGGGGCACGCGGGGGCCACGCCGCTCGGCTTCGACGCCGCCATCGAGGTGGCGCAGCGGCGGCCCGGCGTGGTGCTGGAGGTGTGCGGGTCCTTCAACACCGGCGCCGACATCGCCACAATGGTGAGAGAGGTGGGCGCCGACCGGGTGGTCTACGGCTCCGACTTCCCCTTCATCGACCTGCGGATGTCGCTGGGACGGGTAATCTTCAGTGGCCTCCCTGAGGAGGATCGGGCGGCGGTGCTCGGGGGAACGATGACCCGCCTGCTTCAGTGGCGATCCGGACTGGGGTGATCACGATCATGGATCGGTTGCGTTCAGAGGCTCGGTCCAGGGTGGCGATCGGGGTCGTGGGGCCGAGCGATCTGGTCGAGGAGATCATGATGATCGGCGCCGACCTGCCGGGCGCCGCCGACTGGCGCCTGGTCGGCGCCCCGCACGCCGGAGAGCACGAGACCTACGAGAAGTTCTCCAGGATCGCCGACAGCATCGACGTCGTGCTGTTCACAGGACCGCTCCAGCACGACCTGGCCAGGCAGGCGGGCGAGCTGCCCGTCCCCGCCACCCACGTGCCGATGAGCGGCGCCAGCCTCTACGCCAGCCTGCTGCGCGGCGTGCTCACCCAGGGCATCGACCCTGCCAGGGTGAGCATCGACTCCCTGCCCGCGGCGGACGTCGACGAGGCCTACGGCGAGATCGGGGTGAGCACCGAGGGCGTGCACCTGTCGGAGTACGACCAGCCCGAGTCCGCCCGCGGATTCGCCGCCTTCCACGAGCAGCTCTACCGCCAGGGCACCACCACCGCGGCGCTGACCACGATCAGGAGCGTGGCGGGGAAGCTGGCCGCCGAGGGCGTCCCCGTGCTGCGCATGCTGCCCACCTCCCACACGCTGCGGCTGGCGCTCAACACCGCCGCGCTGCTCGGCACGGGCAGCAGGCTGGAGGAGTCGCAGATCGCGATCGTCGTGGTCGAGCTGGCCGCCTCGGCCAGGCCCACCTACTCGGGTCCTGGCAACTACTGGCAGCAGGAGCTCAAGCTGTCGCTGCACCAGTCGCTGCTGGCCGACGCGCGGCTCATGGGGGCCACGGTGACGGCGCGCGACGAGAACAGCTACGTCGTGACCGCGACCGTCGGCGCGCTCGCGCAGGCCACGGACGGCTTCAGGGTCGCGCCGTTCATGGACAGGATCAGGGCGGACGCGGGCGTGGCGGTCGAGGTCGGCATCGGGCTCGGCACCACCGCGCGCGACGCCGACTCCAACGCGATGGTCGCGGTGGAGAAGGCGCGGGGGGTGGGCGCGGCCGCCGCCTACCTGGTGGGCGGCGACGGGGTGGTGCTGTCGCTGCCGCTGCGCCAGCGCAGGCGGGTCGAGAGCGAGCCCGTGGTCGCCACCAAGGCGGCCAAACTGCTCGAACGGCTGGTCGAGGCGTTGGGTGACGGGCCGCTCGTCGTGGACGCCGAGACGGTGGCCGAGGTGCTGGAGATCGCGCCTCGCAGCGCGCGCCGGGTGCTGCAGAGCCTGGCGGAGGAGGGGCTGGCCTGGCCGATGCCCCCGGTGAAGGGCACCCAGGCAGGACGGCCCCGCCAGCCGTACCGGCTGGTGAAGGGGTGACTGGCACCGCCGTCAGGTCCGGGGACCGCTCTCGGCCAGCAGGGCGAGCGCCGTCGCGGCGAGCTGCTCGGCGCTTCCCTCCGCCACCTGGCTGGCCAGCACCTCGTACTCCGTCCTGCGGTAGGCGTCGGCGGTCGGCAGGTAGCCGGGATAGCCGTTGACGTAGCCGAGCACCACGGTGGGGCACGGCGCCGCTTCGGCGATCTGGTCGGCGACGGCCAGGAACGGCTCGCCCGGCAACCCCACGAGGGCGAGCCCGCCGACCCTGGCGACCCCCACCTCGGCGTCGATCGCGCCCGCCTCGGCCGCGGGCGTGTGGCGCGCCCGGAGTCCTTCCACCCGGCTGCGCGCCAGCCTGGCGGAGACCGGGTCGCCCGCGGCCTCGGCCCTCTCCAGATCGGCGGCGAGCGAGTCCGCGTCGACCGCCACGGCGGCGCGTGCGAGCGCGATCCGCCGCCTGGCGGTGCCGACCCGCGACCCCGCGGCCCACACCCGCCCTCCAGCCGCGCGCCCCGCCCCCTCCCCGCCCCGGCCAGAGCCACCGGAGTGAACCCCACCCGAGTCGGTCAGGAGGTCGAGGCAGCGGTCGGCGACGACCGCTCCCAGCCGGTCCAGCTCCGCGGCATCCTGCCCGCGCCTGGTGTGCCTGGTGCTGATGTCACCCGCCGCCCCCGTGGCGACCACCACCCACACACCTGGCCCCAGCCGCTCCTTCAGCGCTCTCCGCACGGCGCCCGCCAGATCCGCGCTGACCAGCAGGTTGGCAGCGGGCAGCACGGTCGGGTGGACGGGCAGCACCACCACGACCCCCGCCAGCCCTCCGTCGCGGACCGCGATGACGTCCAGCGGCACCACCGCCTCCGCCTGCGGCCTGCTGCGGTCGGCCCCGACCCCCCGCAGGTCGCCGCGGAGGGCCACCCCTTCGCTCGGCCGCTCACTGTCCACAGCCCTGTGGACGGCGGTGCGAACCGCCTCGGCGACCAGGTCGAGCCACGGCTCGGGGGTGGGTCCGCCCCCCGGCACGCATCCCGTCTCCGGCCCCGCGTGCGTGTGCGTGGCCGCCAGCCACAGCTCGCACCCGGCCGCTTCCCTGGCCCGCTCGGCCAGGTCATCGTTGACGCAGACGAGATCCGCGACGGCCAGTGCGAAGCGGCGTTCCCCGTCGGACCAGGTGACGGCGCTGACCTCGAGCGGATCGAGCGTCCCCGCCGACGGCCCCTGCCTGTCGAGGTAGCCGCCCATCGGCGTGCCCTCGGGCACGGTCAGCCCGGCGCTGCCGTATCCCACGTCCATCGCCCGGCTCATCGGGTCACCGTCCTGATCATCGAGTCGTAGACGCCGGGGTCGTCGGCGGCGGCCAGCAGGGCGGCGCCGGCCAGGCTGTCCCCCGCGGGCGGCTGGAGGCGCGCCAGGGGCAGGCGCGCGGCCAGCTCGGCCCCGAACGCGGCCCGCAGCCGGGAGTCCCGCAGCAGCCTGCCGGTCCAGGCGACAGGCACCACCTGCCCGTCCTCCGAGAAGCAGCGGGCGGCGGCGGCCACCGTGGAGGCCAGCTCACGGCCCGCCTCCGAGACGATGGCCCGCGCCGTGGCGTCGCGTTCGGCCAGCTCGAACACGTGGACGGCGAAGCGCGCGATCCGCGCAACCGCGTCGGGCGACAGGTAGAGCAGGCCGGGCAGCTCCGCCAGATCGCCCCAGACCGCGTGGGCGCGCTCGGTGAGCGCTCCTGCCTCGGCCCTGCCGTCGAAGCCCCTGTACGCCGCGTCCAGCCCCTGGCGTCCGATCCAGAACCCGCCGCCCGCGTCGCCGTAGAGGTAGCCCCAGCCGTCCACCTGCCTGACCGTGTCGGCCACGCCCAGCGCGATGGCGCCCGTGCCCGCGGCGAGCACCACGCCCCTGCCTCCCGCGAAGGCGCCCGCGTGCGAGGTGACCACGTCGGTGGTGATCATCACGCGCTCGGCCATGGCGAGCAGGCCGTCGGCGAGCGCGTCGTGGTCGTCCAGGAGCGTGGTCAGGCCCATGCAGATCGTGCCGAGCCCGCTCCATCCGGAGCCGATCCGCTCCAGCACGGCCTTCGCCGGGGAGCCCTCGGCGTACGACAGGCCGGGCGCCTGCCTGATCTCCTCGACGCGGCCGCGCGAGCAGAGCGCCAGGCGCAGGCCGGTCTGCCCGCCGTCGATCGCCAGGTCCATCTGGCCTCCCTTGGTCCTGATGAGGTGGTCCTGATGAGGTGAGGTGGTCGCGGTCAGGGCCGTAGCCCCGCCCTGCGGTACTCGGTGGGGGAGCAGCCGACGTGCCGCCTGAACACGCCGCGCAGCGCCTTCGCGCTGGGGTACCCGGTGCGCGCGGCGATCACGTCCACGGGCAGCGCCGTGGTGGTGAGCAGCCGGCGGGCGTGGCGCAGCCGCAGCCCTGTGAGGTGCCGCAGGAAGGTCGTCCGCCGCTCCTCGGCGAACAGGTGCGAGATGTAGAACGGGCTCGCGCACACCGCCTCGGCCACGGTCGACAGCCGAAGCCCCGGATCGGTGTAGTGCTCGGCCAGATACGTCTCCGCCAGCGCCAGGATGTCGGTGCGCGCGGGGGGCGGCATCAGCCGTCCCAGCGTCTCCCTCAGCCAGATGTGCAGGTAGGAGCGCTCGTGGATGTCGCCAACCGTCACGATGTCCTCGATCGGCAGCCGGGCGCAGGCCTCCACCCAGTCGGTCGAACCGTCCGGCAGGCGCGAGCGGTTGACCACGTCCACGACGAACAGCAACCCCCCGATGAGCCAGTTGCGCAGCGTCCCGGGATCGACATCGCGTTCGCTCGCGCACCTGTCCACCCAGCCGGCCAGCAGCCCCGCCGCGCCGTTGCGGTCACCGGCCCGCACCCGCCTGGTCAGCTCCTCCTCGATCCGCACAGGAGGTGACAGCGGGCCGCGCGCCGAGGAAGCCTCCGAAGAGATCACCCTGTCGCCGCCGAGCACCAGCTTGTAGTCGTTGGCCAGGCGCGCCTCCCTCTCCGCCTCCCTCTGCGCCTGCTCGTGGCCGAGGCGGGGGACGCCGAGGCTGACCGTGGCGGTCCAGGCCGTCTCCCTGACGATCCTGGCCCGCACCTCCTCGGCCAGCGCCGTCGCCTCCGACATCAGCGCCTCGGGATCGGCCCCCGTCAGCATCATCAGCCACTCCTCGGGCGGCTGCGGCCTGCAGGTCACACCGGGACGGCCGAAGGCCGCGGCGTGCACCGCGCGGTCGGCTCTCCGGAGCTGGCGGCCAGCCCACACCTGCCCCTGGACCTGAGAGGAGGCGACGAAGTCATCGATGTCCACCAGCGCGGCGACGGCATAGCTCATGCCTCCACTTTAGGCGGACCGAAATTTGACCGTATTTACGAGCGTGCCGACTCCCTCGACCGTCGCCCGCATGGTGTCGCCGTCCTTGAGCGGAGCGATCCCCGCGATGGTCCCCGTGGCGATGAGGTCGCCCGGCATCAGCGTCATCCCGTCGGACAGGTCGGCGATGAGCCGTGGGATGCCGAACACCATCTGCTTGGTGTTGGCCCGCTGCCTGACCTCGCCGTCCACCTCCAGCGTCAGCTCCAGCGCCTGCGGATCGGGCACCTCGTCCACGGTGGCCAGGTAGGGCCCCGCGGGGGCGAAGGTGTCGAACCCCTTGGACTGGTCCCACGGCACGTTGCGCCCGATGTTGACCAGTTGCAGGTCGCGCGCCGTCATGTCGTTGACGACGGTGTATCCGGCGACCGCCTCCCTCCACCGCTCGGCGGGCAGGTCTTTGGTGACCTTGCCGATGACGACGGCCAGCTCCACCTCGTGCTCCAGGTGGCTGGTCCGCGCGGGGGCGATGACCGGCCGGTTGTGCCCGGTCAGCGCGGACGGCGGCTTGAAGAACAGGACGGGCTCGGGCGGCACCTCCATGCCGCTCTCCTCGGCGTGCGCGACGTAGTTCAGCGCCAGACAGCAGATCTTCGTGCAGGTGGCCACGGGCGGCTCGAAGACGACGGCCGCCTCGTCGAGCACGGGCCTGCGCGAGGCGACCTCCTCGCTCAGACGGGACAGGCCGTGGGAGCTCAGCAGGGCCACGGGGTCGTCGGTGCCGAGATCGGCCAGGCTGACCAGCCCGCCGTCGCGCAGGGCGACCAGTTCGACGGGGGCGGAGGGGGTGCGCCGGATGCGTCCAAGGAACATGTCGGCAAGCCCACCAGCGGGCGCGAGGAGCCACAAGCACCGAAATTTGCGCTGACGACCCACTTCTTGCCCTCCTGCTTGTCGCCGGGCGACAGGCGGCCCTTTGATGGTCGCCATGACCCGCTCTCTGGACGTCAGCCGCGACCTCTACGCCACCGCCCAGCGCTTCATCGCGGGCGGCGTCTCCAGCGACGCCCGCCGTACCGCAGGCGTGCCTCTCTACGTCGACAGGGCCGCCGGATCGCGCCTGTGGGACGTGGACGGCAACGTCTATCTCGACTACGTCCTGGGCCAGGGGCCCGCGCTGCTCGGCCACTGCCCGCCCGCCGTCGTCGAGGCCGTCACCGCGCAGGTCTCGCGCGGCATCGTCTACTCCGCCCAGCACGCCGCCGAGGCGCGCGTGGCCGAACGCCTGTGCGCGATGGTGCCCTCCGCCGAGCGGGTCCGCTTCAACACCGTGGGCTCGGAGGCCGCGCACGCCGCCTGGCGGCTGGCCAGGGGGCACACGGGGCGGCCGAAGATCCTCAAGTTCGAGGGCCACTACCACGGCTGGCTCGACCCCGTCCTCTACAGCGTCCATCCCTCGCTGGAGGCGGCGGGCCCGGCCGACGCGCCGCTCGCCGTCCCCGGCACCGCGGGCCAGCCGCCCGCCGCCGACCTGGTCGTGGCCCCGTGGAACGACCTGGAGGCGCTCGCCCGTCTCATGGACGACGAGGTCGCCGCCGTGGTCATGGAACCCGTCCTGTGCAACACCGGCGCCATCGAGCCCGATCCCGGCTACCTGCGGGCCGTCAGGGAGCTGTGCGACAGGAACGGCAGCCTGCTGATCTTCGACGAGATCATCACCGGCTTCCGTCTGGCCCCCGGAGGCGCGCAGGAGTACCTCGGCGTCCACCCCGACCTGTCGATCTTCGGCAAGGCCATGGCCGGCGGCATGCAGGTCTCGGCCCTGGCGGGACGGGCCGACGTGATGGACACCATCTCCACAGGCAAGGTCGCGCACGCGGGCACGTTCAACTCCCAGCCCGTCGGCATCGCCGCGGCGGAGGCCACCCTGCGCATCCTCGACGAGCAGCGGCAGGAGGTCTACGGCACCCTGTACGCCCGTGGCAGGGCGCTCATGGAGGGCCTGAGGGAGGCGGCGGCGAAGGCGGGCGTCCCCTTGCTGGTGGACGGCCCCGGGCCGGTCTTCCAGACGTACTTCACCGAGGAGGAGTCGGTCAGGAACTACCGCGACTTCGCCCGCACCGACAGGGCCAGGATGGCGCTCCTGCACGCCGCGCTGCTCGAGCGCGGCGTCAACATGGTGCCGCGCGGCCTATGGTTCCTGTCCACGGCCCACACCGAGGGGGACGTCGCCGCCACCGTCGAGGTCTTCGCTGACGCGTTGAGGACCCTTCCGCTCGGTTGAGATCACCAGCGCCACGCCGACCAGGATGACCAGCCCGCCGATGAGGATCCGCGGGGTCACTGGCTCGCTCAGCACGAGCGCGCCCAGCGCCACGGCCACCGCGGGGTTCACGTACGCGTAGGTGGACACCAGCGAGATGGGCGCGTTGCCCAGCAGCCACACGAACGAGGTGAACCCCACCAGGGAGCCCACCAGGATCAGGTAGACCAGGCCCACCCACGAGCGCCCCGAGATCTGCGCGAGGTCCAGGTGCTCGCCTGTCGCCGTGCCGAGCAGCAGGAGGCCCACGCCGCCGACCAGCATCTCCACGGTGCTGGCGGCGAACGGGTTGGACGGCATCGAGATGCGGCTCGAGAGGAACGACCCCACGGCCCACGACAGCGACCCGAACAGGACCACGATGATGCCGATGGTCGAGCTCGCACCGCCGCCGCCCGTCAGGGACAGCGCCGCGACGCCGCCGAGCCCCACCAGCACCCCGGCCAGCGTGAGGACCTTGGGCCTGTCCCTGACCGCGAACCTGAACACCACCAGCCAGAGCGGCACGGAGGCGACGAGCAGCGCGGCCAGGCCGGTCGAGATGTGCTGCTCGGCGACCGCCAGGAGCCCGTTGCCGAAGGTCAGCAGCAGCAGGCCGACGACGGCCGCCCCGACGAACTCCCTGCGCGTCATCCTGAACACCGCCGTGCCCCTGCGGGCCACCAGGAAGGCGCCCAGCAGCACCCCTGCGGCCACGAAGCGCATGGCGCCGCTGTACATGGGCGGAATCGTCTCGACGGCGACGGCGATGCCGAGATACGTCGACCCCCACACCACGTAGACGATCCCCAGCGCTATCCAGACGAGGAGCCGTCTGTCAGTGGCGTTTTGTCCCATAGGTGCTTACCTTAGCCGCACCCGGTTCTCGGGGGTCAGCGGTGGGTCAGCACGTTGACGATCCGCCCGTTGGGGTCGCGGACGAAGAAGCGGCGCACGCCCCATGCCTCGTCGGTGAGCGGGTGGACGATCTCGGCCCCGGCCGCCACCACGGCCGCGTGCACCGCGTCCACGTCGGACACCTCGACGCTGAAGTCGGGCTGGACCGGCGCGGAGGCGTCGTGGCCGATGAGTGTCACCTGCGCCGTCGGGTTGTCCGGCGCGGCCATGGTCACCACCCAGCCGAGGTTCATGACCTCCTCGAAGCCGAGCAGGCCGTAGAACTCGCGGCTGTCGTCGATCGCCTCACTGCTGATGTCGGGCACTACCCTGCGGATGCTCATGCCTCCATCCTCGCGGGAGCCCGTGCCGAAGGGGTCCGCCGCCCCTGAAAAGGGGAAGGGGGGCGACGGACCGGATCACCTGGACCCCAGCTTCTCCACGATCAACCGGTAGAGCTGTCGTGGACGGCCGGGCTGGGGCGTGCGGTTCGGCGGAAGCGGCCACGCGAGTCCCTCGTCAACCAGCGTGCGCAGCAACCGCCGAGCGGTGCGCGGGGTGACCCCGAGCATCTTCCCGGCGCCCTCGGCGTCGACGACCGTGTCGCCGCCCTCCAGCTTCGCCGCCAGCCTCGCGAGCACCTCGATGCCCTTCGGCTTGAGCGGCGTCGACCCCTGAGGCGGCATCCTGGGCGCTGGGATCAGCGCCCGCCCCTCGCGGTCGACCGCGAACCCCTGCGCCTGCTTGCCCGCCTGCGAGCGGGCCAGCGCGGCGCGCGCGTGGGATTCGGCGTCATGGGTGGTACGGCCCATGCCCACGCCCACCTCGACCGCCAGCCCCAGCTCGTCGCGGATCCTGGCGGCGAAGGGCAGCACCCTGAAGCCGTCCGTCGCCGAGGCGATCGAGCCGCGGGTGGCGGTGACCAGGTAGCTGTGGTCGTCGATGGGCCAGACTGTTGCGTTGATCCTGTTGGCCTCCTGGACCAGCAGGCGGTGCAGTGACAGGCGCAGCTCGTCGCGCCAGTAGCGGGGCGCGGCCCTGCGCACGGGTTCGCGCAGTGTCGGCACCTCCACCAGCACCACGGTCAGCTGCGACTCCTCAAGCCTGTGGTGGGCGCCGAGCAGCGCCGCGGTATGCAGCGCGGTTCGCACGGCGGCCGAGGTCGGCCTGATCCTGACGACGGGGACCCCCGCCGTCTGCAGCCGGTCGGCGACCGCGGGCAGGCACGTGAGTGCCCCCGTGGTCGCCCCCTGTCTCGCCAGCCGTTCGTGGTAGGCCGCGATCGTGCCGGTGGCGCCCGGCTCGTCGCGGCTGTGCACGTCGGTGGCGGGTATCCCCAGATCGGTGTAGGCCTCCTCGACGTCGGCGCGGGCGACCACGTCGATGCTCACCCGCTGGGGGTCGAGCCTCGGGTCGATGGCCGCCTTGGCCAGCGCCGCTATCAATGCCGCCCCTCCGAGCTGTACGTACGTCGCCGGCATCGTCAGAACGCCGGAACGCCTCGCCAGATCGTAGGGGACAGGGCTGGCGAAAAGGCATGCGTCAACCCCTGGCCCGAGCCTCGTGACCTTGTCCGCCGCCTCCTGCTCGTCGCGGTAGGCGGCGGCGACGAGGCGGCAGGGCAGGGGCGCCGCGGCGTGGCCCATCAACATGACGCGTTCGACCAGATCGTGAGGTCCGACCACGCCGATCGTGAGGTCCGGTGTCATGGCGCCCGGGCGTGACACTCGGGGAGGCTCTTCGGTCCGCTCGACCAATGTTCGTCCCATCCTGCCGTCCATTGCAGTGCTCTCTTTTGGAACGATCGCTCGCGAGGGCCATAATGTCACGCCCAAATTTTCCAGAAAGTCGCCCTGGAAAGAGTTTAACCAGGTCAGCGCTACGAAACCTCGCGAATAATATCCGCGCCCAACGCCCGCATTCGTTCGGCCAGATGCGCATGGCCGCGGTCGATGAGATAGCCGGACTCGATGACGGTCTCGCCTTCGGCGGCGAGCCCCGCCAGAACGAGTGCGATTCCTGAGCGGAGGTCGTGCGCCGTCACCCTGGTGCCGACGAGCGGGGTGTGGCCGTGGACGGTGGCCGCGTTGTCCTTCACCCGCACATCGGCGCCCATCTTGTTGAGCTCGCCCGCGAGTGCGAAACGGCCGTCGAAGATGCGCTCGTGGATGTAGCTGATGCCGTCGGCGAAGCAGGCCACGGTCATCATCGGCGACTGCAGGTCGGTCGCGAACCCGGGATAGGTGTCGGTGATGACGTTGATCGGCTTGAGCGGGCTGTTGTGGCAGCGGACGTTGAGCACCGCCCCCTGAGTGCGGAACTCGACGCCCATCTGCTCCAGCTTGTAGCGCACGACGCCCAGGTCGAGGCCGGTGCCGACGAGGCTGAGCTCGCCGCCGGTGATGGCCGCCGCCATGGCGAACACGCCCGCGTCGAGCCTGTCGGGCATCACGGTGTGCTCGACGGCGTGCAGCTCGGTGACGCCCTCGACGGTGATGAAGCCGGTGCCGCCGCCGCGGATCTTCGCGCCCATCTTGGTGAGCATGTCGATCACGTCGAGGACCTCGGGCTCCAGCGCCGCGTTCTCGATCACGGTGGTGCCGCTGGCCAGGGCCGCGGCCATGATGAGGTTCTCGGTGCCGGTGTGGCTCGGGGTGTCGAGGTACAGCGTCGCGCCGGTCAGGCCGGACGACTTGACGTGGATGACGGTCTCGCTCTCGTCCACGATCGCGCCGAGGCGCTTGTAGCCGAGGTAGTGGAAGTCGAGGTTGCGGCTGCCGAGATTGCAGCCGCCGACGCCCTCGACCACGGCCTCGCCCAGCCGGTGGAGCAGGGCGGGCGTGAACAGCACCGAGCCGCGGAAGCGCCTGGCGATCTCGGCGGGCAGCACGGGGTTGGTCAGCCTGGAGGCGTCGATCACCAGCGTGCGTTCGGCCTCGTGCAGCTCCACATGCGCGCCGATGGCCTGCGCGAGTTCGACCGCGCGGCGGACGTCCTCGATGATGGGGACGTTGCGCAGGACCGTACGGCCCTTGGCCGCGAGCAGGGCGGCCCCGATCATGGGCAGCACGGCGTTCTTCGCGCCCTGGATGAACGCGGTTCCACGCAGTGCGTTGCCACCGCGCACGCGGTAACGGACCATTCGCTTCTGCTCTCCTCGGAAGAATGTGTTCGGGACGCGCCCACAGTAGCCGCTGTGAACCGCTGAGCCGGCCGATTCGCCCCGTGACTACCCGGTAAAGGAGTGTCCTGTGAGGCGCTCGTATGCCTCGACATAGCGCTGCCTGGTGCGCTCGACCACCTCGTCGGGAAGGCGAGGAGGAGCCTCTCCGGATGATTTGTCCCATCCGGATTCCGGCGAAGTAAGCCAGTCGCGGACATATTGCTTGTCGAATGAGGGCTGCGCGTGCCCCGGCTCCCATTGATCGAGTGGCCAGAAACGGGAGGAGTCGGGGGTGAGGGCCTCGTCTCCGAGGGTCAGAACTCCGTTGGAATCCCAACCGAGTTCGATCTTGGTGTCGGCGAGGATGATGCCGCGCTCGTGGGCGATCTCGGCGCCCCGCGTGTAGACGGCGAGGGTGATCCTGCGCAGTTCCTCTGCCGTCTCCTGGCCCACCTCGGCGACCACCTGGTCGAAGGAGATCGGCTCGTCGTGCTCGCCGATGGGGGCCTTCGTGGAGGGGGTGAAGATGGGCTCGGGCAGGCGCGAGCCGTCCTGCAGGCCCTGCGGCAGCCGTACGCCGGAGACGGCGCCGTCGCGGCGGTAGTCGGCCAGGCCCGAGCCCGCGAGGTACCCGCGCGCCACGCACTCCACCGGCACCATCGTCAGCGGCTTGCACACCATGCTGCGCGCGTCGGGCGCGGCGCCCGCCAGGTGGTGGGGGACGATGTCGCTGAGCTGGTCGAACCACCACAGGGAGAGCTGCGTGAGGATCGCGCCCTTGTCGGGGATCTCCGGTTCGAGCACGTGGTCGAAGGCGGAGATGCGGTCGGAGGCGACCATCAGCAGGAGGCCCTCGTCGGTCTCGTAGAGGTCGCGGACCTTGCCGGAGTGCACGTGCTTCATCGGGCGATGTCCGTCCTGTGGTGCGAGCCGCGCAGCTCGATCCTGTCCACGAGCTCGTAGGCGTGGGTTCTGGCGCTCTCCTGGTCGGGGCCGGAGCCGACGACCGCGAGCACGCGCCCGCCCGAGGAAACGATCCTGCCGTCGTCGAGGGAGGTGCCCGCGTGCAGCACGTAGGCGTGCTCCGTCGGCTCAAGCCCGGAGATCACGTCGCCCTTGACGGGGTCGGCGGGGTAGTTCTCCGCCGCGATCACCACCGCCACGGCGGAGCCCTCGCGGTAGGAAAGCGGAGGCTGGTCGGCCAGCTCGCCCGTCGCGCACGCCAGCAGCAGCCCCGCCAGCGGCGTCTCGAGCCTGTCGAGCACGACCTGCGTCTCGGGGTCGCCGAACCTGGCGTTGAACTCGATGACCTTCGGCCCCTTTGACGTCAGCGCGAGACCGACGTACAGCACCCCGTTGTACGGCAGGCCGCGCCCGGCCAGCTCGGCCACCGTCGGGTGCACGACCTCGCGCATCACCTGCTCCGACAGCTCCTTCGGCGCCCACGGCAGCGGCGTGTAGGCGCCCATGCCGCCGGTGTTGGGCCCCTCGTCGCCGTCGTAGGCGCGCTTGAAGTCCTGGGCGGGCTGCAGCGCCACGGCGGTCGACCCGTCGCACAGCGCGAACAGCGACACCTCGGGGCCGTCGAGGAACTCCTCGATCACCACCCGCTCGCACGCCTGCGCGTGGTCGAGCGCCTGGCCGAGGTCGTCGGTGACGACCACGCCCTTGCCCGCGGCCAGCCCGTCGTCCTTGACCACGTAGGGCGCGCCGAACTCCCCGAGCGCCGCCTCCGCCTCCTCGCGCGTGGAGCAGGTGCGCGACCTCGCCGTGGGAACGCCCGCGGCGTTCATGACGTCCTTGGCGAAGGCCTTGGAGCCCTCGATCATCGCCGCGCGCCCGCTCGGGCCGAAGCAGGGGATGCCCTTGGCGCGCACCGCGTCGGCCACCCCCGCCACGAGCGGCGCCTCGGGGCCGACGACGACCAGGTCGGCCCGCAGGCTCTCGGCCAGCTCGGCGACCCGCGCGGGGTCGGTGGGTGAGATGTCGTGGAGGGTCGCGATCTCCGCGATGCCGGCGTTGCCGGGCGCACAGTGGAGCTCGGAAACCTGGGGGTCGAGTTTGAGCGAGCGGCACAGGGCGTGTTCCCGCCCGCCGGATCCAATCACTAGAACGCGCACGCGCCCATTCTCCCAGTTCACTGCTTTGCGTTTTCACCCGCGTGCGGAGTCCGAGAAGCCGATGTGCGGGAAGGGGGTGGAAAGTTTGTGCAGTTCTACGTGATCGCCAGACCCGCCGGCGAGTAACCTGTGGGGGGTTCCTCGGCCTGTGATAGGTTGGGTCGGCTTTGCGGCGTCTCGTGTGATTGGAGGTGGTCCGGGATGAAACCTGGTGATCCCAGCAGTACGTGCTCGCGCACGTTCATTGTGCGCACCCCCGACCACTCCAATTCGGCAGCCTGATCGTGCATCCACGCATCTCTAGATTGAGGTGATCTTTCGTCCTGCGTGGACCGTGCCAGGTCGGGCGGAAAGGGACTGCCATGCGCTCGTCCACGATCTTCCGTCGCATCAACCGTCACCCCGTTTCCGTGCACGCCGCACGCCAGCCGGCCTCGCCCGTACGTGAGAGCTGCGTGCCGCCCGTCGACTCCATCGTCGAGTACGGCGCCTACATCAACGGCAAGAAGATCTGCTCCGAAGGCATCGTCGAGTCACTCGAGCTGGTGCGCGCCCACAACGTCGCCCACGACGGCGCCAAGGCCTTCGTCTGGGTCGGCCTGCACGAGCCGGAGGCGCCCGAGGTCGAGTGGCTGGCCGAGGTGTTCGGCCTGCACCCGCTGTCGGTGGAGGACGCGGTCAAGGCCCATCAGCGGCCCAAGATCGAGCGCTACGGCGACTCCCTGTTCATGGTCTTGAAGACCGTCGCCTACCTCGACCACAACGAGCTGACCGCGACCAGTGAGATCATCGCCACCGGCGAGATCATGGTCTTCCTCGGCGCCGACTTCGTGGTGACCGTGCGGCACGGCAGGCACTGCCCGCTCACCGAGGTCCGCGAGAAGCTCGAGGACAAGCCCAAGCTGATGAACCGCGGGCCCACGGGTGTGCTGCACGCGATCTCCGACCACGTCGTCGACCGCTACCTGCAGGTCGCCGACCTCATGCAGCTCGAGCTCGAAGAGGTCGAGGCCACGGTCTTCGCCGACGTCAGCTCCCGCGACATCAACCGCATCTACCAGCTCAAGCGGGAGATGCTGGAGATGAAGCGCGCGGTCACGCCGCTGCAGCCGCCCATGGCCTCGCTCCCGCAGCGCCGCGTCATCCCGAGCGAGATGCGCGAGTACTTCCGCGACGTCGGCGACCACCTGGCCAGGGTGTGCGAGCAGGTCGAGTCGTCCAACGAGCTGGCCAACTCGATCCTGCAGGCCGCGCTCGCCCGCTCCAACACCCTCGCCAACGAGGACATGCGGAAGATCTCCTCGTGGGTGGCGATCATCAGCGTGCCCACGATGATCGCCGGGATCTACGGGATGAACTTCGACTTCATGCCCGAGACCAAGCAGGTGTGGGGCTACCCCGTCGTGCTGGCTGTCATGATCACTGCCTGCACGTTCCTCTATCGCGGCTTTCGCCGTAATGGATGGCTTTAGTTCTCATTTGACCGTATTGCCGGACCGCCGGGCGTGCCTTTACGACGTTCCGGGCAGCGTTCACGGTATGTATGGGGGAAGAGGGACCAAGACCATCATCGGCACGATTCTTGCCGGTTCGGCGCTGTTCGCGGCCTCGGCCTGCGCCAGCGACACACAGTCCGGCACCTTCACCGCTCAACGGGATGACTCGAGGGCGGTGGCTGACAAGATCGCCGGCCTCGTGTCTCCGACGGGGATGCCCCCGGGCGACCCTACGGGTTACCCGCCGGGTGATCCCTCGCCCGGCGACCCGAGCCCCGGCGACCCGAGCCCCGGCGACCCGAGCCCCGGTGAGGCGAGCCCCGGCGCCGGCGCGGGGGACCTGCAGAAGGCGGGCTCGGCGGCGACGGAGGCCATCGAGGGCGGCACGATCATCTCGATCGAGGCAGAGGACGACGGGCGCCTCTGGGAGGTCCACGTCGTCGGCAGCGACGGCGTCGAGCAGCAGCTGGACGTGGACGCGGAGTCAGGCGACGTGGTCTCGGGCCCCACGGCCGAGGACGACGACGCGGGGGACAAGGCAAGGCTCATGGCTCTGGTCAAGGGCGCCGAGCTCAGCTATGAGGAGGCGGCGGAGAAGGTCGCCACCGCGGTGCCCGGAGGCAAGATCACCGAGCTGAGCCTCGACAGGCACCAGGGCAAGGTGGTCTGGGAGGCCGACGTGATGGGCAGCGACGGCACCAAGCAGGAGGTCAGGGTCGACGCCAAGGACGGCACGGTCACCAAGAACCGTTCGACGGACTGACCGCAAGGCCGGCTCAGACCCCGACGGGCTTGAGCGGTCCCACGGGACGGGGGAGCGCCAGGTCGCGCTCCTCCCACAGCTCTCTCATCAGGTCGGGATAGTCGGTGACGACGCCCGCCACTCCGAGGTCGAGCATCCGCTCGGCCGTGGCGGCGTCGTTCACCGTCCACACCGCGACGGGCATGCCCGCCGCGGCCGCCTGTGCCATCAGCGCCTCGTCCACCATCACGTGTTCGGGCGAGAGCGTGGTGCCGCCCGCGGCCCGCGCCGCGGCGGGAATGTCGTCGCCCAGGTCGTCGTGCCAGTGCAGCGTGTCGCGCTCGATCAGGGCGAAGCGCTGGGCGCCGGGGGCGAGCGAGGCGGCGTGAGCGATGATCCGCCAGTCGAAGCTGAGGATCGCCGCGTTGCCGAGCCTGCCGTGCCTGTCGAGCTCGGCCACCACGGCCTCGGTGAACTCCAGCGGATCGGGCGTCAGCTCCGGCCTGGTCGGATCCGACTTCAGCTCGACGTGCAGCCTGACCGAGTCGGCGTCGTAGGCGTTGACCAGGCCGAGCACCGCGCCGAGCGTCGGCATGCGGGTCTCGGGCATGGGCTTCTGCGTGAGCGCGAAGGGATCGTTGGGGTGCCGCGGCAGCCGCACCCCGACGTCCAGCGTGCGCAGCTGGGCGAGGGTGAGGGCGTTGATGGGCTTGCCCACGTAGGGGAACATCGGGTCCTGCGCCGCCGCGGGCCGCGTGTCGGCGCTCGTCACGGCCGAGACCGTGAGGTCGTGCGTGAGCACGAGACGCCGGTCGGCGGTGAGGGCGACGTCGAACTCCAGCGCATGGACGCCCATCTCCATGGCGTGGCTCAACCCGGGAAGGGTGTTCTCGGGCCAGAGCCCTCTCGCACCCCGATGACCGTGAATTTCGACATGCACATCGGGGACCTTACCGCTATGGCGCGGTGGTGACGCGCGTGCCACGCCGGGAGTCGTTTGTCCTGATCTTTCCGTTTAGTGGCGTGCAGTCGCGACGACGGCCGATGACGCGCACCGGCCGTCGCAGGAGGCGCTCGTCAGACCAGGGAGTGCAGCTGGATGGTCTGGTCGCGGCCGGGGCCGACGCCGATCGCGGAGATGCGCGACTCGCTCATCTCCTCCAGCGCCCGCACGTACGCCTGGGCGTTGGCGGGCAGGTCCTCGAAGCTCCTGGCCTTGGAGATGTCGCCCTCCCAGCCGGGGAACTCCTCGTAGATCGGCTTCGCGTGGTGGAAGTCGGTCTGCGTCATCGGGATCTCGTCGTGCCGTACGCCGTCGACGTCGTAGGCGACGCACACGGGGATGCGCTCGAGGCCCGACAGGACGTCCAGCTTGGTCAGGAAGAAGTCCGTGACGCCGTTGATCCTGGTGGCGTAGCGCGCGATGACCGCGTCGAACCAGCCGCAGCGGCGGTTGCGGCCGGTGGTCACGCCGTACTCGCCGCCGGTCGTGCGCAGCCAGTCGCCCATCTCGTCGGTCAGCTCCGTCGGGAACGGGCCCGAGCCGACGCGCGTCGTGTACGCCTTCAGGATGGCGATGACGCCGGTGAGGCGGTTGGGCGGGATGCCCGCGCCCGCGCACGCCCCTCCGCTGGTCGGCGAGGAGGAGGTGACGAACGGGTAGGTGCCGTGGTCGATGTCGAGCAGCGTGCCCTGACCGCCCTCGAGCAGCACGAACTTGTCGTCGTCCAGCGCCCTCTTCAGCACCAGCGAGGTGTCGGCGATGTGCGGCGTCAGCCGCTCGGCGTAGCCGAGGTACTCCTCCAGCACCTTCTGCCCGTCGATGCCGCGCCTGTTGTAGACCTTGGTCAGCACCTGGTTCTTCTCGCCGAGCACGGCCTCGATCTTCTGCGCGAGGATGCCGGGGTCGAGCAGGTCCTGGACCCTGATGCCCATGCGGTAGATCTTGTCGCCGTACGCGGGGCCGATGCCGCGCCCGGTCGTGCCGATCTTCGCCTTGCCGAGGTAGCGCTCGGTCACCTTGTCGAGCGCCTTGTGGTGGGGCATGATCAGGTGCGCGTTCGCCGAGATCAGCAGCCGCTCGGCGGAGATGCCCCGCTCGGCCAGAGCGTCGAGCTCCGACAGCAGCACACCCGGGTCGATGACCACGCCGTTGCCGATCACCGGGACCACGTCAGGCGACAGGATGCCGGTGGGCACGAGATGCAGGGCGTACTTCTGGTCGCCGATCACGATGGTGTGACCCGCGTTGTTACCGCCCTGGTAGCGAACGACGTAGTCGACGGCGCCGCCGAGCAGGTCGGTCGCCTTCCCCTTGCCCTCATCGCCCCACTGGGCACCCAAGACAACGACAGCCGGCATGGTTATCTCTCCCGAGCAAAACGAAAACCCCTGACGCAAGCGCGACAGGGGCTCTTGCGTGGAGAGACTACCCGAGTATGCCCTTTCGTCCCAAGAGCTAGCCCTTGGCCAGCGCGTCGTAGGCCTCGCTGCTGCTGTCCTTGAGGAACTGCAGGCACCGCTCGGCCTCGTCCTTCTCGCCGATCGACTGGGCGGCCCTGTGCAGCGAGTAGAGGCAGCGCAGAAAACCGCGGTTGGGTTCGTGCTCCCACGGGATCGGCCCGTGCCCCTTCCATCCGCTCCTTCTCAGCTGGTCGAGGCCACGGTGGTAGCCGGTGCGGGCGAAGGCGTAGGAGGTGACCGCGTGGCCCTTGGCGAAGTATTCCTCCGCGAGGGTGGCCCAGGCCGCCGGGTAGGCGGGGAAGCGCGCTGCCACATCGGACGCCTTAGCGCCGGACTCCAGCGCCTCTCGGGCCTCGGGCAGGTCCGGCAGGTGGGTCGGGGGCGGCCCGGCGAGAAGGTTATCCATAGGACAAGTCATACCCGTCCAGCGGCGGAAGTGGCTAGGAGATCTTCGTCGCAGTCCTTTTGACGGCGTACGGCAGCGTCAGCATCGGCGAGGTGGTGCGCGGCGCGGTCGTCCTCGACTCGGGCAGAGGCGACCTCGAGGTCGGCCTCAGGCAGGGCACCGCCGCCTGGCTGGACCTCGACTCGCACTTCGGCTCCGTCGACGTCCCGCTGGCCGCCGCCCACGACGGCCCGCGCCAGGCCGAAGAGACGGTCGAGGTGCGCGCCCGCACCCGCTACGGAGACATCCTGGTCCGCCGCTCCTGACTCGCTTCGCCCCCACTCCCGGAGACGAGGCACCGTGAGTGACCTTCGAACCCGGCCGGCAACACGTCAGAGGGCGGCACGGGAGAGCCCCGCTCCCCGTGCCGCCCTCTGAGGTCCTGGAGGTCAGCCGAGCTTGGTGCCCGCCGACTTCAGGTCCTGGCAGGCCTGGACGATGCGGGCCGCCATCGCCGTCTCCGCCGACTTGCCGTACGAGCGGGGGTCGTAGACCTTCTTGTTCCCGACGTCCCCGTCGACCTTCAGCACCCCGTCGTAGTTGCGGAACATGTGGTCCGCGATCGGCCTGGTGAAGGCGTACTGCGTGTCGGTGTCGATGTTCATCTTCACCACGCCGTAGGAGATCGCCTCGTGGATCTCCTCGAGGAGGGAGCCCGAGCCGCCGTGGAAGACCAGGTCGAACGGCTTGTCCTTGCCGTACTTCGCGCCCACGGCGTCCTGGATGTCCTTGAGCACCGGCGGACGCAGCTTCACGTGACCCGGCTTGTAGACGCCGTGCACGTTGCCGAACGTGGCGGCCAGCATGTACCTGCCCTGCTCGCCGACGCCCACGGCCTCGGCGGTGGCCAGCGCGTCCTCGGGCGTCGTGTAGAGCTTCTCGTTGATCTCGCCGACGACGCCGTCCTCCTCGCCGCCGACGACGCCGATCTCCATCTCCATGATGATGTTGGCGCGGTGGCACTTCTCGAGCAGCTCTCGCGCGATCGAGAGGTTCTCGTCCAGCGGTACGGCCGAGCCGTCCCACATGTGGGAGTTGAAGATGGGGTCGCCGCCGCGCTCGAGGGAGAGCTCGATCAGCGGCCGCATGAAGCCGTCGAGCTTGTCCTTCGGACAGTGGTCGGTGTGCAGGGCCACGTTCACCGGGTAGTTCCTGGCCACCACCCTCGCGTACTCGGCAAGGGCCACGGAGCCGGCCACCATGTCCTTCACCGTGGTGCCGGAGAGGAAGTCGGCGCCGCCGGTGGAGATCTGGACGATCCCGTCGCTCTCAGCCTCGGCGAATCCGCGCAGGGCGGCGTTCAACGTCTGCGAGGAGGTCACGTTGATCGCCGGGTAGGCGAAGCCGCCCGCTTTCGCCCTGTCGAGCATCTCGGCGTAGACCTCTGGAGTCGCGATAGGCATGGCTCATCTCCCTGGGGTATGTACGGCTTTCGCGGAGCCCAGTATTCCGGCTCACTACCCGCCGTGGTAGTGACAACGCGCCCTTGATGCAGGCGACGGCACGTACCGGCACCCTGCCGTCCCGGTAGGCTCTCCGCGTGGAATCGCTCTTGGACCTCGTGGACCCGCAGTGGTGGCTCACCATGCTCGGCGCCTTCGCCACTATTGGCGTGCTCGCCATCATCTTCGCGGAGACGGGTCTGCTGATCGGTTTCTTCCTGCCGGGTGACTCGCTGCTCGTGGCCGCGGGCATCTTCAGCTCCGCCGCGGCGGCCAAGGGCATCGGCATCGAGGCGCTGTCCTTTCCCGTGCTGGTCATCGGCACCCCGCTGTGCGCCGTCGCCGGTGCGCAGCTGGGGCATCTGATCGGCGCGAAGGTGGGCCGCAAGCTCTTCGACAAGCCCGACTCGCGGTTGTTCAAGCGCGAGCACGTCGACAAGGCCGAGTACTACTTCGAGAAGTTCGGCCCCGCCAAGGCCGTGGTGATCGCACGCTTCGTGCCGATCGTCCGCACGTTCATGAACCCGGTCGCGGGCGTGCTGGAGATGCCCGCGCGCACGTTCTTCCTGTGGAACGTGATCGGCGGTGTGTTCTGGGTCGAGAGCATGCTGTTCATCGGGCACTTCCTGGGCAGTCAGGTCGACCCCGACAAGATCGACAAGTACATCCTGCCCGGCGTCTTCCTCATCGTGCTGATCTCGGTCATCCCGATCATCGTCGAGGTCGTCAAGAGCCGCAGGAACGGCGGTCACCAGATTCCCGTGCCGACGGGCAAGCACCACCGCGTCCCGTAGACCTCCGCCGGCGTTGGCTACCCTCCGACTATGGGGCGCCATCGGTCCGACCCGATGGGGGCGGCCCGCCTGGTGCTGATCGGGCTGGGGGCCGCCCTCCTGCTGGCGCTCGTCTTCGTCGGAGGTCGCGCGCTGGTCGGCACCCTCTCGACGGAGACCCCGGCCCCCACGGCGTCCGCGACCCCGAGCGCGGCGCCCACGGAGAGGACGGCGACGCTCAGGATCGCGTGCGTGGCGGAGATCTGCCCCGTGGTGCTGGTGCGGGTGCCCGGCGGGGACGTGCTCAACGACCGTGACCTGACCAGGGGCGAGGAGATCGTCTACTACGAGCCCGAGCTCGACGTCGCCATCGGCGACACGAGCACGGTCGAGGTCACGGTGAACGGCACGCCCAGGCCCAAGGGCAGGCCCGGCCAGCAGGAGGCCTTCACCGTCAGCCGGGCAACCCCAGGTCCGGCAGGGTGAAGGCGCTGCGGTACTCGAGGCCCTCCTCGGCCATTCTCGGCGCCGCGCCCCGCTCGACGATCGTTGCGACGGCGACCACCTCGGCGCCCGCCTCGCGGGCGGCGGCGACGGCGGTCAGCGGAGAGCCGCCGGTGGTGGAGGTGTCCTCGACGACGAGCACCCTGCGGCCCTTGATGTCGGGGCCCTCGATCCTGCGCTGCATGCCGTGCGCCTTCTGCGCCTTGCGCACCACGAAGGCGTCGAGGGTACGGCCCCGCGCCGCTGCCGCGTGCATCATGGCCACCGCCACCGGGTCGGCGCCCAGCGTGAGCCCGCCGACCGCGTCGTAGTCGAGGTCGGAGGTCAGGTCGAGCATGACCCTGCCGACGATCGGCGCCGCCACTCCGTCGAGGGTGATGCGCCGCAGGTCGAGGTAGAAGTCGGCCTCGAGGCCCGAGGAGAGCACGACTCTGCCGTGCACGACGGCCTTCTTCTGGATCTCGGCCAGCAGGTTCTCGCGGTCAGTCATGTCCACAAGCTTAAAGTCGCCAGTGCGTCGCGGTAGCGGTCGGGCAGCGCGACGACCTCGACGAGGCCCGCGTCGCGCAGCCGCCTGGTCCTCGGCCTGGTCGTCAGCGCTGCCGCCCGGTCGTGGCCCAGCCGTACGAGGGTGTCGCCCAGCGGGAAGACCTCCCGCAGCAGGGCCGCCACGTGCAGCAGCGCGGCGACACGCTCCCACGTGTCGGCGACGGTCACGGTGACCACGACGAGGCCGTGCAGGCGAGCGGTGCCCTCACGGTAGATCTCGGCCAGCCTGGTGCGCAGGTAGGCCACGCTGACCAGGCCGGTGAGCGGGTCCTCGCAGCGCAGCTCGCCGATCGGCGCGAAGCCTGCCTCGGCCCAGCCCGTGGCGAACGAGCGCAGCGCCGCCAGCGGCGGGTCCGCGCCGCCGAGGAGGCGGAAGAGCGCGGCCAGGTCGGTCATGCCCTCGGCGATGCCCACGCCCGCCCGGGCGCGGGCGTCGCCGAGGGCCATGCAGGCGCGGGTCAGGCCGTGGCCCCTGTTCACGGCCTTGATCGCCTGCTCGACGGCGGGTGTCCACCAGTCGTGGGGCATCGCCCACCCGGTGGCCAGACTCCCTTCGCGCCACTGCGCGCGCAGATCCCGGGTGTCGTCGTCCATGTGCTGCGCGGCGCCGGCAAGGGAGCGCCACTCCTCCTCTCGATACAAAGACTGGCTTTGGGGTTAGTCATGACGCGGAATGAGGAATGATTCGAGCGGCAACTCCAGGTAATCGTGAGGTCACTATGAGTGTCGAACTGCCGCAAAGTGATGCGCATCTCCTCGAATCGGCGCGAAGAGGCAATGCCGCTGCGTTCGGAGAGCTCTGGGAGCGTCACGTCGGTGCCGCCCGCTCGCTCGCCCGCCAGTTGGTCAGGGGTGAGGAGGTGGTGGAGGACGTGGTCGCCGAGTCCTTCACCAAGATCATTGAGCTGGTCGGGCGGGGCGGCGGCCCCGAGGCGGCCTTCAGGCCGTACCTGCTGACCGTGGTGCGCCGCACGATCTACGACAGGGGCAGGGTCGAGAGCCGCCAGGTGACCACGGGTGAGATCGAGGTGTTCGACCCCGGTGTGCCGTTCGTCGACCCCGCGCTGACCGGGCTGGAGAAGTCGCTGATCGCCAAGGCGTTCCTCTCCCTGCCCGAGCGATGGCGCCTGGTGCTGTGGCACACCGAGGTCGAGAACGCCAAGCCCGCCGACGTCGCGCCCATGCTCGGCCTGTCGCCCAACGGGGTGGCGGCGCTGGCCTACCGGGCCCGCGAGGGGTTGCGCCAGGCCTACCTGCAGATGCACCTGGCCGGAGCGCCCCTCCAGGAGTGCAGGCCGGTGCTCGGCAGGATGGGCGCGTACGTGCGGGGCGGGCTCGCCAGGCGCGAGAGCAAGAGCGTCGACGATCACATCGACGCCTGCGCCGAGTGCCGCTCGGTCTTCCTCGAACTGGCCGACGTCAACCAGGGCCTGCGTGTCATCATCGGCCCGCTGTTCGTCGGGCCCGCCTTCGCCGCCTACGTCGCGGGCCTGGCCAAGGCGGGCGGCGCGACGGGCGGCGGCATCCTCTACGCGCTCGGCTGGATCAGGCGGGCGCCGAGGAGCCGGCAGGCCGCGGCGGCGGGAGGCACGGCCGCGGCGATCGCCGCGGCCGTGGTGGTCATGCTGGTCTCCGACCAGAAGCCGCTCCCACCTCCCCAGGCGCTGCCCACGGTCGCGGCGCAGCCGCCTCCCGCCCAGCCCGAGACGCGACCCGAGCCGCCAAGACCGAAACCCGAGCCGCCCAGACCGAAACCCGAGCCGCGACCGACGCCGCCGACCGAGCGGCCACCACCCAGCCAGGCCGGCAAGCAGGGCAAGGCCCGGCTGAGCGCCACCATCCATCCCCTCGGCGCGCTGGTGAAGGCGCAGCCCGGCATGGTGGCGGTACGGCTGCGCAACAGCGGCAGGGCGGCCAGCGAGGAGCTCGTCGCGACGGTCGACCTGCCGCAGGGCGTCTCGCTGATCCCCGCGCAGACGAAGGGCGGCTCCGTGGGCCTGACCGAGCCCGTGGGCACGGTCGACGGCTGGTCCTGCCGGCCGGAGGGCGACGGCGCCAGGTGTGTCAGAGGGCCGCTCGCCGCGGGCAGGGCGACGGCCGTCTTCCTGCGTGTGGTCGTGGCCGCGCACGCGCCGGAGGGAGCCGGTCCCGCCGTACGGATCTCTTCGGGCGGGGTCAGCGTCAGGGCCAGCGCGAGCGCGGGCGTGAAGGCGGAGGGCGCGCCCGCCCGCTTCGCCACCGACGGGAAGGTGGTCGTCAAGGCGGTCGGCAACACGCTGCTGACCTGCCCAGGCGACCGCAACGGCTGCGAGGAGGCGGGCGCGCTGAGGGACGGCGGCAGGCGCGACAACGACCTGTGGCCCATGCGGCCGCTCGACGCCGACAAGGTCCTGGCCACGAAGTCCTCCAGCGGTGCCCGCCTTGAGCTGCCGAGCGGCGGACGGGTCGTGTGGGCGGGGCTCTACTGGTCGGCGACAGCCAAGATGACGGGGCCGATCAAGTTCAGGGCCCCCGGCGTCAGGCGCTACCGCACGATCGTGCCCGACAGGGTCATGCGAAGGGAGCTTCCCGCCGGCCCCGGCTACCAGGCCTTCGCCGACGTCACGCAGTACGTCAGCGACAGCAGGGGCAAGGGGCTGTGGTGGGCGGCCGACGCGCCGATGAAGGAGGGGATCTCCGAGCACGCGGGCTGGAGCCTGGTGGTGATCGCGACCGACCCCCGCAGGCCCTACAGCCAGGCGGTCATCCTCGACACGGCCACGGTCGTCGGCGGCGACGATCCGCGCATCGAGCTGCCGCTGGGCGGGCTGATCCCGGCCGCGAGCCCCGCCGACATCGAGCTGGTCACCTGGGAGGGCGACGCCGACCTCCGAGGCGACAGGGTCTCGGCCGGCACCCCCCTCGGAGGCGACCGCGACGCGGGCAACGTCTTCGACAGTTCGTCCAACGGGGCCACAGGATTGACATTCGGGGTCGACGTCGACTCGTTCACCGCCACACTGGGGGAGGAACCAACGCTGAGAATCTCCACGAAGACAGATGTCGTGCTGTTCGGTGTGGCTGCCGTGAGCGTCCGCGCCAGGTCGTGACCCCGAACAGGACAAACTGGTACGGTCTGCGGGAATCCGACGGCGTATCGCCGTTTCGCCGGGATTCACCCTCGAACGATCAGATGCTTCATTACCCTGAGAGAGGGCCGCCGAGTCCGGCTCTGGCGGTGCAGAGCCGGTAGGGGTCGGGCCACGAGAAAGGGGCGGTGTCAGTGGATCGCTGCGCGCTGTTCGTCGACGCTGGCTATCTGCTGGCCGATGGCGCGATGGCTGTACATGGGACCCGCCATCGAGAAGCCGTCTCCTGGGACTACCCGGGGCTGCTGCAACTGATGTCCAACCTGTCGCGCGAGCGTACGGGCCTGCCGCTGCTGCGCTGCTACTGGTACGAGGCCACCGTCGAGGGCAGGCGCACGCCCGAGCACGACGTGCTCGCCGACATCCCCGGGCTCAAGCTGCGCCTGTCGCGCATCAGGCCGGGCCGCCGCGAGGGCGTCGACGCCCAGGTGCACCGCGACCTGATGACCCTCGCGCGCAACAGCGCCATCTGCGACGCGGTCGTGGTCAGCGGCGACGAGGACCTCGCCCAGGTCGTCTGCGACGCGCAGGACCTCGGCATCCGCGTCACCGTGGTGCACATCGCCGCCGACGGCGGCTGGGCGGTGTCGCGATCGCTGCGACAGGAGTCCGACGACCTCATCGAGATCGGCGGCGGGCACCTGCGGCCCTACGTCAACCTGGTCACCGGCTCCACCGACGCCTCCAACGGCGCACAGCCGGTCAGCAACGGCCAGGCCACCCACGCGCTGCCGCCGAGCCCGCAGCCCTCGCTCCAGCAGTCCTCTTCTCCCGTCGTCCAGCCGGGCAGCCATTCCGCCGCCCACCTGGCCAACGCGCCCACGCAGGGCCAGCCGCTCTCGCAGGGCCAGCCCCTTCCTCCCTCGCAGGGCCAGCCGCTCTCTCCCTCGCACGGCCAGCAGCTCTCGCCTTCGCAGGGTCAGCAGCTCTCACCCTCGCAGGGTCAGCCGCTTTCGCCCTCGCAGGGTCGCGGGCAGAGCTCTCCGCCGCCCGCGCTGCCGGCCTATCCGAGCTACCAGGCCGACCCGCCGTCCGCTCCGCAGCAACAGCAGCCCACGCCCTCCGCTCCCCAGTCCCAGCCGCAGTCCCAGCAGCCTCCGCAGGTCACGCACAGCCCGACAGGGCCCATGCAGACCACCGGCCAGTTCCCCTCCCCCTCCAGCGGCGGCACCTACCAGCCCGCCCCGCTCGGCGCCTACACCGGGCCGCAGCCCGCCCCCGTCGTCGCCCCCGCCACCGCGGGAGCCGCCACGACCCTGGCCGACGCGGTGAAGGCCGCGCACAAGGAGGGGCACGACTTCGGCGAGTCCGTCGCGAGAGACGCGCCCGCGCTGTGGCTGGAGGCGGTGCTGGCCCGCAAGCCCCGCATGCCGTCCGACCTGGAGGCGCGGCTGCTGCAGGGCTCGTCGCTGCCCATCGACTTCCTCCTGCACGACGAGGTACGGCACGCGCTACGCCGCGGCTTCTGGGACGCCCTCGAACGCGCCCGCCGCTGAATATGTGTTGACCGCGCATTGCGGCATTAGAGACAGCATGCGAAACCCCCGAGGGTGACGCGAGGGCCTCCCACCGTGGTCCTGCCCCGGTGATGCGGGCGTGGCAGCATCGTGACAGCGAAGGCGGGCAGGCCAGAGGGGGTGGCCTACCCGCGCGACATAGGTGTCAGCTCAGGGCGTCGAAGCCGGCGCGGAGGTGGTCGAGCCGGTCGGCCAGGTCGGCCAGCGGCGAGGTCAGCCCCGGGTCGGAGGACTTGCGGGCGAGTTCGCGCACCCTCTCGAGCTCGTCCTCCACCGCCGTCAACCTGCGCGACAGCTCGGGCAGCACTGCGGGCTGGGCCGCGCTGTTACCGGGCGGCAGCTCGCCCGCCAGCCGTTCGCGCAGCAGCGACGCCTGCTCGGTGAGCCGCTTGTTCATGTTGTAGAGCTCGACGAACACCGACACCTTCGCCCTGAGCACCCACGGGTCGAAGGGCTTGGTGAGGTAGTCGACGGCGCCCGCCGCGTAGCCGCGGAAGGCGTAGTCGGGGGCGCTGTCGACGACGGTCAGGAAGATGATGGGGATGTTGCGGGTGCGTTCGCGCCGCTTGATGTGCGCGGCGGTCTCGAACCCGTCCATGCCCGGCATCCGGACGTCGAGCAGGATCAGCGCGAACTCGGTGCCGAGGAGCGCCTTCAGCGCCTCCTCTCCCGATCTGGCCCTGACGGGGGTCAGGTCGAGAGAGCTGAGGATGGCCTCAAGGGCGATGAGGTTCTCCTCACGGTCGTCGACCAGGAGGATCTTGGCTCGGTCTGCCATGGTCACGCCTCTTCCGCGGTGTCGGACGCCCGCCCGCGGCTGAGCCAGCCACGCAGGCGTTCGAGCAGCTGGTCGACGTCGACCGGCTTGGGCACATAGTCGGAGGCGCCGGAGGCGATGCTCTTCTCCCTGTCTCCGCGCATGACCTTGGCGGTCAGCGCGATGATCGGCAGGTCGGCGAACTGCGGCATGCGCCTGATGGCCGACGTCGTGGCCCAACCGTCCATCTCGGGCATCATGATGTCCATGAGCACGAGGGCCACGTCCTCGTTGCGTTCGAGCTGTTCGATGCCCTCACGGCCGTTCTCGGCGTAGACGACGGTGGCGCCGTGCCGCTCCAGCACGCTGGTCAGAGCGAACACGTTGCGGATGTCGTCGTCGACGATGAGGATCTTGGCGCCGTCGAGGGGGTCGTCGCCCTGCCACTGCTGCGCGTTGCCCTGCTGGACCATCTCGGGCAGCGGCAGGTCGAGCGGGAGCGGCGGCTCGGGCACGAGCACCGCGTTCTGCTCCTCGACCTGCATCGTCAGCACCTGCCTGCGGGCGGCGCCGCCGTCGCGGGCGACCAGCGGACCCGCGTAGTTGGTCGGGAGGTAGAGGGTGAACGTGCTGCCCGCGCCGAGCTCGCTGTCGACGTGGATCTCGCCGCCGAGCAGTCTCGCGATCTCGCGGCAGATCGACAGGCCGAGCCCCGTGCCGCCGTACTTGCGGCTGGTGGTGCCGTCGGCCTGACGGAACGCCTCGAAGATGATCTCCAGCTTGTCGGGCGCGATGCCGATGCCGGTGTCGACCACCTGGAAGGCGAGCAGGTCGGTGCTGTCGCGCAGGGTGTCGTCGTCGTAGTCGACCTCGTGAGGAGCGGGCACGACGCGTAGCCGTACCTCGCCCTTGGGGGTGAACTTGACCGCGTTGGACAGCAGGTTGCGCAGCACCTGCTGCAGGCGCTGCTCGTCGGTGCGCAGCTCCTGCGGCACCCGTGGGTCGACCTCGACGATGAAGGCCAGGCCCTTGTCCTGGGCGAGCGGGGCGAAGGCCGCCTCGACGTAGTCGACCAGCTTGGGCAGCGACAGCTGGGCGGGATGGATGTCCATGCGCCCCGCCTCGACCTTCGACAGGTCGAGCATGTCGTTGATCAGCTGCAGCAGCGCCGAGCCCGCGCCGTGGATGGTGCGGGCGAACTCGACCTGCTGGGAGGTCAGGTTGCCCTCGGCGTTCTCGGTCAGCAGCTTGGCCAGCACGAGGAGGCTGTTGAGCGGGGTGCGCAGCTCGTGCGACATGTTCGCGAGGAACTCGGACTTGTAGCGCGAGGAGACGGCCAGCTGCTCGGCGCGCTCCTCCAGGGTGCGGCGGGCCTGCTCGATCTGGAAGTTCTGGATCTCGATGGCGCGGTTCTGCTTGGCGAGCAGCCCGGCCTTCTCCTCCAGCTCGGAGTTGGAACGGCGCAGCTCCTCCTGCTGGCGCTGCAGCTCGTCGGAGCGCTCCTGCAGCTCGCGGGTCAGGCGCTGCGACTCCTTCAGCAGGTCCTCGGTGCGGGAGTTGGCGATGATGGTGTTCATCGTGACGCCGATGGTCTCGACCAGCTGCGTGAGGAAGTCGAGGTGCACCTCGCCGAAGGCGGTGAAGGAGGCCAGCTCCAGCACGCCGAGGACCCTGCTCTCGAACAGGATCGGCAGCACCACGATCTGCGCGGGCGTGGACTGGCTGAGCCCGCTGTCGATGGTGATGAAGGCGGCAGGCACGTCGTCGAGGACGATCGACCTGCCCTCCATGGCCGCCTGGCCGACGATGCCCTCGCCGGTGGCGAAGCGCTGGCGTGGCGCGCGGTCGGGCCGTACGCCGTAGCCGCCGATGAGGACCAGGTCGTGCTCCTCCCCGCTGGTGTCGACGCCGTAGAAGGCGCCGTAGCGGGCGGAGACGAGCGGGGTCAGCTCGCTCATGATCAGCTTGGCGACCTCCATGAGGTCGCGGTGGCCCTGCATCAGGCGGGAGATGCGGGCCAGGTTGGACTTCAGCCAGTCCTGCTCCTGGTTGGCCTGCGTGGTCTCGCGCAGGTTGGCCACCATGAAGTTGACGTTGTCCTTGAGCTCGGCCAGCTCGCCCTGTGCCTCGACGGCGATGGAGCGGGTGAGGTCGCCCTGGGCGACCGCGCTGGTCACCGTGGCGATGGCGCGCACCTGGGTGGTCAGGTTGCCGGCCAGCTCGTTGACGGACTCCGTCAGGCGCTTCCAGGTGCCCTCGACGCCCTCGACCCTGGCCTGGCCGCCGAGACGGCCCTCGGAGCCGACCTCGCGGGCGACTCGGGTGACCTCGGAGGCGAAGGAGGAGAGCTGGTCGACCATCTTGTTGATGGTGGTCTTCAGGGCCAGGATCTCGCCCTGGGCGTCGACGTCGATCTTGCGGGTCAGGTCGCCGTTGGCGACGGCCGTGGTGACCTCGGCGATGTTGCGCACCTGGTAGGTCAGGTTGTTGGCCATGAAGTTGACGTTGTCGGTGAGGTCCTTCCACACACCGGACACGCCCTGCACCCGCGCCTGGCCGCCCAGCTGACCCTCGGTGCCCACCTCGCGGGCGACCCGGGTGACCTCGTCGGCGAAGGACGACAGCTGGTCGACCATCGTGTTGAGGGTGTCCTTGAGCTGGAGGATCTCGCCCTGGGCGTCGACGGTGATCTTCTTGGTCAGGTTGCCCTGGGCGACGGCGGTGGAGACGGCGGCGATCTGGCGGACCTGGTTGGTGAGGTTGTTGGCCATGAAGTTGACGTTGTCGGTGAGGTCCTTCCAGACCCCCGACACGCCGCGCACCTGCGCCTGGCCACCCAGCTGGCCCTCCGTGCCGACCTCGCGGGCGACTCGGGTCACCTCGGAGGCGAAGGAGGACAGCTGGTCGACCATCGTGTTCATGGTCGACTTGAGTTCGAGGATCTCGCCCTGGGCGTCGACGTCGATCTTGCGGGTCAGGTCGCCGTTGGCGACGGCCGTGGTGACCTGGGCGATGTTGCGCACCTGGTAGGTCAGGTTGTTGGCCATCGAGTTGACGTTGTCGGTGAGGTCCTTCCACACCCCGGACACGCCCCGCACCTCGGCGCGGCCGCCCAGCTTGCCCTCGGTGCCGACCTCGCGGGCGACTCGGGTGACCTCGTCGGCGAAGGACGACAGCTGGTCGACCATCGTGTTGAGGGTGTCCTTGAGCTGGAGGATCTCGCCCTGGGCGTCGACGGTGATCTTCTTGGTCAGGTTGCCCTGGGCGACGGCGGTGGAGACGGCGGCGATCTGGCGGACCTGGTTGGTGAGGTTGTTGGCCATGAAGTTGACGTTGTCGGTGAGGTCCTTCCAGACCCCCGACACGCCGCTGACCTGCGCCTGGCCGCCCAGCTGGCCTTCGGTGCCGACCTCGCGGGCGACTCGGGTCACCTCTTCGGCGAAGGCGGAGAGCTGGTCGACCATCGTGTTGACGGTGTTCTTCAGCTCGAACATCTCGCCGACCGCGTCGACGGTCACCTTGCGGCTCAGGTCGCCCTTCGCCACGGCGGTGGTCACCTCGGCGATGTCGCGCACCTGCGCGGACACACGGGACGACATGGTGTTGACGGCCTCGGTCAGGTCGCGCCAGCTGCCTGACATGCCCCTGACGCTCGCGCTGCCCCCCAGACGGCCCTCGGTGCCGGCTTCGCGGGCCACCCTGGTCACCTCGGTGTTGAACAGCGACAGCTGCTCGACCATGCCGTTGATGGCCTTGCCGAGTCTCCTGACCTCGCCTCTGGCCGAGCGGTCGAGGTCGATCCTGCGGGTCAGGTCGCCCTTGGCGACCGCGTCGATCACGTCGGCCGCTCCCGTCACGGGACTGACCAGCGCGTCGATGAGCGCGTTGACGGACTCGACGCTCTCGGCCCACGAACCCACGCCGGGCCCTGGGGTGAGGCGCTCACCGAAGCGCCCTTCCTTCACGACTTCCTTGCGCACCCGCGTCAGCTCGTTGCTGAGGTGCTCCCTGCGGTCGGCCACCTCGTTGAGCAGCAGCCGGATCTCACTCATGATGCCCGGGGGCGCGTGCGGAACCCGGCGGCGGAAGTCGCCGTCGCGCCACGCGAAGAGTGTCTCTAGGACGGGAAGCAGATCTGACTCTGTATACGTCCTTTCCTCCGCAGTCGGCGCGGTCTTGGCCGTCGTCATGGGGTCTCCTCCACTCCCGGGGTGCCGCCGTGAGTGATGCAAGTCTGTCACGATGAGTAGCTCGTAGTCCTGTCCTTGGATTTACCCCAAGTCAGTGGGAAGTGTGGTAGGCACGGATCGATGACTGCTTCTTCCCGCGCGGTCCTGGCGGCAACCTTCGCGCCAGGCGAGACCGCCGTTCCCTCTGCGAAGAGGTTCACGCGCGAGGTGATGACCGCATGGGCGGCCGCCTCGGTGCTGCCTGCCGCCGAACAGCTGGCAGGCGAGCTGGCCATGCAGGTGGCCGACGCGCCCTTCGAGATCGTCTGGAAACATTACGGCGACGCCGTGCAAGTCGAGCTCAGGCAGCGGACCTCCCCTCATGGTGACCCCAAGGGCCCCTCGGTCGACGTCGAGGAGTGGGGAATCACCTTCGCGGGCGACTCCCGTGTCCATTGGGCAAGACTCACGCTACCGGGCTCGACGGACAGAGTGGCATCCGAGTGGGCCGAGGAATCGTCGCGTGGACCCCACTGGCTGGGCTTCCTCGCCGACGCGAGCGACCTGCTGGCAGGCACTCTCGACCCCGACATGGTCCCGGCGATCATCGCCCAGATCGTCGTTCCGAGACTGTCGACCTGGTGTGCCGTCTACACCTCCGACACGGGGGCAGGCCCTCGCCGTCTGGCCTATCTGTGGCACGCCGACGAGGCGCGCATCGACGGGTTGCGTGAGCAGCTGTCCGAGCTGAGCGTGCCCGACAGCGCCGCCGCCACCCTGCAACTGGCCGACTCGCAGGTCCTCGCGGTGCCGCTGATCGCGAGGGGGCGCTCGCTCGGCGCGATGTGCCTCGGCCGCCACGACCGCTTCCCCGACGAGAGCATCCAGTTCGCAGAGGACATCGCGCGGCGCGCGGCCCTGGCGATGGACAACGCCCGCCTCTACGCCCAGCAGGCGGCGGCCAACAGGGCGCTGCAGCGCAGCCTGCTGCCTCCCAACGAGCCCGAGGTCCCCGGCCTCGACTACGGCGTCGTCTACGAGCCCGCGGGCGAGGCCAACGAGGTCGGCGGCGACTTCTACGACCTGTTCAAGGCGGGCGACGAGTCCTGGCGTTTCGCGATCGGCGACGTCTGCGGCACGGGCCCCGAGGCGGCGGCCGTCACGGGGCTGGCCCGCCACACCCTGCGCCTGCTGGCCAGGGAGGGGTACGGCGTGGCCGCGGTTCTCGGCCGCCTCAACCAGGCCATCCTCGAGGAGGGCGAGCGCGCCAGGTTCCTCACGCTCCTCCACGGCGACATCACGCCCGTGGAGAGCGGCCTCGAGGTGCGCATGGTCTCGGCGGGCCACCCCGAGGCGCTGCGGCTCAAGCCCAGCGGCGTCGTCGAGGGCGTGACCACCCCGCAGTCGCTGCTCGGTGTCTTCCCCGAGGTCGTGTTCGAGGCCGACACCATCCACCTCGACCACGGCGACGTGCTGCTCGCCGTGACCGACGGCGTGACCGAGCGCCGCAGCGGAGGCCGCCTGCTCGACGACGAGGGCGGCCTGTCCAAGCTGCTCGCGGAGTGCGCGGGGCTGTCGGCGAGGGCGGTGGCCGAGCGCATCCGCAGGGGAGCGGCCGACTTCGCGCCGGAGCCGAGCGCGGACGACCTGGCGATCCTGGTCCTCCGCGCTCGCTGACTAGTCGCGCTCGACCGTGTCCTCCAGCACGATCCTGCCGATGACCTCGTACTTGGCGGGGTTACGCGCCTTGAGGTAGAGCGCGGTGCCCGCGCCCAGCACGGCGAGGGCCACCACGATCCACGGGATCGCGGTGAAGAACGAGCTCTTCGAGGCGTCGCCTGCCGCCGCCTCCTGGTTCTGGAACAGCAGCAGCACCACGTAGGCCATCGAGAGGCCGCCCACCAGCGGGGCGATCAGCGTGCGCCACACGTTGGCGGTCTCGGGGTGCTTCTTCTTGACGTGGAAGTAGCCGATCACCGAGAACGAGCACAGCGTCTGGACGATGAGGATGGCCAGCGTGCCCAGGACCGCGAGCAGCGTGTAGATGTGCACGTAGGGGTCCATGCCCGCGGCGGCGAAGGCCAGGATCAGCACCACCGAGATGGCGGTCTGGACGAACCCGGCGATGTGCGGCGAGCCGTGCGTGGGGTGGGTGGCGCCGAGGGTGCGGGCCGTGCCCGGGATGAGGTTCTCCCTGCCGAGCGCGTAGAGGTAGCGGGCGGCGCAGTTGTGGAAGGCCATCGAGCAGGCGAACGAGCCGGTCAGGATGAGGATCTTGAACAGGCCGACCGCCCACGTCCCGATGAACTGCTCGGTGGGGTTGAAGAAGATCCCCGCGAACTGCTCGGCGGCGAGCTCCGGCGCCTTGACGCCGTTGGCGGCCACCGTCATCCACGACACGAACGTGTAGAACAGGCCGATGCCGACCACCGAGACGAGCGTGGCGATCGGAATGATCTTCTTCGGCTCGCGCGACTCCTCGCCGTACATGGCGGTCGACTCGAAGCCCACCCACGACCAGAAGCACATGAACAGGCCGAGGCCGACCGCGCCCGCCTGCACCCCCGTGGTCTGGAAGGCGTTGAGCGGGTTGAGCGTGTAGGCCATGAGGCCGTCGGGGCCTCCGCCGTTGAAGAGCGTGACGAGCGCGACCAGGCCGAGCATGAGGATCTCGGTGATCAGGAAGACGCCCAGGACCTTGGCGGTCAGGTTGATGTCGAAGTAGGAGAGGATCATGTTCAGCGCCAGGCCGAGGAAGGCGAACCACAGCCAGTGGATGTCCACCCCCGCCAGCGACTTGAAGGTGTCGTTGGCGGAGTAGGCGAAGAAGCCGATGATCGAGGCCTCGAAGACCACGTACGCCATGGTGGCCAGCAGGCCGGAGACCATGCCGACGACCTGGCCGAGGCCATGGGAGATGTAGCCGTAGAAGGCTCCGGCCGCGGTGATGTGCTTCGACATCGCGGTGTAGCCCACGGAGAAGATCGTCAGGACGACGGTGGCGAACAGGTAGCCCGCGGGGACGCCGAGGCCGTTGCCGAACGCGACGACGATGGGCACGTTGCCCGTCATGGCGGTGATGGGGGCCGCGGTCGCGACGGCCATGAAGATGACGCCGACGAGTCCGACGGCGTCCCTTTTCAGACGGCTGACGCCTGGCGGTTCCTTGGTGATGGTCACTGTTTCGCGCCCTTCGGCTGGGAGGTGGCGCGATGGTGACAGCAGCCGAGGCTGACAGACAAGTCGGCCGAGCCGGCCAACCTATTACGCTATGTCAGTTGTTACTACGTGTTTACGGGTGAAATTCAGCTTTATCGCCATCTGGTCGATCCGTTCGGAGACGACCAGGGCGCCGCGGGCCGCGTCGTAGTAGTGGACCTCGTGCTCGTGACCCAGCTCGGCCAGGCGGTCCACGTACTTCTCCAGCTGCCGCAGCGGCGAGCGCGAGTCGTTGATGCCGGCCAGGATCAGCAGCGGCCGTTCGATCTGCTCGACGTAGGTGATCGGGGAGCTGTCGCGGTAGCGGTCGGGCTGCTCGGAGGGCGAGCCGCCGAGCAGGGCGCGTTTGTAGGCGCGCAGGCCCTCGGCCTCGTCCTCGTAGGAGGTCTCGTGGCAGGCGATGGGCGCCGCGGCGATGCCCGCCGCCCACAGCTTCGGCTGGACGCCGAGGCCGAGCAGCGTGAGGTAGCCGCCCCACGAGGTGCCGGCCAGCACGATCCTGTCGGGGTCGACGATGCCCTGCGCCACCACCTGCTCCCTGACGGCCGCCACGTCGGCCAGCTCAAGGTGGCCGATCTCGCCGCGCAGCGCGTCGCGCCAGGCCGTGCCGTAGCCGGTCGAGCCCCTGTAGTTGACCCGGACGACGGCGAACCCTGCGTCGACCCAGGCCGCGACCTCGGGGGAGAAGTCGTCGGCGTCGTGCAGGTTAGGGCCGCCGTGCAGCAGGAAGACCGCGGGGAAGGGCGCCGAGCCCGTCTCGGGCCTGGAGACCAGCGCGTGGATGCGCCCGCCAGGGCCGCTGACGTCGAGGTCCTCCACGGGGACGCTGGTCGGGGCCGCGGGCCCGACCGCGTTCATCACCACGTGGCCGGTGCTCGAACGGATCACCGGCGGCCTGGAGGCGCTCGACCAGGCGTACTCGACGTGGCCGCCAGGCCTCGGGCGCGCCTCGTCGATGACGCCGTGAGGGGTGTCGATCAGCGTGAGGCCGCCGCCCGCCAGGTCGTAGCGGTGCAGGTAGGTGCGGGCGCGGTCGTCCCTGATGATCAGCAGCGCGCGGCCGTCGTCGTACCACTCGGCGGTCAGCTCGCCCGGGTCCTTCAGCCAGATCTCGCGCTGCTCGCCCGTCTTCGGGTCCCAGACCAGGGGCTCGTGGCGCAGGCGGCGCTCGTGCAGGGTGAGCAGCCGGCGGTCGCCGGGGGTGGGCGCGAAGCGCAGGCCGACGACGCCCTTGCCGGGGCCGTCGTACAGCTCGCCGACCACCTCGCCGCACTGCTTGACGACGCGGAGCGCCGGGTGCCTGAAGTCGCCGTGCTCGCTGTGGTTGATGGCGATGAACTCGCCGTCGAGCGACATGTCGCTGACCCAGGAGGCCTCGGTGTGCTCGTACAGCAGGTGGCTGGGTTCGCCTGGCCGTACGAGATGGGTGGTGAAGCCGCCAGGGCGGGCGAGGCTGACGGCGGCGACGCCCGTGGTGGACAGGGCCAGGCCGCCCGGCTGGCCAGGCTCCAGGTCGGGGGCGACGGGCTCGTCGGGACCGCCGGTGAAGCGCTGGCGCAGCCAGATGCCGAGGTCGTCGCTCTCGGTGTCGGCGAACCAGTAGATCCACTGGCCCGTCGGGTCGAGGGCGGCGTGCCTGGTGCCGTGGGCCTGCGTGGTGACCTGGCGGGTGACGCCCGTGGTGCGGTCCCAGGCGTAGATCTCCCAGGTGCCGGAGGCGTTCGAACGGTAGAGAGCGCGGTGGGGGGCCTGACGTGCCCAGACGGGCAGCGTCATGCTGGGCGCCCGGAACCTGGCCTGCCAGCGCTCCTCCGCCTTCATCCGCCCCTCCCCTCCTCAGTTGCCGTCCAGTATCGCGTCTGGGTCACAGAAATACCTGAGGAATGTGAGGGAATTTCGGACTAAATGCCCCATCAGTAACATGCGCCTCGAACGTCCGTCAAGAAGATGGTCTTGATTCGGCGGATGATTCAAAGATAAACAGTCGAAAACTGGCCACCGCTGGGGTCCATTCCGGAAATTTCTGGATTTGGTGGTGAAGGGTGTCGGGGTCCTTGTGCCACGCGCTCGGTCCCATCTCCACCACCTTCGCCACATCCGCCCTCGACAGGGGCATCTCGAACCGTACGGCCCGAGTGTCGACCTCTCCGAACCCTCTCAGACTTTCGGCGACCCTGTGCTCTTTCGCCTCGTCCACCGAGAGCAGGTCCAGCTCCTCGACCAGCGGGCTCAAATGCTCCTTCGCGGGGGTCACCACCACGAGCCTGCCGCCAGGCCGCAGGATCCTCTCGAACTCCGGGCCGTTGCGCGGCGCGAACACGTCGATCACGACGTCGGCGACCGCGTCGCCGATCGGCAGCGGCTTCCACACGTCCGCCACGAACGCCCCCATCCTGGGGTGCGCCCTGGCCGCCCGCTTCACCGCGTGCTTGGAGATGTCGAACGCCAGCCCGGTGGCCTCGGGGAGCGCGTCGAGCACGGCGGCGCCGTAGTACCCGGTCCCTGCGCCCGCGTCCACCACGACAGGCCCGCGGTGCTCGCCGTCCGCTCCGCCCGCTCCCGTGGCCGCGGGCGGGCAGTGGTCCTGGACGGCCTTCGCCAGCGCGTCGGCCAGCGGCGCGTAATGTCCTGCCGCGAGGAAGTCCGCCCGCGCCGCCACCATCGCGGGGCTGTCGGCGGTGCCGGGAGCCTGGGATCCGGTGAGCAGGCTGACGTATCCCTGCCTGGCGACGTCGAACCCGTGCCCCTGGCCGCAGCGCAGCGATCCGTCGGTGAGGCGGAGGCCGTCTCGGCAGACAGGACAGGCGAGATAGTCGACGATGTCAGCCAGCATCCCCCCATCATGACGCCCACCCCAAGATCCCTAGACTCCCGGCATGCCACGCCGATTATCAGCAGTGCTGTGGGCCTGCGCCCTGACCGGCGCCATCATGGCCTTCGCTCTTCCTTGGCTCTTCCTTCCCGAAGGGCTCGGCTGGGGCGCCTTCGGGTTCAAGAACTGCGTCGGCAACGACTTGTCGGGCGACATCTACCATCTCGTCTTCCCGATCTATTACGTCCCGCCTTTCGGATACGGTGCGCTTCCGTTCGTCGCCCTGGGCCTGCTGGCATGGCTGGCATGCGCGCGGTGGCGCAGACCCGGGCTCGGCCGGTGGATCGTCAGGGCGCTCCTGCTGCCCCAGATGTTTCTCAACGCCTACCAGCCCCCGCTGTTCGCCATGGACATGGTTCTCGAGCCGAGTTGCCTCGAATGGTGGGGCGGCTGGCAGGTGGTGTGGTGGACCGTCGGGCATGACGTGCTCGAACTGGTCGCTTCGACACTCGCACTGCTGGCCGTACGGACGAGCGCGCCGCGGCTGCCGCGCGGACCGGTGGTGGCGGCGCTGGTCGTCATCCTGGCGCTGACCCCTGCCGCCGACGCCATGCAAGGCGGCACGGTGACGGTGCCGGACTGGGAGGAGTGCCACGGCGCGGTCAGGCAGGGGTACTCGGAGGAGGACTGGCGCTTCCTCTGCGAGGCGCGTGACTCCTTGATGGACGAGCCGGGCACCCGGATGCCCGACGGCCGGTTGTTCGCCTATGGGCGGCACCTGTGCAGGCTGGTCGAAAAAGGCGGCAGGCTGCCCGACGCGCGGAACGGTGACGAGTTCGACGTCGCCAGGGCGCTTCCCGCGAACTGTCCCGCGCTCGCCCGTGTCAACGAGCGGAATCAGGCGGAGCTGAAGCGCGAGGAAGAGGAGTACTACGCGCGCCGCAGGGCTGAGTGCGCCGCGCTGCCCCGCCACAAACCCAGGACCAAGCCGGTACGGCAGGCGAGCACCCACATGTCGGTGGAGTTCTACGCGCTCGACACCTCGGAGGAGGGCTTCGACGGCGGTGTGTCCGAGCAACTGGGGAGTGGGGACGACGTGATGGCCTCCGTGCCCGGGAATCTCGCCTTCCAGGCCCTCACCGAGATGGGTCTCCTGTGCGTGACAGGCGAGTCGTATCGCAGGAGGCCGCCGGTCGAGACGAAGGGCTGGAAGGTGGGCGCCGAGATCGGCTACCAGAGCCCGACGGGCGTCCTGGAGATCTCCGACGGCTACCGCGGCCTTCCCGACCTCGCGGCGGGCGGGCCAGGCCACTATCGCGTCAGGGTTCACCAGCGCGAGCTTCCCGTGGACTACGACCGGGAGGAGCCGCAGGCCGGCGAGGAGTGGTTGATCATGGTGTATCCGGGGCGGGAGAAGGGGCCCAGGACCTACGTGAAGGGGCGGTGAGGTTCAGGGCGTCGTCGTCGCGGCGAGTGTGAGGAAGGCCGCGTTGGAGGACGTCTCGCGGAGCTTGGCGATGAGCAGCTCCATGCCCTGCTGCCGATCGAGTCCCGCGAGCATGCGCCGCAGCTTCCACACGACCTGCTGCTCGGCGGGGTGCATCAGGTCCTCTTCGCGCCTGGTGCTCGAGGTCTCGAGGTCGACGGCGGGGAAGAGCCTGCGCTCGGCGAGCGCGCGGCTGAGCCGCAGCTCCATGTTGCCCGTGCCCTTGAACTCCTCGAAGAAGGAGTCGTCCATGCGCGAGCCGGTCTCGACGAGCGCGGTGGCGAGGATGGTGAGGGAGCCGCCGCCCTCGACGTTGCGCGCGGCGCCGAAGAAGCGCTTGGGCGGGTAGATGGCGCCGGTGTCGATGCCGCCTGACAGGATGCGTCCCCCGCTGGGGGCGAGGTTGTTGTAGGCGCGGCCGAGCCTGGTGAGCGAGTCGAGCAGCATGACGACGTCGTGTCCCTGCTCGACCAGGCGCTTGGCGCGCTCGAGAGCGAGCTCGGCGAGCGCGGTGTGCTCCTTGTCGGGACGGTCGAAGGTGGAGGCGACCACCTCGCCCGCGATGTTCCTGCGGATGTCGGTGACCTCCTCGGGACGCTCGCCGACCAGGACCACCATGAGGTGGACCTCGGGGTGGTTGCGGGAGACGGCCTGGGCCAGCGCCTGCAGGACCATCGTCTTGCCGGCCTTGGGCGGGGCGACGATGAGTCCGCGCTGGCCCTTGCCGATGGGCGCGATCAGGTCGACGACCCTGGTGGTCAGCGAGTCGGTCTCGATGTTCAGCCGGTCGCGGGGGTGGACGGGGGTCAGGTCGGCGAAGTGCGGGCGGTCGCGCCATGAGGTGTGACCGTTGACCGACTCGATCGAGACGAGCTTCGAGCCGGCGACGGTGGCGACCACGTGGTCGCCGGGGCGCAGGCCGAACTGCTTGATCCGCTCGGGCGGCAGCCGTACGTCGTCGGAGCTGTGCCGGTAGCCGGACGAGCGGAGGAACGTGCCGTCCAGCAGGCCGCTGACCTCCCGGATGGGCGTGGTGGTACGGGGACGGGGGATGGTTTGGACAGACATGAGAGACCCTCCTCGAGGGCACGCCTGGGTGACAGGCGGTGAGTAAGAAAAAGAGGTCGGGCCCTCAGAGAGGTGGGGCCCTTCAGGTGAAGTCAGCGGAGCTTCAGACGCTCAACGCTGTTTCGCAAGATATCACGGCAAACGCGGCGCGCAAGGTTTCTATTCCGCTTTCCCCACGGCCTCGCCATCTCCCGGAGCACAATCTGTCAAGCGCCCTGCAGGGCTTCTGCAATCAGCGGAGGCTTCCATGGAACTGCGAACTCCAAGGGGGATGACATGAACAAGACCCACTGCCCCAGGTGCCACACCACCCTCGACGAGGGGCCGATCATGTTCCGCTGCGCTCGCTGCAGGCGCGCGGTCTTCGCGGCCGATGTGGAGACCGAGTACGTGCCGCGGCTAGCGTTGACGGATGCCGCATAAGCCAAGAAAAGTAGCCGACGTCGAGATCACCCCGCTGTGTGACGCCGTCGGCCCGATGGGCCCCTCGCTCCGACTGCCGTTCCTCGAGACCTTCCTCGGCGCGGAGGTGGACGAGGGCGAATGGATCCTGCACTTCCACTGCTTCCTGATCCGGGACGGCAAGGGCCACGTCACGCTCGTCGACACGGGCATCGGGCCCACCTCCACCTGGGCCCCCGCCCCCGGCAGACTCCACAGCGAGCTGGCCGCCGCAGGGGTGGCCCCCGCGGACGTCGGCACGGTGATCATCACGCACCTGCACAGCGACCACGCCGGCGGAACGTTCCTGGACGGCGCGCCCGTGTTCGCCAACGCCCGCCACGTCGTCCAGCGCGCCGAGCTGGTGGGCAACGGCTTCCTCGACCCGGTCAAGGAGCTGCTGCACGTGGTCGACGGCGACGAGGAGGTCGCCCCCGGCGTGGTGGTCAGGCTGACGCCCGGCCACACACCCGGGCACCAGTCGGTCGAGGTCGGCGAGTTCACCATGGTCGGCGACGTCCTGCACCATCCGGTGCAGCTGGCCGATCCGTCGATCCGCTACGTCTACGACGACGACTCCGACCTGGCCGCGAAGACGCGCATGGAGCTAGTCGGCAGGCTGCGCGCGCAGGGCGCCCTGCTGGGTACCTCCCACTTCCCCGAGCCCTTCGTCGAGCTGGGCTAGCAGCCTGCGGGCCTTGGCGCGGTAGCGCAGCACCTGCACCGCGCCGAGCAGCCACACCGGGTACTGCACGGCCATCGCCCAGTGGTAGTCGCCCGTGAGGTCCATGGCGACGCCCACCAGCGCGATCACCGACATGGAGGCCAGGAAGCCGCCGCCGTTGACGATGCCCGTGGCCGCGCCGATGCGGCCCGCGGGGTTGAACGTCCTGGCGTAGTCGAAACCGATCATCGAGCCGGGCCCGTTCGAGGCCAGGACGACGATCAGCGCCACCAGCAGCCACAGCGGCGCGCGTCCCGGCCACAGCAGCACCGCCGTCCAGACCAGCGCCGTGGCGCCGGTGATGCCGAGCACCAGCCACGACCTGCGCAGCGGGAAGCGACCCGCCAGGTAGCCGAGGATCGGGCCGCAGATCATGCCCACCACGGTCAGTGTGGACAGCAGCACGCCCGCGGTCGCGGGGGCCAGCCCCTGGCCCTGGACGAGGTAGGGGTAGCCCCACAGCAGCATGAACGCCGCGGCCGAGCACTGGGTGGCCGCGTGGGTCCACATCCCCAGCCTGGTGCCAGGCTGCATCCACGCGGCCTTGAGCCCGGGTGCGCGGTGAACGGCGGACGGGCGTCCGTCGCGCAGGACGGCCGCGACGAGGACGGTCGCCACCAGGCCCAGGGCGGCGGCGGCGAGGAAGGTGGGCGTCCAGCCGTACGCGTGGAGCGAGCCGATGATCGGCACGGTGGACGCGATCGCGCCGAACTGGCCGATGAGCCCAGTGAGCTGCACCATCACCGGGTTGCGGCGCGGCGGGAAGGAGAGGTTGACCAGCCTGATCACGCTGATGAACGTCATCGCGTCGCCCGCGCCGACCAGCATCCTGGCCGCGAGTCCGAGCAGGAGGTCGTCGGCGAAGGCGAAGACGACCTGGCCGCACGACATGACCAGAGCTCCGATGACCAGCATGCGCTTGGAGCCGAGCCTGTCGACCAGCACGCCGACGGGGATCTGCATGACCGCGTAGACGAGAAGCTGCAGCATGGCCAGCGTGGCCAGGCCCGACGCGCCGAGATCGAGGCGGGAGGCGGCCTCCAGGCTGGCGACGCCGAGCGACTGCCGGTGGAAGACCGCGACGAAGTAGGCCAGGACGCCCGTCACCCAGAAGATCAACGCGCGTCGTGTCATGGGGACATATCCTATCTTTTTACTCGGAAGTCACCGGAGCCGGGGGTTGGTCGCCTCCGCGTTGTAGGTTGATCGACGTGAGCGTGGACATGGAGTACTGGGAGTCACTGCACCGGGTGGTCGTGGGCGCCGGCGCCTACATCACCGACCGGCAGGGCAGGGCGCTGCTGGTCAACCCCAACTACCGTCCGCACTGGGGCTTCGCGGGCGGATCCGTGGACGAGGGGGAGCACCCCGCCCAGGCCTGCGCCCGCGAGGTCGAGGAGGAGCTGGGCCTCACGCTACCCGTGGGCGAGCTCCTGGTCGTCCACTGGGCGGGCATACGCGAGGACAGGCCGTACCCGCTGATCCACTTCCTCTTCGACTGCGGCGTCATCGACGCCGACACCCCGGTCAAGCTCCAGGCCGAGGAGCTCGACGACTACGGCTTCTTCACCGAGCAGGAGGCCGCGGCGCTGCTGCCGCCGTGGGCGCACGACAGGCTGTGCGCCGCCGCCGCGGCCCGCGCGGCCGGCGCCATCCGCTACCTGCCCCCTGTCAGCGCGGGCTGATCCGACAGCAGGGCGGGCGGCAGCGTCACCGCCGCCGTGATCCCCCCGTACGGCGAAGGCCGCAGCCGCACGCCGATCCCGTGCCTGGCCGCCAGCCTGGACACCACGAACAGGCCCAGCCTGTCGCTCTCGGCCAGGTCGAACTCGGGCGGCTCGGCCAGGCGCGCGTTGAGCTGGTCGAGCTCGGCGGGCGGCAGCCCGAGCCCGCGGTCCTCCACCTCGATCAGCAGCCCCTCGGGCACGGTGAGCGCCCGCACGTCCACCCTGGTCTGCGGCGGTGAGAACAGGGTCGCGTTCTCCACCAGCTCGGCCAGCAGGTGCACGACGTCCGTCGCGGCCGCTCCCACCACGGCCGTCTTCGGCGGCTGCGGCACCTCGACCCTGGCGTACTCCTCGACCTCGGAGACCGCCGCCCTCAGCACGTCGACCGCGGGCACGGCGTTGCGCCAGCCCCTGCCGGGCGCCTGGTCGGACAGGATGATCAGGCTCTCGGCGTGCCTGCGCATGCGGGTGGTGAGGTGGTCGAGCTTGAACAGGTCCTCGAGCGTCTCGGCGTCCTCGGCGCGCCGCTCCATGCCGTCCAGGTGCAGCAGCTGGCGGTGCAGCAGCGACTGGTTGCGCCTGGCCAGGCTGACGAAGACGTGCCGCACGCCGTCGCGCAGCTTGGCCTGGTCGACCGCCGCCTCGACGGCGGTGGACTGCACGGTGTTGAACGCGTGGACGATGTCGCGCACCTCGGTGGTCTGCGCGTCGAGGACGAGCGGTTCGACCTGGTGGTCGGAGGCGCCCTTGCGCAGGCGGTCGATGAGGCCGGCCAGCCGTACGTCGGCCAGCTCGGTGGCCGCGTCGCGCAGCCCGGCCAGCTCGCGCACCAGGACGTGCCTGAAGCGCAGGGAGAGCAGGAGCGAGGCGATGACGGCGAGCAGGCCCAGGCCCCCTGCCACGCCGATCTTGACCAGGATGTTCGTCGCGGTGGGGCTGACGCGATCGACGAGACCCTGCACCACCTCCGACTGGTTGCGCTCGACGGCTTTCGCCAGGTTCTCGCTGCTGGAGCGCCAGGTGCTGGAGGTGGCGGGCAGTCCGTTGGCGGTGGCCTGGCCGCGAATGGCGTCCTCGATCGCGACGAAGTCACGGTAGACCGGCGCCGCGGTCAGCTGGCGGTGGGCGGCGTCGAGGCCGGGCCCGAGATGGGTGAGCGCCTGGGCGTGCAGGAGTCTGCGGGTGGCCGACATCTCGGTGAAGAGCGCGCGCTCGCTCGGGCCGACTTTGCCGGTCGCGAGCACGTGCACGATCATCGCCCGCTCCCTCGACAGCAGCTCCTTGGCCTCGCCGAGCATGCTGACCGACCTGGCCAGCCGGTAGAGCGCCATGTCGGGGACCAGGATCATCTGGTCGTACATGCGGAAGGAGGCGTCGACGACGTCGCTGTAGGTGGTGATCATCTCGATCGTGTCGATCGTGCGCGCGTCGACGCCTCTGCGCAGCTCCGGAATACGGTCCAGCTCCTCGTTGAGCGCCTTGAGCTGGACGGCCATCTCCGGTGACACGTTCTCCTGAAGGCTCGCGCGGCGGCGGAAGGCGGCCACGGCGGTGTCGGTCCTGCTGCGCTGGTTGATGAGCTCCCTGTACGGCGCCGCCGACGACAGGAACTCGGTCGAGGTCAGCCGTTCACGCTGGAGCTGGATGTTGACCTGCTCAGAAGGGTCGGCCAGGTTGGTGACCAGGTTGTCGATCTCCAGGAGGCGCAGTCCGTCGCCGGCGGTCAGGCTCGCCGCGAACGCCCACAGACCGACCAGCGAGATCAGCGGGACGGACAGCAGAACCAGAAGCTTGAGCGCGATGGGGCGGCCGGGCCGGGTGAGGCGCCTTTTCATGGTGAGATCGTCTCGCAGATCACACCCCTTTTGGGAGGTTTCCCGTGCGGTTGCCCCGGTCAATGTCTGGATGGACGATCGCCGTCTTCGGCTTCCTGGCCTTCGCGCTCGGCCTTCTCGGTCTTCTCAGCCCCGACAGCCTGCTCGGACTGCTGGGTTTCGAGGTGGTGGAAGCACGGGGCCCCGGTGACTACACGAAGGTCTACATGGCCGCCTCATCGATGGCGGCGATCAACATGGGCGTCTATTACATGCTGGCCGCGGCGTCCGACTGGCGGCCGTTCTTCCTGTGGACCGTGCCGTTCAGGCTGGTCACGTGCGCGGTGTTCAGCACGCTGGTGATCACGGGCGCCGCTCCCTCGGAGTTCCTCGGGGTGGGGCTGTGGGAAGGGCTCGGCGCCCTGATCACCGGTTACGCGTTGTGGCGCGAGCGTTCGTCGGTAGGCGACCCGGCGACCAGGTGATCGTCGGCGTGCCTGGCCTGGCGCGGGACGGTGTCCGTCGTCGTCGCCGGGCTGTCGTCCTCGTGCAGCTTGCGCTCCAACTGCCGCTTCTCGTCCTCGAGCTTGGCCACACGGTCGTTGGCCTGGGCTCTGGCCTCGCGCAGCTTGCGCCGGCGTACGGCCGACCTGCGCGAACCTGAAGCGATCATGGAAATGCCGAGGAGCAGCACGCCCGCCGTCACCGCACCGGTGAGGAACATCTCCAGGTGCGACGGTTGGAAGACATAGCCGAAAACTGTGTAGGTGGTATCGGGCTCCATGGCGATCACGTAGATCGCCGCAGCCGCGAGCAGGACCAGGATCAGGCCCAACACGATCATTTGACCTCACCTCTCTTCAGAGCCTGGTCCCATCTGCCCAGTAATGATGGAGTCATGCGACCAGACACGGGCCAGGTGCTGCACTTCTCGGAAGACCCCACGATCAAGAAGTTCGTCCCGCACGTGGCGAAAACCTCGCGGCAGACGAGGCCCTACGTCTGGGCCGTCGGCTTCGACCGCTGCCCCGACTACTGGTTTCCTCGCCACTGTCCTCGGGCGATGGCCTGGAAGGGCCCGGACACCAGGCCGTGGGACGTCGAGCGCTTCGTGGGCGCCGGCTGCGGAGAGCGCGTGCACGCCATCGAGTACGGCTGGCTCAAGGCCATGATGGAGGTGCGGCTGTACGCCTACAGGCTGCCCGCCGACCCGTTCGTCCCGATCGGGCAGCCGCCGCACGCCGTGGTCGCCGAGGAGCCCGTCGTGCCGCTCGGCCCGCCCGAGCCCGTCTCCGACCTCATCGAGCTGCACGAGGAGGCCGGGATCCAACTGCGCGTGCTGGACAATCTCTGGCCGTTCTGGAACCAGGTGACGGCCAGCACGATGGAGTTCAGCGGGATACGGCTGAGGAACGCTCGGCGATCAACGAACTGAGCTCCCGCACGGTCATCGACCCCGGCTGCCTGCGTTCGCGAGCGGCTCTGACGGCCTCCCGCTGCAGCACCTCGTTGACCGGGGTCGGCACGCCGTGCAACCTGCCGAGCAGCGTGATCTCGCCGTTGAGGTAGTCGGCCTCGATGGAGCCGCTGCCCTTGGCCAGGCTCTGCCACGACGAGCCGCCGCCGCGCTCGATGCCCTCGATGTCGCCGGTCGCGACCTGCTCGCCGCCCTGGTGGGCGAGGCCCGCCGCCGCGAGCACGGCGGCGCCCTCGGCTCTGGCCTGGCCGGACAGCTCGTTGATGCCGGGAGCGCGGCCGCACAGCGCCTCGACGGCGTTGCCGAGGTTGCTGAGCAGCTTGCCGTACTTCCACGGCATCACCTCGGCCACGGCCTGGGCGGCGAACGCGCTCTTGGACAGGTCGGCGGCGATCGTTTCCGACAAGTCATCCACACCCTGTGGATAACGTCCGACGTACAGCGCGCCGGACAGCGGCGTGCCGTACGCGGCCACCAGGCCCGGCTCCAGGTGAAGGGCGGGCAGGTAGACGCACATGCCGTAGACGTGCTCGAAGCGGCGCAACGCCATCCGCTCGTTGGCCACGCCATTCTGCGCGCACACCACCGGCAGATGGCGCGGCCACGGGTCGAGCGCGGCGAGCGTGTCCTGCGACTTGGTCGCCAGGATCAGCACGTCGCCGTCGACGGGCCCGTCGGCGACGGGCACCTTCACCATCTCGTCGACGTCGGGTGTGACCAGGCGCAACCCCGTGGTCCTGAGCGCCTCGTAGTGCGCTCCCCGCGCGATCAGGACGACATCGTGCCCGCTCTGGTGGAGGCGACCGCCGATCGTCCCGCCGATCGCTCCTGCCCCGATAATGATGTAACGCATGTCGTAAGGATGTCATTTTTTGGGTGCGCGCTGCCGTTCGCCCGTTCGCGCAGGATCGTCTTCAGCACCCGCCAGCCGTCCCGTACCGCGTGCAGGTTGCTCACCCCGTGGATGCGGCAGCGCTCGTGGCTCGGGACCTCGCGGATGTCCAGGCCTGCCTGGGCCGCCCTGACGTTCATCAGCGTCTCGATCTCGAAACCGTCGCAATCGAGCGCCATGGCCTCCAGGTGGCGTGACCAGAAGGCGTTGTAGCCGTAGCAGAGGTCGGTGTAGCGCGTGCCGTAGAGCCGGTTGGTGATGAAGGTAAGAACCCTGTTGCCGAAGGAGCGGGTCGGGCTGATGTCGTCGGAGCCGCCGCCTTCGACGTAGCGCGAGCCCTTGGCGAAGTCGGCGCCTTCGACCAGCGCCTGGACGAAGAGAGTGATCTCGCGGCCGTCGGTGGAGCCGTCCGCGTCGATCATGACGATGATGTCACTCTTGGCAGCGGCGAACCCTTCGGTGAGCGCGTTGCCCTTGCCGCGCCTGGTCTGCGTGACGACGCGCAGGTCGGGACGGAGGCTGAGGGCGACGGCCACGGTGTCGTCGGTCGAGTTGCCGTCCACCAGGATCACCTCGTCGATCCAGGAGGGCAGGGTCGCGAAGACGTGTGGCAGATTGTCGGCTTCGTTCAGTGCGGGGACCACCACACTGACAGTGGCGGCGAACGGGCCTTTGTTCATGACTCCAAGGTTCGCTCGCGCGCCTGCAACTCGCTTGACATCCTCTTGCAAGCGATGAAGATCTACGCATTGCGGGCATATGTCGTCAGTTCTGGAGCTCCCGCATGACCTGCGGTGTCAGGTTTTGGGCAGGCTGTAGGTAATGATCCTCTTGCCTGCCCTTGACATCAGCGCGAAAAAATGGTTGGAATCACTCCTTCGCCGGCCTGGCCGCGACTCCTCGCCTACACGGTGCGCGTCGCCGTGGCCCAGCGTCCCAGGAGGGTTGTCGCCGCGCCCGAGTCGATCGCCGTGAGCGCTCGTTCGTACGCCGCCCCGAGCCCCGCGACCCCCTCTCCACTCGCGGCGGCCAGCGCGGCGGCGGCGTTCAGGCAGACGATGTCGCGTACCGGCCCCCTGGCCCCGCCGAGCACCTCCTTCGCCACGCCCGCGTTGTGCGCCGCGTCGCCGCCCCTGAGGTCGCCGACGGCGGCCCTGGGGATGCCCAGCGCCGCGGGGTCGAAGCGGACCGAGGTCACCTGTCCTTCGCGCACCTCCCAGATCGTGGAGGGGCCCGTCGTCGTGAGCTCGTCGAGCCCGTCGTCGCCCCTGAACACCAGCGACGTGCACCCGCGAGCGGCCAGCACGCCCGCGATCACCGGCGCCATCCTCTCGTCGAAGACCCCGACCGCCTGCGCCCTGGGCCTGGCCGGATTCACCAGCGGGCCGAGGAAGTTGAAGACGGTCGGTGTGCCGAGCTCTCTCCTCGGCCTCCCCGTGTGCCTGAACGCGGGGTGGTAGATCGACGCGAACAGGAAGGTGATCCCCACCTCGTCCGCGACCCGCGCGGCCCGGGCGGGCGGCAGGTCGATCACCACGCCGAGCGCCTCCAGCACGTCGGCCGCGCCCGACGACGACGTCGCCGCCCTGCCTCCGTGCTTGACGACTCTCGCGCCCGCCGCCGCGGCGACGACGGCGGCCATCGTGGAGATGTTCACGGTGTGCGCCTGGTCTCCTCCGGTCCCCACGAGATCGACGGACTCACCCGGCAGGTCGAAGGGGGCCGCCCCGTAGAGCAGCGCGCCGGCGAGCCCCGACACCTCGGCGACGCTCTCGCCCTTGGCGCGCAGCGCCACCGCGAACCCGGCGATCTGCGCGTCGGTCGCCGCCCCCGACATGATCTGCCGCATCGCCCACGCGGTCTCCTCCGCGCGCAGCGAACCGCCGTCGAGCAGGGTGGTGAGAAGAGCGGGCCAGGTCGTCATGGTGCTGCCTCCAGTCGTTTCGACAAGGAGACCGAGCAGCCGACCACCTCGCCGAGGCGGTCATCGGATGTCGCGACGTGCCGCCTAGGAGGCGGGCCACCAGAAAATCGCGATCATGACGTGACATGCTATCAACATGTCGGTGCTCTCCCCCCTCAGGGGCACGGTCGTCAGCGTCGAGGTCGCCCAGGGTGACCTGGTACGGCAGGGCGCCCCGATCGCGATCGTCGAGTCCATGAAGATGGAGCACGTCGTCGAGGCGCCGCAGGCCGGCATCGTCGGACGGGTGGCCGTCGGCCCCGGTGACACGGTCGCCGAGGGCGCGCTGCTCGTCCACCTCGACCCGGTCCCCGCCGCCGCCGAGGTCGTCTCCGAGGCCGCCGAGATCGATCTGGAGAGCGTCAGGCCCGACCTCGCCTCGGTGATGGAGCGGCACGCGAAGGGTCTCGACCAGGCCAGGCCCGAGGCGGTCCGCAGACGTCACGCGAGCGGGCACCGTACGGCGAGGGAGAACATCGACGACCTGTGCGACAGCTTCGTGGAGTACGGCCCGCTCGCCATCGCCGCGCAGCGGCAGCGCCGTACCCTCGAGGACCTGATCGAGCGCACCCCCGCCGACGGCCTGGTCTGCGGCCTCGGCGAGATCGACGGTGTGCGGTGCGTGGTGATGTCCTACGACTACACCGTGCTCGCGGGGACCCAGGGCTACCAGAACCATCGCAAGACCGACAGGATGCTCGACCTCGCCCACCGGCGGCGGCTGCCCGTCGTGCTGTTCGCCGAGGGCGGCGGCGGGCGTCCTGGCGACACCGACACCAGCGTCGTCTCCGGTCTCGACGTGATGAGCTTCCACGCCATGGGACGGCTCAGCGGGCGGGTCCCGCTGGTGGGCATCGCCTCAGGGCGCTGCTTCGCGGGCAACGCCGCCCTGCTCGGCTGCTGCGACGTCATCATCGCCACCCGCAACTCGACCATCGGCATGGGAGGGCCCGCCATGATCGAGGGCGGCGGGCTCGGCGTCCACGCTCCCGAGGAGATCGGCCCCATCAAGGTGCAGACCGCCAACGGCGTGGTGGACCTGCCCGTCGAGGACGAGGCGGAGGCGGTGGCCGTCGCCAGGCGGTACCTGTCGTACTTCCACGGGCCCGCGGGAGAGTGGGCCTGCGCCGACCAGCGGCTGCTGCGGCACGTCGTCCCCGAGAACAGGGTGCGGCCCTACGACGTGCGCCAGGCCGTCGAGACCCTCGCCGACACCGGCTCCGTTCTCGAGCTGCGGCGCGCCTACGGCGCGGGGATCGTCACCGCGCTCGTCAGGATCGAGGGCAGGCCGATGGGCCTGATCGCCAACAACCCCGCCCACCTGGGCGGCGCCATCGACCGCGACGCCGCCGAGAAGATGGCCCGCTTCCTGCGCCTGTGCGACGCCCACGCCCTGCCCGTCGTCTCGCTCTGCGACACACCGGGCTTCATGGTCGGTCCCGAGGCCGAGCGGACCGCGACGGTCAGGCACTTCAGCCACCTGTTCGTCGTCGGCGCGAACCTCTCCGTGCCGCTGGTGACCGTCGTGCTGCGCAAGGGGTACGGCCTCGGCGCGCAGGCCATGGCGGGAGGCAGCTTCAAGGCGTCGATGGCCACGGTGGCCTGGCCGACGGGCGAGATCGGCGGCATGGGCCTGGAGGGCGCGGTACGGCTGGGCTACCGCAAGGAGCTGGAGGCGGCCGAGGATCCTGACGCGCTGTTCGAGCAGATGGTCGCGGCCGCCTACGAGCACGGCAAGGCCGTCAACGCGGCCTCGGTCTTCGAGCTCGACGACGTCATCGACCCCGCCGACACCCGCCGGTGGATCACCGCCGCGCTGCCTGCCGAGGTGCGGCGCGGGGGGCGGCCATGGATCTGAAGAAGCCGCCTCACGGCCTCATGCCTTCGGGGAATCCGGTCCATCGCAGGTCGGGCGGGAGGTGGCTCATGTCGTTGAACATCACGATCGTGGGCGGCAGGCCGTCGCGGTACTCGATGACCGTCAGTGCGGTGTTGGCGCTGTTCAGTCCGAGCCACCGCGACGGCGGCGCGTCCAGTGCGTGCCGTACCAGCCACGCGATCTGGTAGGCGTGCGTCACCAGGACCTCGTGTGTGTCGCGCCGGGTCTCTTCCACGGTCGTGCCGGGGGCCTTCGCGAACCGGGCGACCAGGGCCTCGGCGAGCCGTCGGCCCGAGGCCGCCTCGGCCTCGTCGTAGCCGTCGAAGAAGCCGGCCCAGGACGGGGGTGTCTCGGCCGGGCCGGGAACGTAGGGCACGTGGTCGACGAGTTCGGCGGCCTCGGTCACGGGCACGTTCGGCAGATGCCGGGCGAGCTCGTGCGCGCTCGCCACCGCGCGTGGCAGCGGAGAGTGCCACACGGCGTCGACAGGTACGTCGGCGAGCCGTTCGCCCAGCAGGCTCGCCTGCCGGTGCCCGATGCCGGTGAGCTCCCCGAACGCGTCGGCCGCGCCGTGGCGTGCCAGGTAGAGGTGTCGTGTTGCCACTATCAGGTAGGGGCGCGGCGTGTGCCCCATCTCCTTTCGATCCGTGGGCGTGGGTTTCGGCTCGCGGTCCGCAAGAATCACGCGTTTGTCGCCGTGACGGTGCCGGTGGTGCCGTCGACGGTGATGATGCTGTCGTCGTGGAGCCTGCTCGTCGCGTTCGGAACGCCGAGGACGGCGGGGATGGCGTGCTCGCGCGCGACGATCGCCGCGTGGGAGAGCACGCCTCCGGTTTCGGTGACGACGCCGGCGGCGATGCGCAGCAGCGGCGTCCAGGCGGGGTCGGTGAAGGGGCAGACGAGGATGTCGCCAGGCCGCACGCGGGCGAAGTCGCCAGGACCGCGGACGATCCTCGCGGTGCCGGTCACGCTCCCACGGCTGCCCGGGGTGCCGGTGAGTGTGGCGGCCGGGGTGTCCGAGGCGACGGAAGGCGATGCCGGTGGCGGGGGTGCGGCGGTGACCGGCCGGGCCTGCAGGACCCAGACGCGGCCGTCGACGATCGCCCACTCGACATCCTGCGGCCCTCCGAGTACGGCAGCGATCTCCGCGCCCAGCCTGGCCAGCTGCGTGGCGGTCGCGTCGTCGATCGCCGGTCGATTCCGGGTACGGGTGGGCACGTCGCTGATGACGAGCCGCGTGCCACGCCGGTCGAGGCGGGTCCGTTTGTCTGCGACGGTGCGCGCGACCGACCCGTCCTTGGCGACGCGGTAGGCGTCAGGGGTGACCTTGCCCTCGACGACGCTGGGGCCGAGGCCCCAGGACGCCTCGATCCCGGTGGCGTCGTTCGGGTCCGCGGGTGTGAACATGACCCCGGATACCTCGGCATCCAGATGGCGTTGGACGATGACGGCCATCGCGGGATCGTCGGACTGCTGGTCGTCGCGGAAGGCGTCCCGGTAGCCGATGGCGCGGGGAGAGAACAGCGAGGCCCAGCAGGCACATACGGCGGCGGCGACCTCGCTGACGCCGTGCACGGCGAGAAAGCTCTCGTGCTGGCCGGCCGCCGACGCCAGGCAGGTGTCCTCGTTCGCCGCCGATGATCGCACCGCCACGGGCGGATCGCCGAGCTCGCCGAGCGCGCGTCCCAGCGCATCGAGCACGGTGGCGTGGAGCGGGCGGGCCTCGATCGCCCGCCGCGCCGCGTCAGGATCGCCGGCGAACCGTCCCAGGTCCAGGTCGCGGACGGCGGCGAGGTAAGCGGCGAACGAGACGACGAAACCGTCGGGAACCGGCAGACCCGCGCGGAGCAACGCGCCGAGGGCGCCGGCCTTGCCGCCGCAGGTATCGACGACGGCCTCCGTGAGGGGTACGAACATCCATTTTCCCCCTTCAACGGATGATTGACAATAATTCGTTGATTCTGCATCATGAGTTGCATGTCACGCAAGCAGGACATCGCTCACGCCGCGCAGACTGATCACGCCCAGGCCTTCCGTGAGCAGGACGCGCGCGAGCGTCTTCTGAGCCTGGGCGCGGCCGCGCTGGACGCCCGCCCGTGGCGACCCTCGCCCGTCCCGCCGTCGGCGGTCGACCTCGCGCAGTTCGCCGTCTGGCGCTCCGCCGACCTGGGCCCTGAGGACATCCTGAGCGCGCTCGCCCTCCTGCCCGCCGCACGCGCCGAGGTCGAAGGACTCGAGGCCGCCCTGCTGTTCACGGCCCGTAGCGCGGGGCTCACCTGGGCACAGATGGCACACGCGATGGGGTTCAACTCGCCGCAGGCGTGCCAGCAGCGCTACATGCGCCTGGCGGCACGACAGGACGACGACTCGTGACCCAGGACTCTTCGCTCGACCTTCTGGTCCTGCACGCCGTGCGCGTCACCGGGTTCGCGGACACCCCGCTGATCGCTCGTCGGTACGGACTCGATGTGGCCACGACGCACGAGGTGCTGGGCGACGCCGAGGCGCGTGGCTGGGTCGAGCACACCGCCTTCGCCGGCACCGGAGGCTGGTCGTTGACCGGGCCCGGCCGGGTGGAGAACGAGCGCCGGCTCGGGGCCGAGCTCGCGCGCGTCGGCGGTGCCGACGAGGTCCGTGACGTCTACCGCGAGTTCCTCCCGCTGAACGCCCTCCTGCTACGAGCCTGCACCGACTGGCAACTCCGGCCCACCGCCGGCGATCGGCTCGCCGTCAACGACCACTCCGATCCCGTCTGGGACGGCCGAGTCCTCCACGAGCTCGCCGGCATCGACCGCGCACTCACGCCACTCGCGGACCGGCTCGGGAACGTCCTCACCCGGTTCCGTGGATACGACACACGATTCGCCACAGCCCTGGGGCGCGCCCTGGCCGGGGAGGGCGCCTGGGTCGACCGCACCGACGTCGACTCCTGCCATCGTGTCTGGTTCGAGCTCCACGAGGACCTCATCGCCACGCTCGGCCTCGACCGGCACGCGGCACCCTGACCCCCACGCTCCGCCGTCGCACCAAGGGCACGGACATTCGTGGAGGATCGGCCCGATAGCGGGTCTATCGGCCTTGGCCGTGAAGGTTGATGGCGGTCAGGGCCGTAGGTCTCCGCGGTTTCGTCGGAGCGTGACCTTATGGTGACGCTATGAACACACGACGCGCAGCGTGTGCGGAGCTGATCGTCTTCACCGACGACGAGCTGGCTCGGTTGGACACGCTCCCCGACCCCGCACACGAGCTCGAACCAGCGGCGGTATGCGAGCTGGAGGCCGGTCACGAAGGGCCGCACCTCGCACTGGGGCAGACCTCAGGCTTCGACCACGAGTGGTGGATCCGCTTTCGCGATGACATCCGCGAGTTCGTCACACCGAAGCCGTGCCCCGCCGAGACATCCGATCCGCAGTTCCCTCGCGAGTCATGGAGATGCGGGTTGCCCCAGGACCACCCTGGCGCCCACACCTTCGAGCTCAGCGCGGGCGTGTGAAGGCTCAGCCCTTACGCCACTCGTCCGAGGTCAGGGCCCCTGCCGCCTGCGGGCCCATGAGCGACAGGCCGCCGTCCACGAACAGCGAAGCCCCGGTGATGTAGGAGGAGGCCTGGTCGGCCAGGAACGCGACGGCGGCGGCCACCTCCCTGGCGTCGCCCGGCCTGTCGACGGGATAGCCTGGCCTGCTGCCGGGCTGTGGCGGCTCGTCCTCCTGACCCGTCATCGGGGTGGCGATCTCGCCAGGCGCGATGGTGTTCACCGTGATGCCGTACGGCGCCAGCTCCAGTGCCAGCACCCTGCTGAGCATCCGCAGCCCGCCCTTGGCCGCGCAGTAAGGGCCGGCCCCGACCCTCGGATACTCCTCGTGCACGCTGGTGACGTTGATGATCCTGCCGCCACGACCTGCGGCCACCATGCGGCGGGCCGCGCGCTGCGCGCACAGGAAGGCGCCGTCCAGGTCGACGGCCAGGACCGAGCGCCATCGGGCGTAGTCGGTCTCCAGCAGTGGCTCGGAGGTGCCCGTGCCCGCGTTGTTGACCAGCACGCCGAGCCCGCCGAGTTCGTCCGCCAGCTCCTCGACCACGGCCGCGGCCCGCTCGGGGTCGGTGAGGTCGTGCCCGCGCACGGCCGCGCGCCTTCCTCTGTCGCGGACCAGGCGCTCGGTCTCCCGCGCGCCGTCCAGGTCGGCATGGAAGGTGATCCCGACGTCGAACCCGCGCTCGGCCAGCGCCACCGCGCTCGCCTGCCCGATGCCCGAGTCGGCCCCCGTGATGATCGCCTTGCGCTCGTAGCCCGAGCGGGAGATCGGCGCTTCGCTCATGACGGCGACCTCCCCCAGGTGGAGGCGCCCAAACGGGCGCGCCTCACCAGTGCAGGACACCCTCGCGCGGACGGCCGTCCGATCTGTCGGCCCTGATGCGCTCCGCCAGCTCGTGGAGGTTGCGGGACAGCCGGTCGGTATACAGGTCGAGGGCTCGCCAGTACACCGTCGGCTGCTGCTCGAGCAGTCGCATCCGGTCCTGCGGGTCCATCTGCGCGAACCGCTCGGCCACCTCGTCAGTCGGGGCCACCATGAGCGACCAGTAGAAGGGGAACTCGGGCACGACGCACCTCCGGCGTACACCAGACACCTCTGTCGATACCTGGCCGCTGCCCTCATGCGTCGCGGACGAACCTGCTCTCGCGGGACGGCTCGGCCGTTCATGGCGGCCCTGCCGTACCCGCCTGCGGCCCTAACCTGGAGCGGTGTCACCACAGCTGATCGTCCTGCGGGGGAACTCCGGCTCGGGCAAGACCAGCAGGTCATCGGCCAGGACAGTTCGCTGGAGGAGACGGTGCGCCTGATGCTGTCCCGCACGCGGCTGGGAGAGGCGCCCGCGACCTCCTGACGATTCCCCGCCGCGAGCCGAGGGCCGCGTTCAGGAGCGCTTCGGCTCGAAGTGCAGCGCGGTGATCCCGCAGTCGAACGGGCGCGCGGTGACGAGGCGAAGCCGCTGGTAGGCGCCGGCGGGGAACACCGGCATGCCGGCGCCGATCGCGGTCGGGTTGACGAACAGGTGGAGTTCGTCGAGCAGGCCCTTGGTGATCAGGTCCGAGACGAGCGTGCCGCCGCCGTAGGTGATGATGTCCCCGCCCGGCTGGGCCTTGAGCTTGTTCACGGTCTCGGCGAGGTCGCCGCCGGCGACGACGGCGTTGTCCCAGGGCGACTCGGTCAGGCTGTTGGAGATCACGACCTTGGGCGTGTTGTTCATCCAGTCGATGGACTCCTGGGTCTCGCCCTCGGGCTGGGCCGCCCACGTCGGGATGAACCCCTCGGCGAGGTGGCGGCCCAGCACGATGCAGTCGACCGGCTCGGTGAGCGCGTCGATGTAGGCGCTGATGTCGTCGGTCCACGGGAACGTCATCCAGTCCATCTCGCCGTTCGGGCCGGCCATGTAGCCGTCGACGGTGGTCTGGACCTGGAGCTTGAACGTGCGCATGGGGTGCTTCCTTCTCAAAGTGTCGCGGCTGTCGTTGTGTGCCTTCAGCTTGCCGGGGCCCGCTTACGGCGTGTTTAAGGCTTCCCTACGGCTTGGCTCAAGCTGTCGCCGGCATGTGCAGGACGCTCCAGTCGCTGACGTGCAGGTTGATGAAGATCTTGGTGGCCATCTCGGCACTCCTGTTTCTCAAGGACACTTAGTATCCATCGGACACAAGATGTACGCTAGACACATCGGGGCCAGGTTGACAACCCCGAAATCCGAAGGAGGACGGATGGCGAGCGACGAAGACGGCGCGTTCGGATTGCTCTGGAGCCAGGAGGAGCGGTCGGCCAGGAAGGCGCGCCCCGCGCTCAGTCTCGAACTGATCGCCCGCTCGGCCATCGACATCGCCGACGCCGAGGGCATCCCCGCGGTGTCCATGCAGCGCGTCGCCGGCGACCTGGGCTTCACCAAGATGTCGCTCTACCGCTATGTGGCCAACAAGGCCGAGCTCATGGCCGTGATGATCGACACGGCTGTCGGCGAGCCACCCAGGCTGGACCGCGTGCCCGGTGGCTGGCGGCCCAAGATGGAGGAGTTCATCAGGCTGCTGGCCGAGACGTGGGAGCGCCACCCATGGCTGCCGTCGGTGACGGTGGGCAACCGGGTGATGGGGCCCAACGAGATCGGCTGGATCGACGCGGCGGTCAGCGCGTTCTCGGGCACGTGCCTGACAGGGGGCGAGCGGATGGCCACGGCGTTCCTGCTGTTCGCGCATGTCCGCAACACCCAGTCCACGGCTTCTGCGGGCACCCAGCCGTGGACCACCGAGGGCAGCGTGGCCGTGACCATCGGCGAGCTCGTGGCCACCCATGGCGAGCGCTTCCCCGACCTCACCCGCGCCATGGCCGAGACCGGCGACCTCCTTGACGACAACGGGCGCAGGTTCGGTCTCGACCGCATCTTCGACGGCATCGCCGGGCTGATCGCGCAACGGGAGCTTCCCTGATCGAGTCCGAGGTCCGATCGCCGCCAGCGCTGCCTCCGGCGTACCGGTGACACTGGGCCATGAGCACGACAGAGCAGCAGGCCGACGCCTGGGCGGTCATGGAGAGGTTCTACGCGGCCGAGGCCGCGTACGTCGCGGCGGGCGGCTTCGGCAAGTCCAGCTACGACGAGGTGGCCAGGTACCTCGATCCCGAGGTCGTCCTGTACCAGGCTCCAGGGCTGCCTTTCACGGGAACGGGGGTCTGGCGAGGTCGTGACGGCATGGAGCGGTTCCTGGCCAGGTTCAGCGAGGTGTGGGAGTCGATGGACTTCCTCGAGCAGGAACACTGGGGCGACGCCGACACCGTCGTGGTGCGCAGCGTGGTGCGCTTCCGCTCCCGCGCCACAGGCGAGGAGGTCGACTCCCTGATCCTGCAGCTGATCAGGGTGAGGAACGGGCGCATGCTGGAGTGCCGCCCGTTCTACTGGGACCCCGCCGCCACCTGGATCTAGCGGTCAGGACCGTTCGACCGTGGACAGTCGCACCAGATAGCCGGAGAACCTCTTGTCGCCCTGGTCCTTCTCCCAGCCGTCAGCGCGCTCCACCGGCGTGAGCACACCCGAGCCCCGGACGGGATACAGGCCTGGAAGGTCTTCGCCCGGTTTCGGGGCGTAGGCGCAGCGGACGGCGCTGATCGCTCTCACCACGGCCTCGGTGGCCGGGGTGTCAGGGGGGAACAGATCATGATGGTCTTCGGCCCTGTCGACCTGGACCGGGCCCAGGACCGTGGCCAGCCAGTCGAGATCGGGCGGGCCCAGCTTCCACGAGACCCGCGCTCCCAGGCTGAACGGGTCGCCGCAGCACTGCATCTGCCAGTCATCGACCCATACGACCAGATCCATACGGCCAGTCTGCCCCATGGCGAACGCCCTGGCCGCTTCCCCTGACCAGGGCGCCCTTCTGTCCAGAATAAGGGCATATGTCCGAATCGCATATGCTCGCGGACATGACGCGCTGGCTCTCTCCTGATGGGATCGAGGTCGAGCACATCGTCAGGGACGAACGCCCCTGCCTCCGCGTGTCCCACCGCGTCAACGGCAGGCGCTACCACGTCGCCGACTGCTGGAGCCCTGAGCAGGTCGCCCTGCACGTGGACCTGGCCAGCCTCGTCGAGGTCGTGGACCTGCAGCAGATCAGAGCGAAGCGCCGCCCGCGAGGCGATCAGGCCGTCACCGGCGCGAGCGGCGGACGACAGGCCTGAGCGCTCGTCGAGGACTCCTTGCCGGTGGCGGCGGGGGCGCCTACAGGTCGGTGGCGATGATCTTCTCGATGTTCCGCTCGGCGAGCGCGGTGATGGTGACGAACGGGTTCACGCTCGTGTTGCCGGGGATGAGTGAGCCGTCGATGACGTACAGGCCGGGGTAGGCGGTGAGGCGGCCGTAGTTGTCGGTCGCCTTGTTCAGCACCGCGCCGCCGAGCGGGTGGTACGTGAGGTGGTCGCCCCAGACCTTGTAGACGCCGAAGAGGTCGGTCCTGTAGATCGTCCCCTCCTTGGCGTTGATCTTGTCGAAGATCGTCTTCGCCATGTCGATGGACGGCTGCTTCCACGCCGTCTGCCAGTTCAGGTCGACCTGGCCCGTCGCGGCGTTCCACGAGAACTGCGCGCGGTGGGGGTTCTTGGTGATCGACAGGTAGAACGAGGCGTAGGTCTCGATCCCGGTGGGCAGCGGCGCGACCTCGGCGAACGCGCCGCCTGCCGCCCAGTTGTCGATGCCTGAGCAGGGGATGGTCGACTGGAGCTTGCCTGTCGGGTCCCACAGGTGGTTGGCGCGGCCGCACATGACGTTCCCGTTGTCGCCCCAGCCCTTGCCGACCTCGTCGTTCAGGTGGGGCAGCGCGCCGGTCGCCTTCAGCTTGACCAGCAGTTTGCTGGTGCCGACGCTTCCCGCGGCGAAGAACACCCTGTCCGCGATCACGGTCTTGGTGGCCGTGGTGTCGCCGTCGGTGTTGAGCTGGTCGATGACGACCGTGTAGCCGCCACCTGCCGCGGGAGCGACCGAGGTGACCCTGTGCAGCGGCGAGATGGTGACCTTGCCGGTGGCCCTGGCCTGGGCGATGTAGGTCTTCTGCAGCGACTTCTTGCCGTGGTTGTTGCCGTAGAGGATCTCGCCGGCCAGCGCCGACTTGGTGACGGTCCCCGCGGCCTCCTGCTTCATGTAGTCCCAGTCGTAGACGTCGGGCACGAAGACGAAAGGGAACCCGGAGCGCTGGGCGTGCTTCCGCCCGACCCTGGAGTACTGGTAGTAGGGGGTGGAGTCGAACCAGGCCGGGTCGATGGTGCCGACCCCGAGCCCGGCGTTGGCGCGCGGGTAGTAGACGTTGTACATCTCGTCGGCGTTCACCGACGGGAGGACGGCGGCGAAGTTCTCGCGCTTGGGAGTGACCGCCATGCCTCCGTTGACCAGCGAGCCGCCGCCGACGCCGCGCCCCTGGTAGACGGTGATGCCGCTGAAGTCCTCCGCGTCCAGGATCCCGGTGTAGCGGGAGATGTTCCTGTCGATCGGGAAGCCGAGGAAGTAGTTGAGCGGGGCCTTGGTCCTGGTGCGCAGCCAGTAGGAGCGGTGGTCGGGCTCGAGCGTGCTGCAGAAGATCTTGCCGTCGGGGCCGGGGGTGTCCCAGGCCATGCCCATCTCGATCATGTGCACGTCGACGCCCGCCTGGGCGAGGCGTAGAGCGGCGACGGAGCCGCCGTAGCCGGTGCCGATCACCAGGGCGGGGACGCGGGCCCCCGAGGCGATCGGAGCAGCCGAGCGGACGGCCGAAGCCTGGGCCGAGGGCGTGCGACCCGCGAGGGCCGCGACACCCAGCATGGAGCCGGTTCCTGCGATGAATCCACGGCGCGAGATGCCTAAGGTCTTGTCGCTCACGTGATGGGCCTCACTCTCGACGAAACGAGAACACGTTCTCCATATGGGTCACAGCGCGTCCGCCCGCCTGGCCGAGGGGGACGAACCGCTGGGCAGCCTGCACACGGTGTCGAGGCCCAGCACATGGTTGAGCCGGCCGAACGCCAGCCAGGAACCGATGCTCATGCTCAGCTCCACGATCTCGAGCTGGCTGTAGTGCGCGGTCATCCGCGTCCAGAACTCCTCGTCGAGGCCATGGTGGTCGAGGGCGTACCGCTCGGCGTACTCGGCGGCCAGTCTGGTGCGCTCGTCGAAGGCGTCGGTGGTGCGCCACTCTGTCACCGCGTCGGCGAAGCCCTCCTCGACCTTCTGCCCGTCGCGCTCGGTGCGCCAGTCGAGGCAGAAGACGCACCCGTTGATCTGCGCGATCCGCAGCCGCGCGGCCTCGAACTCGCGGAGGCCGAGGGTCGTGTGGGCGTACACCGCCATCGAGAACTTCGAGGCGGCGATCCCGATGCCGGGGACCATCTCGCCCCACACGTACTCGATCGCGTCCCTGCCCTCGGGGATGTCGATGTTCACGGCTGTCTCCTCCCGAGCTTGCCGACCGCGGGGCGCAGCGGGACGTCGAGCGCGTCGTAGAGCCCCGGCTCCGCGTCCGCGAGCCAGTCGATGGCGCTGACGAGCCGGCCCACCGCGGTGGCGTTCCCTCCCGCGGAACGGTTGCCGTCCTCGTCGGTGGCCTCGACCGTGACCTCGATGCGCGGACGGCCCTCGATGATCACCCGGTGCGCCCCCTCGCCGTCGGGCGGTGTCGGCCAGTCCGGTGCGCAGGACGCGTGGATGCGGGTGACGTGCTCGATGACGATGCGGGGTTCGCCCTCGACGATGCCCTGCACCTCGAACCGCACCGCGCCCTGGGTGCCCGCCTCGAACTCGCCCATCGTCCTGGTGCTCACCGTGGAGTCGAGCGGCCGCCGGTCCAGGGTCTCCCTGATCTCGTCGAGCTCGACGCCGAGCGCCCTGGCCATCAGCCGTACCTGCCCGCCCCACACCATGGTCGGGACGGCGGGGGCGAGCATCGGCGGCTCGTAGTCCATCGGCTGGCCCATGCCGACCAGGTACCTGACAGAGTCCTGCTGGTCGTAGGTGGAGTAGTCGAAGATCTCCTGACAGCGGATCACGTCGACGGTGGTGGCGAGCCCGCTGATCAGCAGCGGCAGCACGTCGTTGCCCCATCCGGGATCGACGCCTGAGACGAACAGCGAGCCGCCGCCGTCCTTGATGGCCTCCAGCACGGGCTCCCGCAGCTCCGGCGGGGCGTTGCGCTGGTCGTAGAGCGCGTACAGCGACGGGGTGACGACCACGGCCCCGGCTCGGATCGCCCTGATGATGTCGGCGAGTGCCTCGTCGGGACGGATGTCGCCGGACGCCGCGTACACGACGGCGCGTGGGCCGGCGGCCAGCACGGCGTCGATGTCGTCGGTCGCCGCCACTCCCAGGTGGTGGCCGAGCCCGCCGAGCTCGCCCGCGTCACGGCCGACCTTGCCGGGGTTGTGGACGAGCACGGCCGCGAGCTTCAGCGTCGGATGGGCCTCGACGGCGCGGATGGCCGCGCGGCCGACGTTGCCGGTACCCCAGACAACCGTGGACATCATGGGCGGAGCGTAGCAAGCGCTTGGTTTGGTGTACAGGGCCCTCCGCGCAATGATCCAGGCAAGGCGAAAGCCCAGTTGGAACCGGTCTTCCCGACCGGGCAGGGGCGGCGGGATCCACCCCTGCCATCGCTGGGCGTCAAAGGGCCGATCACCTGAAGTCGGTGGCGTGCGGTGCGGTCGCCGCGCCGATCACGTGACGTGGGTGGCGTGCGGCGCGGTCGCCGCACGGATCACCTTCGCCGCGTCTCGCCGGCCGGCAGTCGTAGCCGCCGCCGAACCCGCTGAACGCGTTCGGCGTTCCTCTCGTGGTCATCGATGCCCAGGCGCGCCCTTCGCCGCAGACGGTCCTGGACGGTCGCCCCGAGTGTCGCGTCGCGCCACTTCTTCCACGTCTTCGGCCGCCTGCTCTCAAGACGCCGCACGGCCGACTCTTCTACCGCCTCATCGACGGCGCCGGTGATCGCATCGAGCGTCTGGCTCACATGCCGCCTGTTGGCCCGATGAGGGGCGCTCTTGTTCCTGCGGATGGACGTGCGGGAGCTCTTGTCGTTCTCGCCGTAGTCGTTCCGACGATCCTTCGTATAGCTCAGCAGCTTCTTCTCCTGCGGACTTCTTCGCCTGCCGATCGTCTTCACCGCCATCGTTCGCCCCTTGATCCAAAGGTAGCGAAGCGTCATCGATCCATGGCTCCTCTACCGGATCACCCGGTACGTCAGATGGGTGACGAGGCTGGTGCCCGAGGGGTCGCCGAGGGGCTCGAGGGTGATGTCCCCGACGTTGTCGAACAGCCGCTCGCCTCTGCCGAGGATCACGGGCGCGACGTGCAGGCGCAGCTCGTCGATGAGCCCTGCCGCCAGGTACTGGTTCACCGTCTCGGCGCCGCCGGCGATGGCGACGTCGCGATCGCCGGCGGCCTCGCGCGCCCGGGCCATCGCCGCCTCGATCCCGTCGGTGACGAAGGTGAACGTCGTGCCACCCTTCATCGTCACCTGCTCACGAGGGTGGTGGGTGAGGACAAAGACCGGCGCGTGGTACGGCGGCTCGTCACCCCACCAGCCGTTCCAGTCCAGGTCCCACGCGCCGCGGCTGGGGCCGAACATGTTGCGGCCCATGATGAAGGCTCCTGCCGCGGTGATGTCCTCGATCACCGCGGCGTGCCGCTCGGGCTCGTCGAACATCCACCGGTGCAGGCGCTCGCCCACGCCCTCACCCATCGGCTTCTCCAGACTCTGGTGCGGTCCTGCCACGAAGCCGTCGAGGGACATCCCCATGTCACAGGTGACCTTGCTCATCTCGCTACCTCCTGCGTTCCCCGGCGCCCGTCCGGCGCCGCTGTCAGGAGGAGGTCGGAGGCGTCCGCCCGTTCTCTACATGCCCGCCGGAATTTTTTTCTTCAGAATGCGGGTCCTCCCGATCACCAGAGCGGATGTCGTCGTTCGTGTCACCGGATACTCGGCCTCAGCCCGACGGTCTGCGTTGACGGAGAGCGTGACGCTGCTCCAGGAGGTCTCGAAGGAAGTGGAGCCGCCGGCGAGTACCTGGACCAGCAAGGCAGAGGCGATCGTCAAGCTCCCGAGGTAGCGAAGGGGACTCTCATGAGCTGATCTCTTGAGGCAAAGCCGACCTGACCTTGAGTCGCTACTGGTGAACTGGTCGGCGGTGGGTGTAGAACTCGAATGTGATCACGCCGCCGGGTGATGTCCTTGATAGCCGGATTCGCACAGCAGCCATGGCGTGGCTTCAGCGGCGCTGCACCCCGGATAATCCTGTGGTCTCCCGTGCGGAACTCCTGGGCTTCCAGTTCGAGGGGCGCACCTTTCCGCTGGTCGACAACCAGTTGGGCATCCGCAAGCCCAAGGAGCTGACGGCCGCACTGTCCATCCTCACCACCTACACCTCCGACGGCACGCGTGCGCCGTACGAAGACGAGGTGGGCCCGGACGGGCTGCTGCGCTACAAGTTCCAGGGCGACAACCCCAACCTGTACACGAATGTCGGTCTCCGCCACGCTCACGAGCGTGGCCTGCCCCTCATCTGGTTCTTTGGCGTGAAGCAGGGCCTGTACCTGCCGTTCTTCCCGGTGTGGATCCGGGCCGTCGAGACCGATCAACTGCAGGTGGCCGTGGCGCTGGAGGAGGCGCAGCGGCACATCACCCTTGATGGGGCGGCGAGCGAGATTGAGCGGCGCTACTCCGTTGGCATGACCAGGCGCCGCCTCCACCAGCCGGTGTTCAGGCAGCGGGTCATCCAGGCGTACCAGACGAGCTGTGCGATGTGTCGTCTCAAGCATCTGTCGCTGCTGGACGCCGCCCACATCATCCCCGACCGTGAGGAACGCGGCGTTCCGGCGATCTCCAACGGGATGGCGCTCTGCAAGATCCACCATGCCGCATACGACCAGCACATCCTCGGTGTACGCCCCGACCTGGTGATCGAGGTGCGCTCCGACATCCTGGAAGAGGTCGACGGGCCGATGCTCAAGCACGGACTGCAGGAGATGAACGGTCTACGCCTGGTGGTCCCTCGACGGCGGGTGGACATGCCGAAACGAGAGCTGCTCGAGGAGCGCTACGAACGCTTCAGGGACGCGGGCTGACTACCGTGATGAGATCGATATCGAGCTCCGTGATGATCGCCGCATGAAACGCATGAGCGCCGTGCTGATGATGGCGGGCCTGCTGAGTGTCACGATTCCTGGCGGCGCCGTGCACGCGTCTCCCGAATCGGAGTCTCTCGACTCCGTCGTCAAAGCGATCAAGCAGCAGTTCGTGAAGAAGAGCAGCGTGCGCTTCTCCGTCAAGCGACGGGGCGGGCCTCCGGCCACCTGGGACATCAAGGCGTCCGGTGCGTACCGCTTCAGGGCCTCAGGCGTGTACGCCGCCGACACCACGACGATCTCCCAGGAGCCAGAGGGGACAGGCCGGTCCAGGGAAATCAGCATCGGCCGGGAGTTCTACTCACAGGCCTATGTGCGTTCCAAGGATGGCAAGTACGTTTGGAAATCGCCATCGACGGTGGGGAAATGGACCTACGGCGGGCGGAACCTGGCCGGGGTCATGTGGGGAGAGGACCTGATCAACGGGATCAACCCGGGCTTCCTCAAGCTTGTCGCCTCTCACAATGCGACCAGCGCCGACGGCGGAACCTTCGAAGGAGTGAAGACGACCCTCCACAGCGGCACGGTGACGGTTCCCAAGCTGGATGAGCGGCAGGCCGGGATGTACTTCGGGACCGAGGAGGAGGATTTCGCGTGGGGCGGGCCGATCACCTGGAAACTCTGGGTGGGTCCGGACAACTTGCCGCGACGTTTCCACGCCATCATCAGGTTCACCCGGCCGGAGGGCGGTAACACCGAGACCATGACGATGAACGTCATCTATCGAGGATGGGGAAGCCCCGTCAAGATCACGGCCCCGCCCAGGCATCTCATCACCTACGAATGGTGATCGAAACTCCCTTCAAAGCGACAGCCATGCCGAGAAAGGCCTCTGCAGGGACGCTCTACGTCAACTTGAGGCACACGTCGAGCAGGGTCTCCAGCTGTGATCGATCGAGGCGGGCTCGCGGAGGTGGACGGTCTCACTCTCTTTGATCTGTGCGACCTCACTATCGATCGCCTCCGGTGGGAGCTAGGCATGAAACCGATTCACACCGCGGACCACCTGAAGAGCGAAATCATCGATCCCCCTGAGTCGGACGGCCGTTGGGAGAGGCCGTAGTCACGCAGTCAGTCACTCAGACAAAGCAGAAGGCCAGTCCCGATGATCGGAACTGGCCTTTGAGCTGCTCTTGCTGGGTCGGGGTGGCGGGATTTGAACCCACGGCCTCTTCGTCCCGAACGAAGCGCGCTGCCAAGCTGCGCTACACCCCGGTGCACGTCCGTCTTGCACGTGCCTGCACGAGTCTAGCGGACTTCGGGGGTGCGTGTGACGCCTCAGCGGCGCGGGACCAACGTCAGCAGCGAGGCCTCGGGGAAGCAGGCAAACCGGGCAGGCGCATAAGGGGAGGTCCCGAGCCCTGCCGACACGTGCAGCCAGGCCGATTCGTGGCGGTGAAGTCCCTTCACGCGGGCCTTGTCGATGCCGCAGTTGGTCACCAGAGCGCCGTAGAAGGGGATGCAGAGCTGGCCGCCGTGGGTGTGGCCGGCGAGCAGGAGCTGGTATCCGTCGGCGGCGAAGCGGCTCATGTTGCGCGGCTCGGGTGAGTGCATGACGCCGAGGCGCAGGTCGGCGTCGCGGGGGGCGGGGCCGGCCACGAGGTCGTAGCGGTCGCGGTCGATGTGGGAGTCGTGGATGCCCGCCACGGCGATGTCAAGGTCGCCCACCTTGACGCGGGCCGTGGTGTTGTTCATGTCGAGCCAGCCCTCGGCGGCCATGCCCTCGCCGAGCTCGCGCCAGGGCAGGGAGGGGACGTGCTGGCGGCGCTCGCCCTTGGAGGTGCGCCAGAGGTAGCGGACCGGGTTCTTGGGCTTGGGGGCGTAGAGGTCGTTCGAGCCGTACACGAACAGGCCAGGACGTGACAGCAGCGGCTCGAGGGCGTGCAGCAGCGCGGGGACCGCGTCGACGTGGGCGATGGAGTCGCCGGTGTTGACGACGAGGTCGGGCTCGAGGGAGCCGAGGGAGCGCACCCAGTTGACGAGCATGCGACGGCCGGGCGTCAGGTGCAGGTCGGACAGGTGCAGGATGCGCACCGGCCGCTGGCCCCGCTCGAGGACGGGGACGTCGAAGCGTCGCAGACGGAAGCTGTTGCGCTCGATGACCGAGGCGTAGCCGAGACCGGCCACGCCCAGACCGAGCAGGGACAGGGGGACTGCGACAGCTTTCCTCATCTCTTCATGATGCCTGAAAGGATGGAGCACATGAGCGCATTGAAGGACAAGCTGAAGGCCGACCTGTCGGCCTCGATGAAGAGCAGGGACGAGGTACGTCTGCGGACCATCCGCATGGCGCTGGCCGCGATCAACGTGGAGGAGGTCGCGGGCAAGCAGGCCAGGGAGCTGTCCGACGACGAGATCCTCAAGGTCCTCACCAAGGAGGCCAAGAAGCGCCGCGAGGCCGCCGAGGCGTTCGGCGGCGCCGGCCGCGAGGAGCAGGCCAAGGCGGAGCTCGACGAGCAGGCCGTGCTGGAGGAGTACCTGCCGGCGCAGCTGTCGGACGAGGAGCTCGGCCGCATCGTCGATGAGGCCGTCGCCGAGCTCGGCGTGTCGGGCCCGCAGGCGATGGGCCAGGTCATGAAGGTCGTCAACCCGAAGGTGGCAGGCCGCGCCGAGGGCGGCCGCGTGGCCCAGATCGTCCGCGCGCGCCTTTCCTGACCGTACGGCAAGCCCGCCCGGCCCCACCGCGGTCACCGCTGACCGCCCGTCCATCACGGCACTCCAGCGGCGACGCTGACCCGCCGTGACGTGGACGGGCAGGCCCTGTGACACACCAACGCCGGAGGCCCGCGCAGGCCTCCGGCGTGTGAAGGGTCAGCGTCCCGGGGTGATCGGGCCGCCGTTGTCCTCGCCGGTGTCCCAGATGTCCAGGGGGCCGTCGTCGTCGGGGTTGCCCCACGGGCCGTCGCCCCTGTCCCTGTCCCTGTCCTTGTCCTTCTTCGGCGGCTTGGGCGCGCAGCTCTTGGAGCAGCCGCCGAAGCGGTCGCGGTCGTACGGCGTGAAGGACGGGGCCTCGACGCCCTTGAGCGCCTGGATCATCGAGTCCTTCCAGATCCGGCCCGAGATGGTGGCGCCGTAGACGTAGCCGTAGTGCTGGCCGCCGATGACCACGTTGGTCAGGTCGTGCTCGAAGGCGCCGCGCGGGTCGCCGACGCTGACGGCCGAGGCCAGGTTGGGGGTGTAGCCGGCGAACCAGGCGGCGGTGTAGCCGTCGGTGGTGCCGGTCTTGCCCGCCGCGTCGCGGCCGATGCCGCCGACCTCGGTCATGGTGCCCCTGGTGAAGACCCCGGACATGACCTCGTTCACCGCGTCGGCGACCTTCTCGTCCATGACCTGCTTGCACTTGGGCTTGGAGGAGGTGACCTTGCCGTTGCGGTCGCGGATCTCGGTGATGGCCATCGGCCTGCAGTACTCGCCGCGGGCGGCGAAGACGGCGAAGGCGTTGGAGACGGTCACGGGGTCCATCTCGTTGACGCCGAGGGTGAAGGTCGGGACCTCCTGCAGCTTGCCGCCGTCGGCGCGCTTGATGCCGAGCTTCTCGGCCACCTTGACGACCTTGCAGAGGCCGACGGCCTCCTCGAGCTTCATGAAGAAGGTGTTGACCGAGCCCTCGGTGCCGGTGCGCAGCGTCTTGAAGCCGCCGCCGCCCTCGCTGGAGTTACGCACCTGGTGCGTCTCGCCGACCCGGTTGCCCTTGCAGTCGCGGAAGGGCGACTGCGCGTTGGTGGGGATGTCGTAGGAGGCGCCGGTGGAGTTTCCGTCGTCGATCTTCCAGCCGTTCTCCAGCGCCGCGGCCAGTGTGAACGCCTTGGCGGTCGAGCCCTGCTGGAAGCCGACGCCGCCGCCGTGCTTGCCGTCGGCGGCCAGGTTGATCAGGGTCTCGTTCTTCTTCTTGTTGTCGCCGAACTTGCGGCTGGCGGCCATCGCCTTGATCTCGCCCGTGCCGGGCACGACCATGGCCTGGGCCGCGACCGGCTTGTCCTTGGTGCTGACGCGCTTGGCGATCGCCTGCTCGGCGGCCTTCTGCATCTTCGGGTCGAGCGTGGTCTTGACGCGCAGGCCGCCGCGCTGGAGCAGCTTCTCGCGGTCGTCAGGCGTGGCGCCGAACTCGGGGTTGGTGAGGATCTCGTGCTTCACGTAGAGGCAGAAGTACGGGAACTTGCTCTCCTCGCAGCCACCGGGGATCTGGGTGCCCTTGAAGCCCAGCTTCTCCTTCTTGGCCGCCGCCGCCTCGGCCACGGTGATCTTCTTGAGCTCGGCCATCCTGTCGAGGACGGTGTTGCGCCGGTTGATCAGCTGGTCTCTCGCGGTCTTGCCCAGGGTGGGGTCGGTGCGGACCGGGTTCTGCACGGCTCCGGCCAGCGTGGCGGCCTCGGACAGGTCGAGCTTGGCGGCCGGCTTGCCGAAGAAGCGCTTGGCCGCGGCCTGGATGCCGTAGGCGCCCGCGCCGAAGTAGGAGATGTTGAGGTACTTCTCGAGGATCTGGTTCTTGGTGTACTTCGCCTCGATCGCCATGGCGTAGCGCAGCTCGTCGAGCTTTCGGGAGACGGTCGGCGCGATGGCCGCCATCGCCTCCTTCTTCGTCTTGGCCTTGTTGAACTGCACCAGCTTGACGTACTGCTGGGTGATCGAGGAGCCACCCTGGACCACGCCGCCGCCTGTGACGTTCTTGGCGAGGGCGCGGGCGGTGCCCTCGATGTCGATGGCGCCGTGCTCGTAGAAGCGGAAGTCCTCGATCGAGATGATCGCCGTGAGCATCACGGGGGCGATCTGTTCGATCTTCACAGACTCGCGGTTCTGGTAGTAGAACTGCGCGATCTGCTTGCCCTCGGAGTCGAAGATCTCGGTGCGTTCAGGAAGCGGCGGCTCGTCGAGCTGCTCGGGTCGCAGGGAGAGCGACTCCGTCGTCGACTTGGCCGTCAGGCCCACGCCGCCCACGGCGGGCAGGGCGATGGCAGCGGTCAGCACGCCGCCTGCGGTGCCGGCGGCCAGCAGCCGTACGACGTTCACGAACGGGTTCGAGCGGTCTTTGCCCTGAGCTTGCACGGAACCAAGACTACGTCGAAAGGGAGGCGTAATCGGTAACCGGAGCCCATTTCGCCTTGACTGGGAGGGGTGACTAGTCATTCCCGGTCAAGCATCTCCCGAGAAATTGGTCCTGCCGGGGTCTGTCGGCCCGAAGGTCTGGTTGCGTAACTTCTCCACTGCGGCAACTGAATACGGAGGCTCGGCGCCCGCGCCCGTCGGCCCCAAATGACGACTGACCACCTAAGGGGAGTGGGGTCGAAACATGTGGATCACGGATTGGACCTCCCGTGCCGCCTGTCGGGGTGCGGATCCGGACGCGCTGTTCGTCCAGGGAGCCGCTCAGAACAGGGCGAAGCTGATCTGCCGAGGATGCCCGGTCCGTACCGAGTGCCTCGCCGATGCGCTCGACAACCGCATCGAGTTCGGGGTGTGGGGCGGTATGACGGAGCGGGAACGGCGAGCGCTGCTACGGCGGCGGCCCGATGTGGACTCATGGCGAGAGCTGTTGGAGTCCGCGAAGGAAGAGTACGAGCGGACTAACGAGCTGATCGCCGGCTGAACGTCTCGACGGCACGGCCGGCGGAACCTCGCCGGCCGTGTCGTCGTGCTCACGTCCTGGCCAGCAGCTCCCCGATCTCGCGCAGACCCGCGAGGTCGTGGACATCCTGCGGCATGGCCGGAACCTGGACGACTGGCACCGTGGGGTGGGCCGAGACGAAGTGCTCCTGCTCGCGGTGCTCACGGGCGGCGAGCTGCATCCGTCCGGCGTGCAGCCGCAACACGGCGGCGGTCAGCTCGTGCTCGCCCTTCGTCTCCAGCTCCTCGGCTGCGGCGGCGCTGCGCGCCGCTGAGAGCGCCGCTGCGGGCGACAGGTGCACTCTGTTGACCACGAGCCCCGCCAGCGGCATGCGCTCCTCAGCGAGCCTCTCAACGAAGTACGAGGCCTCGCGCATCGCGTCGCGCTCGGGCGCCGCGACGACCACGAAGGCCGTGCCGGGCGCCTGCAGCAGCTTGTAGGTCATCTCGGCGCGCTGCCTGAAGCCGCCGAAGACCGCGTCGAGCGCGGAGACGAACGTCTGCAGGTCCTTGATCACCTGCGCGCCGAGCAGCTTGGTCATCGCGCCGGCGACGAGCCCGAACCCCGCGTTGAGCAGTTTGAACGCGCTGCGCCCTCCTGCCTTGGCAGGAGCCATCAGCAGCCTGATGAAGCGACCGTCGAGGAAGCGGCCGAGCCGTTCGGGGGCGTCGAGGAAGTCGAGGGCCGAGCGCGAGGGCGGCGTGTCGACGATGATCAGGTCCCACTCGTCCGAGCGGCGCAGCTGGCCGAGCTTCTCCATCGCCATGTACTCCTGCGTGCCGGCGAAGCTGGAGCTGAGCGACTGGTAGAAGGGGTTGGTCAGGATCTGGCGGGCCCGTTCGGGATCGGCGTGCGCCTCGATGATCTCGTCGAAGGTCCGCTTCATGTCGAGCATCATCGCGAACAGCTGGCCCTCGCCCGAGGAGTGCACCAGGCGGGGGGTGTTGTCCAGCTCGGTCAGGCCCATCGACTGGGCCAGCCTGCGGGCCGGGTCGACGGTCAGCACGACCGCGCTGCGCCCCCGCTCGGCCGCGCGCAGCCCGAGCGCCGCGGCGGTCGTGGTCTTGCCCACGCCGCCGGAGCCGCAGCAGACCACGATGCGGGTGCCCCTGTCGTCGAGGATCGCGTCGACGTCGAGGACGGGCGGAACCCTGGTCATGCCGCTCCCTTGGCGCCGATGGTCTCGGCCAGCTCGTACAGCCCTGTGAGGTCGACCCCGTCGGCCAGCAGCGGAAGCTCGTAGCGGGGCAGCGCCGCCGTCATCAGCGCGGCCCGCTCGGTCTTCTCGAGCTCGGTACGGCGGGCGTGCTCCACGACCTCCGCCGCCAGGGCGTCGGCCACGGCCGAGGCGTCGCCCGCGCCGTCGGCCAGGCCGGCCGCCTTGAGGCCGAGCGCGATCTCGCCCGCGTCGAATCCGCCCTTGACAGCGGAGTCAAGTGTCGCCTGTGGAAGCAGTGATTCACGGACCATGTTGATGAAGATTCCGCCCGCGGGAAGACCGGCCGAACGCAATTCGGCAATGCCGTCGAGCGTTTCCTGAACCGGCATCTCCTCCAGAACCGTCACGAAGTGGACAGCCGTTTCGGGCGACTTCACCACCCCGCTCACGAGATCCGAGTGGTTCTTGATCGGGCCGACCCTCGCCAGGCCGGCCACCTCCTGCGTCACGTTGAGGAAGCGGCTGACGCGGCCGGTCGGAGGGGCGTCGAGCACGACGGCGTCGTAGACGCGCCGGCCGTTCTTGCCGCGCCGCCGTACCGCCTCGGTGGTCTTGCCGGTGACCAGCACGTCGCGGAAGCCGGGCGCCACGGTGGTGGCGAAGTCGACGATGCCCATCTTGGCGAGCGTGCGACCGGCGCGGCGCATGCCGTAGAACATCTCGAGGTACTCGAGCATGGCCTCTTCAGGATCGATGGCCAGCGCGTAGACGTCGCCCCCTCCGGGAGCGACGGCGATCTTGCGCTCCTCGTACGGCAGCGGCGGCAGGTCGAAGATCTGCGCGATGCCCTGCCTGCCCTCCACCTCGACGAGGAGGACCTTGCGACCGCCCGAGGCCAACGCGAGGGCGAGCGAGGCGGCCACCGTCGTCTTGCCCGTGCCGCCCTTGCCGGTCACGACGTGGAGCCGCACGCCGTCCCAATCGGTGTCCCTTGCCGTCACATCTGCCAGGCTACCGAACGGTTACTTGTGTGCCTCTTTGAGATTGCTCACAGCGGGCCCGCCTGCGCCGGTGCCTGAGGGGCGTGGGGAGGCGGACGTTTCTGCGGGGACGTCGTCCGGCCTGCGGAGGCGGCTTCGGCGCGGGGGTCACTACGCTGGCCCTCATGAAGAAATGGGAGTACCTCACCGCTCCGGTGCTGATCCACAACACCAAGATGATCCTCGACAACTTCGGCGCCGACGGCTGGGAGCTGGTCCAGATCGTGCAGGGGCCCGACGGCCAGGGCCTGGTCGCCTACTTCAAGAGGGAGAAGGCATGACCCCCGAGGAGAAGCTGGCCGAGCTCGGCCTGACGCTGCCCGAGGTCGTGGCCCCGCTGGCGGCCTACGTCCCCGCCGTGCGCAGCGGTGACCACATCTACACCTCGGGCCAGGTCCCGATGGTCGACGGCAAGCTGGCCCAGACCGGCAAGGTCGGCGCGGAGGTCAGCCTCGAGGAGGCCCGCGACCTGGCCAGGATCTGCGCGCTCAACGCGCTGGCGGCGGTCAAGTCGCAGATCGGCGACCTGTCGAAGATCAAGAGGATCGTCAAGGTCGTCGTCTTCGTCGCCAGCACGCCCGACTTCACCGCCCAGCCCCAGGTCGGCAACGGCGCCAGCGAGCTGCTCAGGGACGTGCTCGGCGACCTCGGCGTGCACGCCCGCAGCGCGGTGGGCGTCAGCGTGCTTCCGCTGGACGCCCCGGTGGAGGTCGAGCTGATCGCGGAGGTATAACCGAGTGATGTTCTAGAGGAGGTCATGTGGACAACGGCATCCCGCTGCCGGGCGAGTTCGGCCAGCGAGCACGAGACATCCTGGCGGGACGGCTCCAGCCGGTCCCCGCGAGGGACGCCGCCACGGTGGTGATCCTGCGCGACGGTGCTCGCGGACCGCAGGTCTACCTCCTCAGACGCAAGGCGAGCATGGCCTTCGCCGCCGGCGCGTACGTCTTCCCCGGCGGCTCGGTCGACCCGCGCGACACCGACCAGGCGGTCGCGTGGGCGGGACCCTCGCCCAAGAAGTGGGGCGAGGTGTTCAACGCCGACGAGAAGACCGCCAGGGGCCTGGTGTGCGCCGCCGTACGGGAGACCTTCGAGGAGTCGGGGGTGCTCCTGGCGGGGCAGGGAGAGGACACGGTCGTCGCCGACACCACGGGCGACGACTGGGAGGCCGACAGGGTCGCGTTGATCGACAGGAGCCTGGCCTTCGCCGACTTCCTCGGCAAGCGGGGCCTGGTGCTCCGCTCCGACCTGCTCAAGCCGTGGGCGCACTGGATCACGCCCGAGATCGAGCACAAGAGGTTCGACACCCGCTTCTTCGTCGCGGTGCTCCCCGAGGGGCAGCGCACCCGTGACGTGGGCGGCGAGGCGGACAAGGTGGTGTGGCAGCGTCCCGCCGAGGCCCTGGGCGGGCAGTTCTTCCTGATGCCGCCTACCCACCGCACGCTCACCGAGCTCGCGGCCTACGGAAGCGTCGGCGAGGTCATGGCGGCGGAGCGGGAGATCGTCCGCATCATGCCCAGAGCGGTGGAGATCGACGGAGAGATGCGGTTGATGGCATGAGCGGCCTTCACATCCCGCTGGCGGGTCCTGACGGCATCCGCACCGACCACGCGGAGAACCTGCTGGCGCCCAACCCTTCGGAGATGACGCTCGAAGGGACCAACACCTGGGTGATCGGCACGCACGAGGTGGTCGTCGTCGACCCAGGCCCCGACGACGAGGCGCACCTCCAGCGGGTCGTCCGGCATCTGGGGCAGCGCAGGGTCACCCAGATCCTGCTCACGCACGGCCACCACGACCACAGCGGCGGCGCCAAGCGCTTCGCCGAGCTGGTCGGAGCGCCCGTGCGGGCGCTCGACCCCGAGCACAGACTGGGCGGCGAAGGGCTGGCGGGCGGCGACGTGATCGAGGTCGGCGGCCTGGAGCTGAGGGTGTACGCCACGCCGGGCCACTCCTTCGACTCCCTGTGCTTCTGGCTGCCCGCCGACCTGGCCATGCTCACCGGCGACACCGTCCTCGGCAGGGGCACCACGGTCATCGCGCCCGACGGGAACCTGGCCGACTACCTGCGCACGCTCGACCTGCTGCGGGCCACGGCCGAGGAGCTGGGCGCCGAGACGCTGCTGCCGGGGCACGGGCCCGCGCTCGCCGATCCCCTGCACGCGCTCGACGGCTACATCGCGCACAGGCGCGAGCGCCTCGACCAGATCAGGGCGGCGAGGGCGTCGGGCGCCAGGACGCCGCGCGAGATCGTGGAGATCGTCTACGCGGACCTCGACAGGGCCCTGTGGTTCGCCGCCGAGATGTCCGTGCGCGCCCAGCTCGACTACCTGGACCGGTTGTAGAGCCGCTCCATGTCGAGGATGACCACGGCCTTGGCCTCGATGCGCAGCCAGCCGCGCTGAGCGAAGTCGGCCAGCGCCTTGTTGACCGTCTCCCTCGAGGCGCCGACCAGCTGGGCCAGCTCCTCCTGGGTCAGGTCGTGGTGGACGCGCAGGCCGTCGTCGGCCTTGGTGCCGAACCGCTCGGCCAGGTCGAGCAGCGCCTTGGCCACCCGTCCAGGCACGTCGGTGAAGACCAGGTCGGCCAGCACGTCGTTGGTGCGGCGCAGCCGCTGCGCCAGCGCGCGCAGCAGGTGGAGCGCTACCTCGGGGCGGCCGGTCAGCCATGGCCGCAGGTCGTCGTGGCCGAGCCCGGCCAGCCTGACGTCGGTCAGCGCGGAGGCGGTCGCCGTACGCGGACGTGGGTCGAACAGCGACAGCTCGCCGAACATCTCGCTCGGCCCGAGCACGCTCAACAGGTTCTCGCGGCCGTCAGGGGCTGTGCGCGACAGCTTGATCTTGCCTTCGAGAACGACGTAGAGCCGGTCACCGGTCTCGTTCTCACTGAACAGGGTCTGTCCCTTGGACAGTTGAACCTCGGTGATGCTCGTGCGCAGCGCGGCGGCGCTCTCGCGGTCGAGCGCGGCGAACAGGGGGGCCTTGCCCAGCACGTCTTCGGTGTTCACTCTGCCTCCTCAGCAGCCATTGTGACCTACCCCACTGCAGAGGTCGGGAGTGACCCATGCGAAAAAGGCTCAGGGGGACGCCACCTGCTGGTCGCCACGAAGTTCCCTCGAGGGAGTTTACGGACTGAACCCACTGAAGCGTTACTCAACGGATCGTTTCCCCGGCACGAAGCCGCTGGCCATACGCTTGCGGGATGGAGACCCGGCTGGCGCTGGTACGGCGGGCGCGACGGATGAACAGGATCCTCGCCGAGACCTACCCCGACGCGCACTGTGAACTCGACTTCACCAACCCCCTCGAGTTGCTGGTCGCCACGATCCTGTCGGCCCAGTGCACCGACAAGCGCGTCAACATGGTCACCCCCACGCTGTTCGCGAAATACCCCACCGTCGAGGACTACGCGGCGGCCGACCCCTCCGAGATGGAGGGGATCATCAAGTCCACGGGCTTCTTCAGGGCCAAGACCAACAGCATCATCGGCATGGCCCAGGCGGTCTCCGCCAAGCACGGCGGCGTGGTGCCGCGCCGCCTCACCGACCTGGTCGCCCTGCCGGGCGTGGGCCGCAAGACCGCCAACGTGGTGCTCGGCAACGCCTTCGGCGTGCCGGGGCTCACCGTCGACACGCACTTCCAGCGTCTGGTCCGTCGCTTCGGCTGGACCGACGAGACCGACCCCGTGAAGATCGAGCGGGTGGTGGGTGAGTTGATACCCAAGCGCGAGTGGACCGTCTTCTCGCACAGGGTGATCTGGCACGGCAGGCGCATCTGCCACGCCCGCACCCCCGCCTGCGGGGTGTGCCCCCTGGCGGCGCTGTGCCCCTCGTACGGCACCGGCCCCACCGAGGCGGCCAAGGCGGCCAAGCTCGTCAGGCCTGGCCCCTTCTCGTAGTGATACTCGTAGGTGTCATGGCCGGGCGCGGGAAGTCCAGAGAGGCGCGAGGTGTTGGAGTCTGACGTGATCGACGTCCCCGAATGGCTGGACAGGCTGGCCGCCCGAGCCGTCCACACCCCCGTCCCCCATGGCCTGCGCCCGCCCGCGCGCGGCGGCAGGCGAGCCGCGGTGCTGATGCTGTTCGGCGAGGGACCCGACGGCCCCGACCTGCTCCTCATCCAGCGCAGCTCCCGGGGCCGCAGGCACGCGGGGCAGCCCGCCTTCCCCGGTGGCGGCGTCGACCCCGAGGACGACGGGCCGGTGGGCGCGGCGCTGAGGGAGGCGGAGGAGGAGACGGGGATCGACCCCGCGGGGGTCAAGGTGCTCTGCACGCTCCCCGAGCTGTTCGTCTGGCACAGCGACAACAGGGTCACCCCCGTCATCGGCTGGTGGCACACCCCTGTCGCGGTCTACGCCGCGGCTCCCGACGAGGTCGATTCGGTGGAGCGGGTGCCGATCGCCGAGCTGGTCGACCCTGCCAACAGGATCGTCCTGCGCACCCCGACAGGACACAGGGGCCCCGCCTTCAAGGTGCGCGGGCTCCTCGTGTGGGGGTTCACCGCGATGGTGCTCGACGCGGTGCTGCGTGAGGGCGGCCTGGAGCGCCCCTGGGACACAGACAGGGTGGAGGACCTACCGCCCGACGTCCTCGACCTGGCTGCCCGTGGCTAGCGCGAGCCCGAGCGTCGCCCAGTCGGCCACGTCGTCGTCGCTGTCGCGCATGAGCGCGCGAAGGGCCGCGAGCCCGGCGGCGTCGGGTGGACGGCCGCACACGTTGGGCAGCGCGTAGGCGGCGCCGTACCTCACCCTGGCGTCCTGGTGGGCCGACAGCTCGATCACCGAGGGCAGCGAGCGAGGGTCGCCGAGATGGCCGAAGGCGATCAGCACGGAGAAGAGCACCATGGCGTCGTCCTCGCTGGCGGCCAGGAAGCGCAGCACCGGCAGCGCCCTGTCCTTGAAGGTGGCCAGCTGGCCCATGATGTCGATGCCCAACAGGCGCTCGGAGACCTGCCGGCCCGCGCACAGCCGTCTGGCCTCGGTGAAGGTCTCCAGATCGCCTCGCTCTTGTAGCGTGGAGATCACCTGCCAGCGGACAGGCCCGCCCGGATCGGTGTCGCCGAGTGCCGCCTCGATGAGATCACGCATCATTTACAGGGTATTTCCGCTTCCGGGCCGGTCGTAGCGGAAGACGCGCACGCTTGACCGTCCCGGTGGATACCTTTGAATCTGTGCGCGGTGATCTGCTCGACCTCATACTGATCGGCCTCGTGATCGCCTTCGGCATCTCGGGCTACCGCCAGGGTTTCATCATCGGCGCCCTCAGTTTCGTCGGGTTCATCGGCGGGGCCCTGCTCGGGGTCGTCATCGCGCCGCCGATCGCCAAGGCCGTGGTCGAGGGGGAGACCGAGCAGGCGCTGCTGGCCATCGTCATCGTCTTCCTCGCCGCCACCATCGGCCAGTTCGCCTCCTCCACCATCGGCGCGGTGGTCCGCTCCCACGTCACGTGGGAGCCCGCCAGGGTCGCCGACGCGGTCGGCGGCACGTTCGCCAGCGCGCTGTCGGTGCTGGTCATCGCCTGGCTCATCGGCTCGCTCGTCGTCTCGGCCCCCTTCCCCGTGCTCAGCACCCAGGTCAAGGACTCCCTGCTGCTCAACGCCGTCGACGAGATGGTGCCCGACGCCACGCGCGAGTGGCAGCGGCCGTTCAAGGAGTTCATCGACAGGTCGGAGTTCCCTCCCGTCTTCGACGCCATCGCCAACGGGCCCTTCGTCGACGTGCCGCCGCCCGCCCCGCGCAGCCAACTGCAGGGGCCGAAGCTGCAGCGGGCCCAGCGGGCCATCGTCAAGGTCCAGGGCACCGCGCCGAGCTGCAGCAAGCGCATCGAGGGCACCGGCTTCGTCTACGAGGTCGACCGCATCATGACCAACGCGCACGTCGTCGCGGGCGTCACCAGAGACCTGCGCGTCACCACCCAGGACAACAGGTCGCTCGAGGCCGAGGTCGTGGTCTACAACCCCAAGCGCGACATCGCCATCCTCTACGTGCCGAACCTCGGCATCAGGCCGCTCGCCTTCGACGGCACCGCGGAGAAGAACGACAACGCGATCATCGCGGGCTTCCCCAAGGGCCAGGGCTTCACCGCCGAGGGCGCGCGCATCAGGGTCAAGCAGAACGCCAAGGGCCCCGACATCTACCGCAGCAGCGAGGTCGAGCGCGAGGTCTACGCGATCCGCGGCAAGGTGCTCCCCGGCAACTCGGGCGGTCCGCTGCTGACCGTCGACGGCAACGTGTTCGGCGTCATCTTCGCCGCGGCCACCAACCAGGCCGAGACCGGCTACGTGCTGACGGCGGCCGAGGTCAGGCCCGACGCCGTCAAGGGCAAGAACGACACGACCCCGGCCGACACCATGGACTGCGACTAGCTACAGCGCGGCGGCGACGGCGTCGATCGCCGCCGCGGGGTCGCTGTCCTCCCGCAGCGCCAGCGCCACCCCCGCCACCTCCTCGTACGGCGTGCCGTACCTCTGGATCCTGGCGGCGCCGCGGGCGAGCAGCGTGAGCGCGCCTCGCCCGTTGCCCCGCTGCAGGTGGGTGAGGCCCACGCAGATCTGGGCGAGCCCCTGCCACAGCTCCCGCTCCTGCTCGGGGGCGCACTTCCACCTGCCCTCGAAGATCTCGTGCGCGTGGAAGGGCCTGTGGTCGCGCAGGAAGGCCATGGCGTCGGTCATGGCCTGCTCGGCGCTGGGCGCGTAGTCGTCGGGGACGCGCTCGACGCCCTCGGCGCCGTGCGGGAGCGGCCTGCCGTACTCGTCGCGCGGTCTGGCGTTGCGCGGGCGGCCCTGGGGGTCCCTGTCCCTCATCGGTCGGGCTCGGGGTCGGCCAGCCACGACAGCAGCTCGGCGTCGAACATCTCGGGCGCCTCCTCGTGCGGGAAGTGCCCCGTGCCCTCGAGCAGCCGCCACCGGTAGGGCGCGGCCACGTAGCGGCTGGAGCCCTGCGCGGTGCGCGGCAGGATGCACCGGTCGAGCGCGCCGTGCAGCTGCAGGGTGGGCGCCTCGACCTCGGTGCGCATGGCGCGGGCGTAACGCAGGCCGTCGGGACGCACCTGGGAGCGGGCGAACCAGCGGTGGTACTCCAGCGCGCAGTGGGCGACGGTGGGGATGCCGAAGGCCTCACGGTAGACGTGCGCGGTGTCCTGCTCGGGCCAGCCAGGACGCGACCAGTCGTCGAGCAGTTGCCCGACCAGCTTGCCGTCGTCGCGCGTCAGGCGCCGTTCGGGCAGGAACGGCAGCTGGAAGCCGAGGGTGTAGCCGCTGGCCCTGAGCTGGCCGAACGGGTCGGTCAGCAGCGCTCCGCGCAGGCGCCGCGGGTGCGGTGCCGACACCGCGACCAGGCGGTGCACGGTCTTGGGGTCGGTCACGGCCATCGTCCAGGCCAGCAGCCCGCCCCAGTCGTGGCCGACGACGATCGCGCCCGTCTCGCCGAGAGCGCGGATCAGGCCCGTGGCGTCGCCCGCCAGCGTGGGCAGGTCGTAGCCGCGCGGCGGCTTGTCGCTGCCGCCGTAACCGCGCAGGTCGACGGCGACGGCGCGGTAGCCGGCCTCGGGCAGGCTCGCCAGCTGGTGCCGCCACGTCCACCAGAACTGGGGGAAGCCGTGCAGCAGCAGGACGAGCGGCCCTTCACCCGCTTCCACGATGTGGAAGCGGGTGCCGCCGGCGTGGACGCTGCGATGCGTCCACGGCCCGTCCAGGTGGACGAAGCTCTCGTCAGGCATCGGGTTTCACCAGCTCGCCCTCTGGTGTGGCGATCTCCTTCAGGCCCTTCAGCGACCTGGTCGTGCGCTTCATCGCCGCCAGCCCCTTCAGCCTGCGAGTCCCCAGGAAGACCAGCAGGGCCGCGACCAGCAGGTAGAACACTGTCACGATCGTGAACGCCAGCCACTGGGGCAGGCCGACCTCCACGAGCACGTACGCGATCGCGAAGGAGGCCAGGATCAGGCACAGGTGGGCCATGAAGGCCGCCGCCGCGAACAGCCCCGCGGCGGTGCCGACCCGCTTGGCGTCGAACCTGAGCTCGGCCTTGGCCAGCTCGATCTCCGAGCGGACCAGCGTGGAGATGTGGTTGCTCGCCTGGGCGACGAGCGCACCAAGGGATTCTTCCTCGGAAGTCTGCGGCATGAACGTCTCCTATCGGGGCCAGGTGCCCGTGTCAAACATCATCCAGTCCATTGCGACGCTTACGCACCCGGACGTGCAGGAGAACCGCCGCCAGCATCGAGGCCGCGAGGCTGGCCGCGAGGACTCCCGTCGTCACGGCGGTGGCTCTCTCCTGATCAGCGCCGAACGCGAGGTCGCCGATGAGCAGCGACACCGTGAATCCGATGCCGCCGAGCGCCGAGACCGCCGCCATGTCCCTCCAGTGCAACTCCTCCGACAGCCTGGCCAGGCCGAGCCGTACCGCGAGCCACGCGCCGCCGAACACTCCCAGGAACTTACCGATGACCAGTCCGGCCATCACTCCCAGGACTACCCGATCACTGAAGATCACGCTCAGGCTGTCGCCGTCGAGCCGCACACCGGCCGACAGGAACGCGAAGACCGGCACCGCGAAACCCGCTGAGATCGGCCTCACGTAGTGGTCGGCGCGTTCGGCGGGGGAGCTGTCCTCGCCCGCGTTGGTGGTGACCCTGGTCAGCAGGCCGAGCGCGACGCCCGCCACCGTCGCGTGCACGCCGCTGACCTCGACGAAGTACCAGGCGAGTACGGCGAGCGGCAGGTAGGCCCACAGGCTCCTGACCCCCCTGCGCTGGAGCAGGCCGTAGAGCGCGATCAGGGCCGCGCCCACGAGCAGCATGACCACGTCGAGATGATCGGTGTAGAAGAGCGCGATGATCGTGATCGCGCCCAGGTCGTCGACGACGGCGCAGGTGAGCAGGAAGGCCCTCAGCGCCGCGGGCATCGCGCTGGCGGTCACGGCCAGCACGGCCAGGGCGAAGGCGATGTCGGTGGCCGTCGGGATGGCCCAGCCCCTGCTCGCGTCCTCGGCTCCCCAGCTGACGGCCAGGTAGACCAGGGCGGGAACGACCATGCCCGCGATGGCGGCGATGATCGGGAGCGCGGCCTTGCGCAGGTTGGCGAGCTCGCCGTGGACGAACTCCTCCTTCACCTCCAGACCCGCGACGAAGAAGAAGATCGTCAGCAGGCCGTTCTGGGCCCACTTGTAGAGCTCCAGGTTCAGATGGAGGCTCTCGGGGCCGAACCCGGCGGTGCGGAGGGCCTCGTAGGAGTCGATCGAGACGTTGGCCCAGACGAGGGCGGCCATGGTGGCGAGCAGCATGACGATGCCGCCGATGGTCTCCGTGCGCAGCGCCTCGGCCAGGGTTCGGGCGTAACGGACGGTCGGTCGGAGCGGCCATACTTCGGCGGCTCGGCGCACGGTGATCTCCCTTGGTGTACGGATACGTCGATCGTTCCCCCGCCGACCAGACTTCCCGGCACACCTGCGCGAGATCCTACCCAGACGCCTCCTGACACCACCGACCGCACCCGTACCGACCCATTTCCGACATCTTCCGCCCCTTGGCCCCTTGGCCCCTTGGCCCTCTTGCCCGCGCGTCTCCGAAGAACCTCAGCCCCGCTTGCCGTACCCCGCGTTTTGAAGGACCTCAGCCACGTTCGCGCCGGTGGGGCCGCCTGTGGGCCCCGGCCCCGTGCCCACCTCCTGGCATGCCGAAGGGCCGGAGGAAACCTCCGGCCCTTCGGATGGAGCTCGTCAGTCGTCGGACTTCGCGCTGGGCAGCTTCTCGGAGATGAGGTTCATCACCGTGCTGTCGGCCAGCGTGGTGACGTCGCCCACGCTCCGGTTCTCCGCCACGTCACGCAGCAACCGCCGCATGATCTTCCCCGACCGCGTCTTCGGCAGCTCGGGAACGACCAGGATCTGGCGCGGCTTCGCGATGGGACCGAGCGCCTTGGCCACATGGTTGCGCAGCTCGGTGGCGATGTCCGCGCCCTCCTCCGCGCTGCCGCGCAGGATCACGAAGGACACGATTGCCTGTCCCGTCACCGGGTCGGTGGCGCCCACGACGGCCGCCTCGGCGACCTTCGGGTGCGAGACGAGCGCCGACTCCACCTCGGTGGTCGAGATGTTGTGGCCGGAGACGAGCATGACGTCGTCGACGCGGCCGAGCAGCCACAGGTCGCCGTCCTGGTCCTTCTTGGCGCCGTCGCCGGGGAAGTACATCCCCTCGAAACGGGACCAGTAGGTGTCGATGTAACGCTGGTCGTCACCCCAGATCGTGCGCAGCATCGACGGCCACGGGTCGCGGACCACGAGGAAGCCACCGCCGCCGTTCGGCACGCTGTTGCCCTGGTCGTCGACGACGTCCGCGGTGATGCCCGGCAGCGGGCGCATCGCCGCGCCTGGCTTGGCCGCGGTCACGCCGGGCAGCGGGCTGATCATGATGGCGCCGGTCTCGGTCTGCCACCAGGTGTCCACGACCGGGCAGCGCTCACCGCCGATGTGCTCGCGGTACCAGACGTACGCCTCGGGGTTGATCGGCTCGCCGACCGAGCCGAGGACGCGCAGGGACGACATGTCGAACTTCGCGGGGATGTCGTCGCCCCACTTCATGAACGTGCGGATCGCGGTGGGCGCGGTGTAGAGGATCGTGACCTTGTACTTCTGGACGATCTCCCAGAACCGGCCGCGGTGCGGGGTGTCGGGCGTGCCCTCGTAGATGACGCTGGTCGCGCCGTTGGCGAGCGGGCCGTAGACGATGTAGGAGTGCCCCGTCACCCAGCCGATGTCGGCGGTGCACCAGTAGATGTCGCTGTCGGGCTTGAGGTCGAAGACCGCGTCGTGGGTCCACGCCGTCTGGGTCAGGTAGCCACCGCCGGTGTGCAGGATGCCCTTCGGCTTCCCCGTGGTGCCGCTGGTGTAGAGGATGTAGAGCGGGTCCTCGGCGTCGTGCGGCTGCGCCTCGTGCTGGTCGCTCTGGCGCTCGACCACGTCGTGCCACCACACGTCGCGCTCCTGGGCCGCGACCTCCTGCCCGGTCCTGCGGACGACGAGCACGTGCTCGACGCCTGGGGTCTGCGCGACGGCCTCGTCCACCGTGGGCTTGAGCGCGGAAGGCGCGCCGCGACGGTAGCCGCCGTCGGCGGTGATGACCAGCTTGGCGTCGGCGTCCTCGATGCGGCTCTGCAGCGCGGCGGCGGAGAAGCCGCCGAACACCACCGAGTGGATGGCGCCGAGGCGGGCGCAGGCCAGCATCGAGATCGGCAGCTCGGGGATCATCGGCATGTAGATCGCCACGCGGTCGCCCTTGCCCACACCCAGCTCGGTGAGCGCGTTGGCGGCCTTGTTGACCTCGCGCTGGAGGTCGGCATAGGTGAGCGTACGGCTGTCGCCCTCGGGCTCGCCCTCCCAGAAGTAGGCGACCTTGTCGCCGTTGCCCGCCTCGACGTGCCTGTCGACGCAGTTGTAGGCGATGTTGAGCCGGCCGCCGACGAACCACTTGGCGAACGGCGGGTTCCACTCAAGAGTGGTGTCCCAGCGCTTGGCCCAGGTCAGCCGGTCCGCCGCGCGCTCCCAGAACGCCAGGCGGTCCGCCTCGGCCTCGGTGTAGGCGGCGGCGGTCACGTTCGCAGCCGCGGCCAGGGCCGCCGGTGGTTCGAACCGGCGGTTCTCCTGCAACAGGTTCGACAGCGCCTGAGGCTCGGTGCCAGGGGTCTCCGGGGCCACTTCATGCTCCTTCATATGGCCAGATTGAGTCTTGCTGTCCCACTTCACCAGGCCACCAGGGCTCACCACAAGAGGTCTAGACAGGTCTGTACCAACCGTCTCCTGATGACCCGGAGTGCTGACAACTGCTATTAAACCGTTGTAATCCTGAAATCCCACAAATATGGAACGGGCCAATTGGGCCCCGTCCTAAAAGAGGGCTACCGGCCGGTAAGGTCGGAACCTGTGAGTGACCCATTGGCTGTCATTGCCGGACTTCCTGGAGTGCCAGAAGCGGTCGAAGAGGCCCGTGAGGCCGTCGACCGCCTGTACCGGCATCGCGTGCTGCGCCGCCGTAGCCCCGAGGTGTCGGCCGAGGCCGCGCTGCGCGGGGCGCGCGCGTCGGCCGCGCTGGCGGGGGAGGACGTGCCGCTCGACGCCCTGCGCAGGGGAGAGGTCTCCTCGCCCGTGGTCCAGGGCGCCCTTCGTGCCTCGGCCGAGCTGGGAAGACTCGGCTCCACGTGGCGGAGCACCCCGAGACAGGTGCTGGCGAGGGTGCACACGCTGGCCGCCGTGGGCCTGGCCGACGAGGCCGACATCGGACGGCCTCGCACGGGCGCCGCCGCGGCCGACCCTCTCGCGCTCGGCCCCGCTCCTACCGCCGAGCAGACCGCCGCTCGCATGGACGCGCTGTTCACGCTGGTCACCGGCCAGACGAAGGCGCCCGCGCTGGTGCTGGCCGCCGTCGTGCACGCCGAACTCGCCGTTCTGCGTCCCTTCGGGATCGCCGACGGCGTCGTCGCGAGGGCGGCCGAGCGTCTCACGCTCGTGGAGTACGGCCTCGACCCCAAGTCGCTGGTCCCGGTCGAGGTGGGCCACCTGGAGCTTCCGTACGCCGAGGGGCTGCGGGCATATCTGCAGGGCACAGGCGAGGGGGTCGCGGCCTGGGTACGGCAGTGTGCCTCGGCGGTGACACTCGGGGTCAGGGAGACGACCGCCATCTGCGAGGCCATGCAGCGGGCATAGCGGACGGCGTCCCACAAATGAGACGCCGTCTGCCGGCACGTCACACCGGGTTACCAAGCGTGCAACTGTATTCGTCGGACCGGGTCAAGCCCGTCTCGACGCGCCTCCCGCGGCTGGTCGCGCGTGGGTGCCCGGCTGACGTACCCGGACACTAGGTCCGTGAGACCTTTCTACGTCTGTTTCCGCCTCATGGGAACCCCTCTGTTCAAGACCTTTACCCCGCTCATGTGATCACGCAGAGTGATCTCGCGGTCAGTAGTCGTGCAACTACGCACCAAAAAAACTAGCGAAAATTGGAGATTACTCCTCGACGAAACTCGAGTTGATCGGGCAGCATACGGGGGTATCTCCCGATACTGGAGTGACTGTGCACGGGATAGCTTTGCAACTCCCTTGCCATGCTCTGGTTAAGTGATGAAAGCTTTCTTCTGAAACGGGCCCGGCTCTACCCCCCCGGAGCCGGACCGGTCAGGCGACCCCCGCTCTCCCCCCCGGCGGGGGTCGCCGCTTTTTATCCACAGAACCTCGTTCGGTAGCTCGCGCCCGTCGGCTCCTCCCCCATGCTGTGCCTCCCACCCCGAGGAGGCAGCAATGACCCGACCTCTGGCCATCACCGACGACGGCGACCTGCTCGACGATCTGGTGCGCGTCGCCGCGGCCGCAGGCTCCCAGCTCGACGTCGCCCACGCACCCGCCCTCGCCCGCCCCTACTGGTCGCACGCGCCGATCGTGGTGGTCGGCGACGACCTGGCCGACGCCGTGGCCGCCTCAGGGCCGCCGGGCAGGCCGAAGGTCTTCCTGGCCACCAGGCAGGGCGGCGATCCCGACAGCTGGCGGCGATGCGTCGCCGTGGGCGCCCAGGGCGTCGTCGAGTTGCCCGAGGGGGAGTTGCGGCTGGTCGAGGAGTTCGCTGACGCGCTGGAGCCGTCCCCGAGGGCAGGGGTCGTGGTCGGCGTCGTGGGCGGCAACGGAGGCGCGGGCGCCAGCCTGCTGTCGGCCTGCCTCGCGCTGGCGGCCTCGCGGCGCAAGCTCCGCACGCTGCTGGTCGACGCCGACCCCCTCGGCGGCGGCATCGACGTCCTGCTCGGGCAGGAGGAGGCCAAGGGCGCCAGATGGGCCGACTTCGTCTCGCGCGAAGGGCGGGTGAGCTCGGCGGCCCTGCAGGCCGCGCTTCCCGCCTTCGGCGAGCTGACCGTCCTCGCCTTCCACAGGGGTGAGGTGGAGGCGATCCCACCCGGAGCGATGCGCTCGGTGCTCGAGGCGGGCAGACGCGGCTTCGACCTCGTGGTCGTCGACCTTCCCCGTCACGTCGACGCCGCCGCGGCCGAGGCGCTGAGCCGCGCCTCGTCCACGCTCCTGCTGGTCACCGCCGACGTCCGCGGCGTCCTGGCCGCGGCGCAGGTGCTCGGTGAGATCCGCCGCCACACGGGCGCGGTCGGCATGGTCCTGAGGCCGGGGGTGCTGGAGGAGTCGGTCGTGGCCGCCTCGCTCGACCTGCCCTGCGCCGGTCACCTCGCCGACCAGCCGCGCCTGGCCGCCGCGCTCAACAAGGGCGATCTGACCCTCATCGACCGCCGCTCGGTGCTCGGCCACTTCTGCGCCACGCTCCTGACCGACCTCATGGCCGCATGAACGGCGTCTCCAAGGACCTGGTCGAGGCGGTCAGGGTGAGGCTGGCGCGGGCGGGCGTGGAGCCGAGCGCCGCCCAGGTCGCGGTCGCGCTCAGGGCGGAGAAATCGGTGTACGGCGACGCCGAGATCCTGGCCGTGGCTCGCGCCCTGTGCGCCGACCTCATCGGCGCGGGGCCGCTCGAACCGCTGCTGGCAGCGCCCGACGTCACCGACGTCCTGGTCAACGGGCCGCGCGAGGTGTGGATCGACGACGGGCGAGGACTGCGCCGCACCACGGTCACCTTCCCCGACGACGGCGCGGTCCGCCGCCTGGCCCAGCGCCTCGCCGCCTCAGCGGGCCGCCGGCTCGACGACGCCTCCCCGCACGTCGACGCGCGGCTGACCGGTGGGGTGCGCCTGCACGCCGTCCTGCCGCCCATCGCCTCCGAGGGCACGTGCGTGTCGCTGCGGCTGCCGCCCCGCCGTACGTTCACCCTCCCCGACCTGGTCGCCGCGGGCACCGTCCCTCCCGAGGCGGTCGCCGTCCTGTCCGCCGTGGTCGAGGCCAGGCTGGCCTTCCTGGTCACCGGCGGCACGGGCACCGGCAAGACCACCCTGCTGAGCGCCCTGCTCTCCCTGGCCGACGAGGGCGAACGCCTCCTCCTCGTCGAAGACTCCGCCGAGCTGCGCCCGCTCCACCCCCACGTGGTCCGGCTGGAGACACGCCCCGCCAACCTGGAGGGAGCCGGTGGCGTCGGCCTCCGCGACCTCGTACGGCAGGCGCTGCGCATGCGGCCCGACCGGCTGGTGGTGGGAGAGGTCCGAGGCGCGGAGGTCGTCGACCTCCTGGCCGCCCTGAACACGGGGCACGAGGGCGGCTGCGGCACCCTCCACGCCAATACCGCGGCCGACGTGCCTCCCCGGCTCGAGGCGCTGGCGTGCGCGGCGGGCCTCAGCCGTGAGGCCGTCCACAGCCAGCTGGCCGCGGCGCTCGACGTGGTGGTCCATCTGTCGCGGCGGCGCTCCGACGGCAGGCGGCTGGTCTCGGAGGTGTGCCTGCTGTCACGGAGCGCTTCGGGGTTCGTGGAGGCGGAGTCGGCGCTGACGTTCGACCTGGACGGCCGGGCGCGGAGAGGCCCCGGCTACACGGCCCTTCTCACCCGCACCGCCCTGTCGCCGGAGCGGTGACGTGCAGGCCGCCTTGGGATGTGCCGCTTGGTCCGGCCACGGCTTTCGGCGAGATCGGGTGCGTTCCTTGATCTCGTCCAGGGCTTCACCTCGCTGATTTCGCCGCTCGGCCACCGGGGCAGCTCGGCTGGTTTTGGCGGGGTCACCAGAGCTGGTTGAGGCGGGCTGCCGGGCTCGTGCGGCGGGCCGTCCGAGTTCTCAGTCCCTCCCGCGCTCGTCAAAACCCATGTCGAAGATTGGAATCAAGTCGTTGATCGTTATCGCCGCACTGTGCGCCGCGCTCGCCCTCTGGCTGTGGACCGGGCCCACCCACGCGGACCTCCGCCTCGATCGCCTGTTCGGCGCTCCGACGCCACGCCGGTGGCCTTCCCTGTGGGAGACGGTCAGACGCCCCTCCGCCGCACGCAGGGCCGAGGCGTGGCGCGTGGCTTCGATCGAGCTGTGCCAGGCGCTCTCCGCCGAGCTGGCGGCCGGCCGTACGGCGGGGGAGGCGCTCACCCGCGCCCTCGCCGCGGTCGAGCTGCCCGACCCTGTGCGGCCCCTGGCGGCCGCGGCCCGGGACGGTGGCGATGTGGCCGCCGCCCTCCGTGAGGTGGCGCCTGCCCAGGGCGGCGAGGGGTTACTGCGGCTGGCGGCGTGTTGGGAGGTCAGCGTGTCGGTCGGCGCGGGACTGTCCGGCCTGGTCGACAGGGTCGGCGTCGCGCTGCGTGCCGCGCAGGCGCACAGAGGTGAGGTGTCGGCCCAGCTCGCGGGGCCCAGAGCAACGGCCAGGATGCTCGCGGCGCTGCCTGCCCTCGGCCTCCTCATGGCGGCGGGGCTGGGGATGAATCCCGTCGGGTTCCTGTTCGGCAGCGTGCCGGGGCTGGCCTGCCTGGTCGTCGGCGTGGCTCTCGACGCCTGTGGGCTGTGGTGGACCCACCGGATGTCGTCCAGGGCGGAGGCCGCATGATCATGACGTTGGCCGCCGTCGCCTGCGCCTTCATGGCGACCTGGCTCTGGTTCCCCTCGGGTGGACCCGCTGAACGACTCGCCGCCCTGCGTCCACCTGGAGGACCGCCGCGGGCGCCTTCCGCCGATGCGGAGGAGTGGTTTCCTCCGCGTGCCGTCCACGGGGCTCGTCTCGACCGGCGGGCGCTTCTGCCTGGCCTGTGTGCGGCGCTCGTCATGTTCGTGCTGATGGGCGGCGTCGCCGGCATGGTGGCGGGGCCCGTCATCGGGGTGGTGGTCACCGTACTCGTCCACAGGAAGGCCGTCGGGCCCCACCTGCGCCGCGACCGTGAGCGCATCGCCGCCGACCTGCCCTTCGCCACGGACCTCATGGTCGCCTGCCTCCAGGCGGGGCAACCCGTCAGCGCGGCGACCGAGATCGCCGCCGTCGCGATCGGCGGACCCCTCGGACAGCGCCTCACCTGGGTCAGCGGCCAGCTCCGTCTGGGGGCCGACCCCGAGCCGGTGTGGATGGTGCTGGCGCGGGAGCCGTCCATGGGGGCGCTGGCCCGGGCCATGTCGCGTGCCGCGCAGAGCGGGGCTCCTGTCGCGGACGTGCTCACCCGCCTCGCCGACGACGCCCGCCAGGCGTCCAGGATGGCGTCGCTGGCAGCGGCCCGTCGGGTGGGCGTCCAGGCCGTGGCGCCGCTGGGCCTGTGCTTCCTGCCGGCGTTCGTGCTGATGGGAATCATCCCTGTGGTGGCAGGCCTGGCCAGCGGCGTCCTGCTCCCTTAGGGACCGACACACCTCAGGAGACGGAACATCGGCCGCGACTCGGCCCCTCGGGTATGAGCGCGCGACCAGCCTGCCGAGCTTCGCCATCTCCTCCCTCCCACGCACAGGGCCTGGCTATGCGTTACAGCGTTCCTCGGAGGCTCCCAGGCGCCTCCAGGGCGGCACGGCGCGTCCCGTGCGGGGGTGCGGCAGGCTGGCCGCGCCTCGGGTAGGGCGATATGACGTGCTCGGAGGCTGGCCGCGTCCCATGCAGGGGGTACGGCGCGCCTTGGAGGCTGGCCGCGCCGTGCCTCGTGTAGGGCCGGTACGGCGTCACACGGAATCTCGCCGCGCCCCATGCACGGCGATATGACGCCGCCCTGGAGGCTCGCCGCGCCCTGATGTAGTCATCCACAACTAGTTATCCACAGCCCCAGCCGACCCCGTCTCCTTCGTCCACAGAACCCCGCTCGGACCCGCCCCCATCCCACCCCCTCCGAGAACCTGATCCTCCACCCCGGACACCGTCCGGTCCCACCCCTCGGAGGCACTGATGCGCAAGCCGTTCCTCATCACGCCCGTCGTCCGGCTCCGGCGTGCCGTGTCGACCTGGTGGACCAGCCGCACCACAGCGGCTGCCCGCCTGGGCCTCGACCGCGGCATGTCCACCGCCGAGTACGCCGTGGGCACCATCGCCGCGTGCGGGTTCGCCGCGCTGCTCTTCAAGGTCGTCACGAGTTCCGAAGTTCAGGAAATGCTCACCACGTTGGTCAACCGCGCTTTGAACACCGCAGGCTGAACCTCCTTCGACACGTCCGGTTCCTTGCCCTCGTCGCGCGGTCTCGCGGGCTGGCAGCCGTACATCACGGCCCTCGAGCCCTCGTACCTCCAGCCCCGAGTCCGCCGCCCGCCCGCGCCTCCGTACGGCCCAGCCCTGAAGATCGCTGTACGGCCTCGACCTCAGACCGCCGCTCACAAAGCCCCGAGATCGCCATTCGAACCCCGAGATCTCGTACTCCCCCGAAGCCCTCGCAGTCCGCTCCCAGCACGCCGTCGCGCCCAGCTCCAAGCCCAAGCTCCCAGACAGCGGTACACCCGACCCCAAAGCACAGCCGACCTCATTCACAGCCTGCTACTCCGAGACCCCATCCACAGCGAAGCCCGCATCCACAGCGGAACCCCGATCCCACAGCCCGACTCCGCGGCGCACAGACGACTTGCACCACCGTCCGCCCTCAAATCCACCGCTGCAGTCAATCCGCAGCCGGCCTCCGAGCCCAAGTCCGATTCCCGAGACCCACAGTCCGACTCGGAGGCCCCACCGCACCCAGTTCCATAGCTGAAGCCAGATTCACAGCTCGGCCTCCGAGCCCACAGCTCGGCCTCCGAGCCCACAGCTCGGCCTCCGAGCCCACAGCTCGGCCTCCGAGCCCACAGCTCGGCCTCCGAGCCCACAGCTCGGCTCGGGGACTTCTGCTTATGCGCAGCCCTGAGACGACGCGTCCCCTATGACGAAACGGCGCATGATCACATGTCACTTCCGCAGCAAGCCTCAACGCCACGCTCGCCGGCGCGCCCATGCCTCAAGGGGACGCGGGCTTCGAGAGGCTCGGTCACGGCAGAGACCGCCGCCGTGCTGCCCGCCCTCATGGTCGTACTCGCTGCGGCTCTGTGGGCGGTCACGGTGGTCAACGCGCATCTGCGGTGTGTGGACGCCGCACGCGCAGGCGCCCGGGCCGCCGCCCGAGGCGAACCCATCGCCAAGGTCCAAGAGCTCGCCAGAACGGTTGCCCCACCAGGCGCCCAAGTGGACATCAGGCGAGGAGCAGACATGACCCGCGTCCAGGTGACCACTCACATCAAGCCCTCATGGGCCTCCGCCCTGCCACCCATCGAAGTCAAAGCCGCAGCCAGCTCCGCCACCGAACCCGGCACTCTCGAGCCCCCAGGCGCCTCCTCGCCCCTCGACCTCGATACAGCCCAACCCGCAACGCCCCACAGCCACTAGCACCACCTCCCACAGCCATGCCGCCGTATCGACCCCGCAAGACAGGGCGCCATGCACGCCGCGACGCCATGCACGCCGCGACGCCATGCACACGGCGAGACAGAGCGCCAGGCCCCCACAAGATGCGACGCCACGCATCCCACGCGAAAGTTGGACATCGATGAACCAGAAGGCCCACCCTCAGCAGGGCCCCATGGCAGCGGACAGAGGTTCGGCCACGCTCTGGTGCGTGGCACTCTCGGGATTGCTGCTCGCGGTCGCGACGACCTTCGCGATCGTCGGAGCGGCACGAGTCGCGCATCACCGTGCGCAGAGTGCCGCGGACCTCAGTGTCCTCGTCGCCGCCCGATGGGCCCTCGCCGCTCCAACAGAGGCGTGCGCACGGGCATCCCGTCTGGCGGCTGAGAACGGTGCCCAACTCGTCCGCTGCACCCTCACCGATGCCGTGGCTGACCTCACGGTCTCTGTCGGCCTCTCACTCCCCGCCCTCGGCGATCGAGTGGTTCTCGCCCGCGCCCGAGCAGGACCGGCCAACGGCAACCCAGATGTTCCACGAGAGCCAGTGCCGTAGTGAGTCCTCTCGGAGGCGTGGCGTTCGACGGGTTGCCGAGAGCGAAAGTCTTGCTGAGCTTCACCCATCCGACGTAGAAGCTCGGTCACTTATGCCGGATGGAGAAGCTGGGCCACTGACATGGCGCGGCCACTCATATCGGGTGGAGAGGCTCGTCATTTCGGGGAGAAGCTCCCATTCGCGTGGGGTGGAGAAGTTCGGCTGTGGGTGTCGTTCACAGGAAGAACAGGTAGGCCGCGGCATCGCGGGCCAGGAGGAAGCCGACGATCCCCAGCGCCCAGCTCACAGCCGATGCCGAGTGCTTGCTCATCCACGCCCGCAGCCGTTCCAGCTTCGGCTCCAGCCAGCCTCTGGCGACGGTTCGCAGGCCGAGCAGTACGAGGGGAGGCATGATCATGATGGCGACATAGGCCGCGAGCAGAGGGAGCCACTGCGCCGTGGACAGGTTCGACGTGGTCATGATGCCGATCGCGGCGAGATAGGGAACCATCGTCGCGACCTCGAGCAGCCCGGCGGTCAGCCCCAGCAGGACCATCACTCGCGGACCGCCCAGGCGAGGCTCGAAACGTCGCTCTGGCTTGCCGAGCTTCTGTCTCCGCTTGGGGTCGAAGCGGAAGCTCAGCGCGAACAGCCCCACGCCGAGCGCGAGTTGGACCCAGTAGGCGGTACGGCTCTGCAGGAGCTCACCGAAGTTCTCCATCAGCGTGGACAACCCCAGCATGAGCGCGACACCGACGAGGAAATAGAAGATCGCCACGGTCGCGAGATAGATGAGGAACCGGGACACCTGCGACCGCTCGGAGGAGAGCAGGAGGTAGATGGGGATTCCGAGGGTGCCGAAGCTCGTGCTGTCGACCACCGCGAGGGCGGCGAGGGTGAGCAGCAAGCCGATTGTCATGATTCAAGCCTGCTGGTGGGGAACAGACCCTGCCTCCTTCCGGGGGCCCAACCCGGCGTACATCTTTGTGCGCACCTGGGCGAGCCCAGCGGATCTCAGCGGCCGGGACGGCACCGCCGCGCGGGTGTCGTGAGGTGGGTGGAAATGAGGTGCGGTGGGTCTGACGGGTGAGCAGGATGGCGGCGTGAATGGGGAGTTCCCGCCTCAGTCCGTGCTCGACGCCTTCGGCGTCGCAGGTACACCCGTGCCGCTTCCGGGTGGGGAGGGACGGAGCGTTCGGGTGGGCGGGGCTGTGTTCAAGCCTGTGGACGACCCTGAGGAAGCCGAATGGTGCGCGAGCGTCATGGCCGGGTTTCAAGGGGGCGGGGTGCGGGTGCCGCGCCCGCTACGGTCCGAGCTGGGTGGCTTTGTGGTGGACGGCTGGGCGGCCGCCGAGTTCGTCGAGGGAAGGCCCGGTCCTGGCGGGCGGTGGCCGGAGTTGTTCGCGGCTTCCAAGGGCTTTCATGAGGCCCTCGGCGGGGTCGAGAGGCCGAGGTTCCTGGAGCGGCGTACGCATCCGTGGGCGGTGGCAGACCAGGTGGCGTGGGGTGCGGCGACGGTGGTCGAACCGACGCCCGGACTGCGTGGGTTGTTGGACAGGTTGATCGCGCTGAGACGTCCGCTGCACGCACGATCTCAGGTGATCCACGGGGATCTTGCGGGCAACGTGCTGTTCGCGGATGGCGTCGACCCTGTGGTGATCGATTTCTCGCCCTACTGGCGGCCCCCGGCGTACGGCGAGGCGGTCGCGGTGGTGGACGGGCTGCTGTGGTGGGAGGCGGGGCGGGAGGTCGTCGAACTGGCCGGCCGAGGAGACGATTTCGCGCAGCTGCTCGTGCGTGCGCTCGTCTTCAGGTCGGTCACGTTGGACGAGCTCTGCCGGCGGGAGGGGCGGGAGATACCCACGGCGGAGGCGGAACGGTTCGCCGCGGTGGCCGACCTGATCGCGCAGTTGTGAGCCCGTTGCCACACCACGCGACGGCTGGAGGCGTTGAGGCGCCAAGGGGGTGGGGTGTCGAGACGGGCGGCTCAGGAAAGAGCCGTACGACGGGCTCGGCGCCGCGCTGCCGGCGTCGCGCTGACGGTCGACGAGGCTCGTTCGGGGCTGGGAAGGGGCGCCGGCGGCACTGTTCGATGGTCGCCGGCGCGAGGGATGGTGTGGCGTCCATGGGGCTTGTGGGGCTAGGTCGCAATCGAGTCACGACTTCTTGGACTGCGTGTCCAAGAGTAGGAAATCTCACATAAGGTCGCGCTTACTTCGGTCCATGCCGTCTGGTGTGGAGGCCTGGGATACTGCTGGCCTTTGTCGCTAGGCTGCACGACACCGTCGAGGTCGACGGGTCGGATTCGAGGAACTGGCACTTCCGGTCGCCGTGCGGTCGCTCGTCGGGGGCGAGGGGTCGGGCGGTGCGAGGCTCTCGATGAAGGGGAAGCGTCGTGACGGCAGTTCGCAGGCTGATGGCCGCAGGCGTGGTGATGCCGATCGTGATCGGGGTCGCGGTGTTCGGCGTGGCGACCCCGGCGCATGCGCGAGCGGATATCGACATGCCGGCGCGGGTGACCACCAACGCGCCGGTCACGATCCAGGGCACGGTCGACTTCGCGTTCGACGCCATTCTCTACGTCGACGGCGCCGAGGTCGCGAAGGGCAACCAGCGCGTCACCTACACGTGGAACCCCGCCGAGCACGCCAACGGCAGCTACCAGGTACGGCTGGTCCAGAAGGGCAAGCTGCTCGGCTCGAAGTGGGACGAGAGCACCTCGACGCTGCGCCAGGCCATCCCCGCGGAGCCGCCTTCGGGCGTGTCGGCCGCGCTGCAGGGTGGCGACAAGATCGTGGTGACGTGGAGCAAGGGTTCGGAGCCCGATCTGCAGTCGTACGAGATCTCGACCAGCCAGTCGGGTTCGGTCGGTCAGGTGTCGGCGGGTAGCGCCTGCTCGGGCGGCTCCTGCAAGGCGACGCTCGCCGTACCGGCCAAGGCGGCGGGGCAGCAGGTCGGTTTCACGGTCAAGGCGTTCAGGAGCGACGGCGAGGGCGGGATGCTCGGCTCGGGCAACTCGGACGTCGCCTACGTGAAGGTCCCCGCTCCGCCTCCCGCGGCCACGCAGCCCAAGGCGGCGCAGAGCAAACAGCCGCAGGGACAGACCGCCGCCACCCAGAAGAAGGTGGAGCCGCTGCCGTCGATCCCGCCGAAGAAGCGGGTCACCCCGACGGTCAAGCCGCCGCAGTCCGCGCCGAAGAGCGTAGGCAAGCTCCCTGCGCTCCCTGAGTCGGCGACGGATGACAACGGCGAGTACCGCCTGCCCAAGGCCAAGCCAGGCACGGACACAGGGGCGGAGTCGGAGACGAAGAAGTCCGACGAGGAGGCGCTCGTTCCCTCGGGCGACGACGGGTCCGGCAAGGACGACACGAAGGGCGACACGGCCGAGGCCGTCGACACCAGCGTCAAGGCGCAGTCGTCGGAGTCGCCGATCGGCGACATCGGGCAGTACGGCATCTACGTCGCGGGCGGACTCCTCCTGCTGCTGCTGGCGGCGCACGGCGGGGCATGGGCCCGCAGGCGCGCGCTCGCCACAGCGGGCGGCACGGCAGGGCCCTCCACGCCCTCCCCGCAGGAAGCGCCGCAGCCTGGCGACAGCATCCCGCCCACGGCCGCCGCGCCTCGCCGTCCCGCCGTCGTGCTGGCCGTCGCGAAGACGCGCAAGCCCCAGCCCCAGCCCCCGTCTCAGCCGCACGTCCCCGAGCAGGCCGCCCCTGAGGCGGCGGGTGTGCGCCTGCCGATGTACATGAGCGCGCAGGAGGTCGCCGAGGCCCCCGTACGGCCGGAGCCGATCAGGCTCGCGCTGCCCAGCTCGGCCGTGACCACGGTGGCGCCCGATCCCGGTCCCGCGCCCGTACGGCCGGCGGCGGTCAGGATCGAGGACCGCTGGGACGACTACCTGCCACCCGCGCCGCGCTCCATGGAGGACAGCGGGTTCTGGGAGCGTCCGCAGCCGGGCGCGGGCGACTTCTGGGCCTCCGACGATGACGACGCCGCCTACGTGGGACGGCGGCACCTGGGCGGCGAGAGCTGACGCTCTCCCCTCCAGCGGCCCGAGGGGAGGGCACGCCCACCTCCCACGGCGCGGCGAGCGGTCTCCTCCGGCGAGCCTGACGGGCCAGAGGGGACGGCGCCGCCTGACACAGCGAGAGCCGGCCTCCGCCGGGCAGCCCGCCGGAACGCCGAGAAGACGCCGGAACGCCGGGAAGGCGGCAGGGAAGGTGGAAGTGGGAGTGCTGGGCCTCCAAGAGCGTGAAACCCGGAGGGCCGGGACCCCTGCAGGGGAGCGGGACCCCGAGAACGTTGGCTCCGGAGGGTCGGGGAAGCCAAGGAACCCCGGTGGGCCGGGGTTTCGCGGGCCGGGGGCGGAGGGCGCGGTTCTAGGCGACGCGTACTGGGGCGAGGAGGGTGTCGAGGAGGCGGATGGCGCCTGCCTTGTCGAGGGGCTCGTTGCCGTTGCCGCACTTGGGTGACTGGATGCACGAAGGGCAGCCGCGCTCGCACTCGCACGACGCGATGGCCTCCCTGGTGGCGGTGAGCCAGTCCGTGGCGCGTGCGTAGCCGCGCTCGGCGAACCCGGCCCCGCCCTCGTGCCCGTCGTAGACGAAGACCGTCAGCAGCCCCGTGTCGGCGTGGAGCTCGGTGGAGACGCCGCCGATGTCCCAGCGGTCGCAGGTGGCGAACAGGGGGAGCAGGCCGATCGAGGCGTGCTCGGCGGCGTGCGCGGCCCCGCCCAGGTCGATGCCGTCCTCGGCCAGGGCGGCCACCTCCGAGGCCGGCAGCGTCCACCAGACCGCGCGGGTGCGCAGTGTGCGCGGGGGCAGGTCGAGGGGCTCGTCGCCGAGCATCTCCCCGGTCTGGACGCGACGCTTGAGGTAGGAGACGACCTGGCGCGTGACCTCGACCTCGCCGAAGGTGAGGCAGGCCGTACCGAGTTGGTGGGAACGGATCGAGGACAGCACGGAGATCTCCGTGACATCCCTGGCGAAAGTGCTGTAGTCGGGCTCGGAGGCGGAGACGAGAGCGACGCCCGCCTCCAGGTCGAGCAGCTCGACGAGGAAGGTCTCGCCCTGGTGCAGGTAGACGGCGCCGGTGTGGACGGTGGTGTGCGCGGACGGCTCGTCGACCGTGCCGAGCAGGCGTCCCGTGGCCGACTCGACGACCTGGACGGGCGCGCCTCCCGAGCCGCGGATGTCGGCCAGGTCGGTGGCGCGCTCGCGGCGGGTCCAGAAGTAGCCGGTAGGACGGCGGCGCAGCATGCCCTGCTCGACGAGGTCGTCGGCGAGCGCCTGGGCGGTGGGGCCGAACAGGGGCAGGTCGTCGTCGGCGAGCGGGATCTCGGCGGCGGCCGCGCAGAGGTGCGGGCCCAGGACGTAGGGGTTGTCGGGGTCGAGCACGATCGCCTCCACCGGCCGCCCGAACAGCGCCTCCGGATGGTGGACGAGGTAGGTGTCGAGGGGATCGTCGCGGGCTACGAGGACGGCGAGGGCGTCCTTGCCCGAACGGCCCGCCCTGCCCGCCTGCTGCCACAGGGAGGCCCTGGTGCCCGGCCATCCGGCGATGAGGACGGCGTCGAGGCCGGAGACGTCGACGCCGAGTTCCAGGGCGTTGGTGGTGGCCAGGCCGAGCAGTTCGCCGCTGCGCAGCGACCTCTCCAGGCCCCTGCGGTCCTCGGAGAGGTATCCGGCCCGGTAGGCGGCCACCCTGCTGGGGAGGTCGGCCAGGGCGACGGACCCGCTAGAACCTCTTGGAAGATCGGGAGCCTCGAGGTCATCCGGTGATTCCAGCGAGGGCGGGCGGGTGGTCAGCGTCTCGGAGGGGACGAGTGGTTCCTCGGTGGCGGGCGTCTCCGGGCGGGGCGAGGGGAGGGTCTCCGAAGGCGGCATCGGGTTCGACCGGGAGTCGAGGTGAGGGAAGTGGCGGGGCAGGCCGAAGGCGACCTCCTCCAGCTTGGCCCGCGCCGTCAGCGCCACTGTCTCCGCGCCCCGCCTGGACCGGACGAACGCCAGCGTGCGCACCTCTGCCAGCACCAGGTCAGCCAGCAGATCCGCCGTCTCAGCGGTGGCCGCGCGCCGCACAGGAGCCCCGCCCTCGCCCCGCAGATCCGTGAGGGGAGGCTCCCAAAGCGCGAAGGTGGTTGAACCCTTGGGAGAGGCGTCCGAGGTCACCTCGTCCATCTCAAGCCCGGTCAGCCGCGTGCCGAACGCCGCGGGCTCGCTGGCGGTGGCCGAGGCGAGGACGAAGACCGGCGCTGCGCCGTACCGCGAGCAGATCCTGCGCAGCCGCCGCAGGATCTGGGCGACGTGGGAGCCGAAGACCCCGCGGTAGCCGTGGCACTCGTCCACGACCACGATCCGCAGCCGCCTGAAGAACGACGACCAGCGCGCGTGCTGGGGGAGCAGGGCGCGGTGCAGCATGTCGGGGTTGGTCAGGACGTAGTTGGCCTGCTGCCGCACCCAGGCACGCTCCTCGAAGGGCGTGTCGCCGTCGAAGGTGGCCGCCCGCACCTGCGTGATGCGCAGCTCACGCAGTCCGCGCAGCTGGTCGGCGGCCAGCGCCTTGGTCGGCGTGAGATAGAGGACGGTGCCGCCCTCGAGGGCGGAGGTGACGGCGGGAACGAGGTAGGCGAGCGACTTCCCCGACGCCGTGCCTGTGGAAATGATCACGTTTCGGCCACGTCTGGCCAGTTCTGCCGCTTCGTATTGGTGCGACCACAGTCCGGAGATTCCTCGGTTCGCCAAGCGCGTAATCAGAAGCTCGCTGACCCAGTCCGGCCATCGCACTTGACCCGCCTGACGTGCGGGAACATGCTCCACGTGGGTCACGCGCTCGTGGCGTGCGGGAACGCCGAGCAGGTGCTGGAGGAGTGGACCGACTCGGTGCGGGGAGGAAGCGGAGGAACTCACTGGTTTCCAGTCTGACATCCATGGGCAAAGTGGCCGGGAATCGTGATTTCGTATAGACACAAGCAGCGACCGTGGTTGAATGCCGCGCGTCGGGGTCGGGCAGTTCCAGACTGCCAGGCTCGCAAGGGTACTTTCGCAGGCGAGGCGCTGGAGGATCTGTGGATCTGAAGTTGGATCACCACCAGGACGATCGACTCACCATCGTTGAGGTCGAGGGTGAGATTGATGTCTACACCGCGCCTAGGTTGCGTGAGCTTCTGATCGACCTGGTCAACAAGGGTAGCTACCACCTTCTCGTCAACATGGAGAAGGTCGACTTCCTCGACTCGACCGGTCTGGGCGTACTGGTCGGCGGGCTCAAGAGGGTCCGCGCGCACGACGGCTCTCTTGAGCTGGTGTGCACGCAGGAGCGCATTCTGAAGATCTTCCGGATCACCGGACTGACCAAGGTCTTCGGGATCTACGCTTCGGTCGACGAGGCCAAGGAAGCTCACGGCCGAGACAAGTAGTCATGGCTACCGTCGAGCTGACGTTCAGCGCTCTCCCCGCGCACGTGCGCACGGCGCGGCTGGTCGCCACGGCGATCGCGCGGCGCACCGGCGTGGAGGAGTCGCTCCTGGACGAGGTCAGGCTCGCAGTCGGTGAGGCTTGCTCCCGGGCGGTCGAGGCGCATCGCGCCCACTGCCCGGGGGAGCCGATCCGCATCGAGCTCAAGGACGATTCGGGGCGGTTCGAGGTCACGGTCAGCGACCTGGCTCCGAGTGACGAGATCAAACAGGAACAGCCCCTCGATCTGGGGGCGCTGTCCGACTCCTTCATGTCGGGCTTCGGAATAGCGGTGATCGCCGGCCTGGCCGACGACGTCGAGGTGTTCCCCAGCCCCAAGGGCATGCGCATCCGCATGAGCTGGCCGGCCGCTCCCAACGGCCACGTCATCTAGCCGCTCCCGCGGGTCCACCCACCATCACGTACGGCAAGCGCACCCGGCCCCACCCGATGCGCTGGGCCGGCGTCCCTCCAGGGAGACGCCCCTCCAGCGCGCGGGGCCGGGCGCCGTCACGCGCGAGACGATTGGATCGATCCGGAGTTTCGGTCCATCAATAAATCGCACAAGGCGATGCCCGAAACTTAGGGGAAATACTTCCCTGTCAATACCAAATCGGCCCACTGTCAGGGACTTAGTGGACACGCCGATAATTGCCCACCCTCAGAGCCTTCATATCCGCGGAACCCCTGCGTAGACTCCCGGCACCGGCCAAGGTGATCCGGCACAACAGCGGGACTCAACCGGAAGCGGCAGCCCATAACCCGGACGCCGCTGGCACCGCCCGCCGAACATCGCAGCGCCGTCCGGGCAGGACGTACCCGTCTTGCCGAGGAGAACGGATGTCTAGGCTCTATCTGGCCGCCGAGCCAGCCTCTGCGCTGTCCCTGAGCGGAAGCAATCTCACCATCGTGGTCGTGGTCGCGGCCGTGGCCCTCATCGCGCTGGCCGTGGCCGGTGGTCTCGTGCGCGAGGTCCTTGCCGCCGACCAGGGCACCGAACGCATGCAGAACATCGCGCGCGCCGTACAGGAAGGCGCGGCGGCTTATCTCACCCGTCAATTCAGGACTCTCGCGATATTCGTGATCCTGATCCCCATCGTGCTGTGGTTCCTTCCGGGAACGACCGATGTGAAGATCGGGCGTTCTCTCTTCTTCGTCGTCGGCGCGGGATTCTCGGCGCTGACCGGTTTCATGGGCATGTGGCTTGCCGTACGCGGAAATGTCCGCGTGGCCGCCGCGGCCCGCACATCAGGTGAGAAGAAGGCGATGCGCATCGCCTTCCGCACCGGTGGTGTGGCAGGCATGTTCACCGTCGGCCTCGGCCTGCTGGGCGCGGCGGTCGTCGTCCTGCTCTACCAGGGCGACGCGCCGGGCGTGCTCGAGGGCTTCGGCTTCGGCGCGGCTCTGCTCGCGATGTTCATGCGAGTGGGTGGCGGCATCTTCACCAAGGCCGCCGACGTCGGCGCCGACCTGGTCGGAAAGGTCGAGCAGGGCATCCCGGAGGACGACCCGCGCAACCCCGCCACCATCGCCGACAACGTGGGCGACAACGTCGGCGACTGCGCCGGCATGGCGGCCGACCTGTTCGAGTCCTACGCGGTCATGCTGGTGGCCAGCCTCATCCTGGGCAAGGTCGCCTTCGGCGAGCAGGGGCTCATCTTCCCGCTCATCGTCCCCATGATCGGTGTCCTCACCGCCATCATCGGCATCTTCATCACCGGCCTGCGCGACAAGGACCGCAACGGCATGGCGGCCATCAACCGCAGCTTCTTCATCTCGGCCGCGATCTCCGCGGTCCTGGTGGCGGGCGCGGCGTTCTGGTACCTGCCCGCCACCTTCGGCGAGCTGTCGGGCGCGGTCGTGCAGTCCGACGCCAACCCGCGGGTCATCGCGATCGGGGCGGTGCTGATCGGCCTGGTGCTGGCCAGCGCGATCCAGATCCTCACCGGCTATTTCACCGAGACCACCAGGCGCCCGGTGAAGGAGATCGGCGAGAGCTCTCTCACCGGCCCCGCGACCGTCATCCTGGCCGGCATCAGCGTCGGCCTCGAGTCGGCGGTCTACTCGGCGCTGATCATCGGTGGCGCGGTCTACGGCGCGTTCCTGCTCGGCTTCGGCAACGTGACGATCGCGCTGTTCGCGGTCGCGCTGGCGGGCACCGGCCTGCTGACCACCGTCGGTGTCATCGTCTCCATGGACACCTTCGGCCCGGTCTCCGACAACGCGCAGGGCATCGCGGAGATGTCAGGCGACGTCGACGGCGAGGGCGCCAGGGTTCTGACGAGCCTCGACGCGGTCGGCAACACCACCAAGGCCATCACCAAGGGCATCGCGATCGCCACGGCCGTGCTGGCGGCGACCGCGCTGTTCGGCGCCTTCCGCACCTCGGTCGAGGCCGAACTGGCGGCGGCCAGCCAGTCGGTGAAGGACGCGCTGGGCGCGTTCAGCACCTTCAACCTGGGCGTCGACCAGCCGAACGTGCTCGTCGGCCTGATCATCGGCGCCGCGGTGGTGTTCCTGTTCTCCGGCCTGGCGATCATGGCGGTCGGCAGGGCGGCCATGCGCGTGGTGTTCGAGGTCCGCGACCAGTTCCGCAAGAACCCGGGCATCATGGACGGCACCGTCAAGCCCGAGTACGGCCGCGTGGTCGACATCTGCACCCGCGACTCGCTGCGCGAGCTGGCCACTCCAGGTCTGCTCGCGGTCATGACGCCGATCGCGGTCGGGTTCGCGCTGGGATACGCGCCGCTGGGCGCCTTCCTGGCGGGCGCGATCGCCTGCGGCACCCTGATGGCCGTCTTCCTCGCCAACTCCGGTGGCGCGTGGGACAACGCCAAGAAGCTGGTCGAGGACGGCCACCACGGCGGCAAGGGCTCCGAGGCCCACGCCGCCACGGTCATCGGCGACACCGTGGGTGACCCGTTCAAGGACACCGCCGGTCCTGCCATCAACCCGCTGATCAAGGTGATGAACCTGGTCGCGCTGCTCATCGCGCCCGCCGTGGTGGTCTACGCGAGCAACGCCCCGCTCCGCATCGGCATCACCGCCGTCGCGGTGGGCGTCGTGGTCGTCGCGATCGTCATCTCCAAGCGTCGCTCGGTGAGCATCACGCCCGCCGAGGACAGGGAGCACGCGCCGGTCGCACCCTGACCGGTACCCGCACCACGTGACGGCCCGCGCCACCCGGCGCGGGCCGTTCGCGCGCCCGGGGGAATCCGTCGAAGGCCGGGAAGGGTCTCTCAGGGGCCGGCTGGGTGTCGGCTGTCGGAATCGTCGCCCGTGAAGGAGCCCGGCGGGTCCTGATGGGAGACTGGACGGCATGGGAGAGCAGCCTCAAAACTCCGGCGCCAAGACGCTGGTGATCATCTTGGTGGCCATGCTGGCGATCCTCGGGCTGATCGCCGGACTGGCCATCTGGGCGTCGAGCGGAGGCTGAGCGATGCGCACGCTGATCGTGCTGCGGCACGCCAAAGCCGCCCACGTCCCCGGCCTCGCCGACAAGGAGCGTCCTCTCACCGACAGGGGAGAGCGCGACGCCGTCCGCGTGGGCGAGGAGATCAAGGCGCTCGGGCTCGCTCCCGAGCTGGTCCTGTGCTCGCCGGCGCGACGCACCACCAGGACGGCCGAGCTGGCCTTCCCCACCGTGGAGACCAGCTACGAGCGCGACATCTACGAGGCCTACCCCGAAGAGCTCTACGAGCTGGTCCGCAGGCTCGACCCCGACGTGGAGACGCTGGTGCTGTGCGGGCACAACCCGGGTGTGCAGGAGCTGGCGCTCAGCCTGGTGGGCGGCGAGCTGTCCTTCCGTCCTGGCGCGTTCGCGGTGGTGGAGGTCGACTCTCCCTGGGTAGACCTCTGGCCAGGGGAGGGCCGCCTGGTCACGCACTGGGATCCCAAAGGAGCGTAGGAGCTCGGGCGGAGAGAGCGAGGGACGAAGCCAACGTAGCCCGAGCGGACGCGACCGTGGGAACCGCGCGTAGGGGTCCGGCGGGCGCGGCCATCGGCACGGTATGGAGCAGCTGAACCGGGGGGATTCAGATGCGGGGGGCTTTCGCCGCGCTGCGCGACGGCTTCTCGCTGCCGGCCAGGCCGCCGTGGTCCTACGGCGTGCTGTGCGGCACGGCGGTGGCGCTCCCGCTCGGGGTCGGCGCGCTGGCAGGAGCTCCGCACGTGGGCGCGATCGTCGCCCTGGGCGCCTACTACACCGCGTTCGGCGACACGTACGGCCAGCCGTACGGAGAGCGGGCCAAGACGCTGTTCCGCGCCGTCCCGCTGGTGATGCTGGGCTTCTGGGTGGGCGCGGTGCTGGCGCTGAGCCCGTGGGTCGCGGTGGCGGGCATCGGGCTCGTCGCGGCCATGGGCGCGCAGTGGAAGGTGATCGGGACCCCGCCGGTGCTCGCCGCGATCTCGGGGTTCTACGCGGGGCTGCCGCCCGGGCTCGGGCCCGCGCTGCAGATGGGGCTCGGCGGGGTGCTGTTCTGCGCGCTGGCCCTCGCGCTGTGGCCGTTGCGCCGGCTCCACCCGCTCAAGCGGGCGCTGTCGGAGGCCGCGGCGGCCATGGCCGACATGCTGGACGGCCTCGCCGTACCGGAGGAGGAGTGGACGGAGCTGCGCGAGGAGGGGTCACGGGCGCTAGAAGCGGCGACCACCGCCATCGCGGCCTTCAACAGCTCGGAGGAGAGCGACCGCTCGCCCGACAGGTACGCCGACACGCTGGCCAGGATCTTCCACGAGAGCGTCGCTCTGCGTTCCCTGCGCGCGCAGACGATCGAGGCGGGGGTGGAGCAGCAGGGGCTGGACGAGGCGGTCGGCAAGCTGTCCAGGGCGCTGCGCGAGTCGGCGGAGCAGGAGAGCGTCGTCGCCGTGCCCGGCGCGCTGGCCGCGGTGGCCGACTTCGCCGAGCGCGTGGCGGCCTTGCGCGGTCAGGCCTCACCTGTGCAGATGGCGCTGCTCGGCCAGGTGCGCAGGTGCATGGACAGGATCGCGGTCGCGGTGCGGTCGGTGGCGCTGCGCTCGTCCGAGGGGGTGCGGGTGCCTGCGAGGCTGCCGCAGCTGACCTGGCGGACGCCCTCGTTCGAGGGCGGGATCGCGCACGCGGCGCGGGTCGGCGTCGCCGTGGCCGTCTCGATGGCGCTGCTGGTCAACGTGCACGACCACTTCGGCAGGTGGATGGTCTTCACGGTGCTCATCGGCCTGCGTCCCACCTACGGCGACACGTTCGACAGAGTAGTGCTCAGGGTGGCGGGCACCATCGTCGGCTCCACGGCGGCCGCGTTCCTGCTGGCCGCGGTGCCGGGGCAGGGCACGCTGGTGGCGGTCGTGTGGATCTTCGCGACGCTGGGGTTCGCGCTGCGCGAGGTCAGCTACGCCTACTGGTCCACCTTCGCCACGCCGCTCGCGCTCATGCTGATGGACTTCTCCATCCAGCTGAACTGGAACGCGGCGGGCGCCAGGGTGGCGCTCACCGTGGCGGGCGGGGTGCTCGCGGTGCTGGCCGCGCGGCTGCTGTGGCCGAGGGGCGAGGCGGGCAAGGTGTGCGACCTGGTGGTCGACCTGCTGCGCGAGCACGCGCGCATGGTGCGGACGCTCGTGGACCGCGACCTCGACAGGCTGCCCGACCGCACGGAGGCGGCCGGGCAGGCGGCGGAGAAGCTGTCGGAGTCGCTCGACACGCTGGAGAAGGAGCCCGGGGGTCAGGCGCCCGAGGAACTGAGGCAGGCCGTCACCGACGCCCGCAGGCTGCGTGACGACACGATCCTGCTGGCGGCCGTCATGCGGGGGGCTCCCGAGGGGACGGACGCGACCGTGGCCATCCTCGACGCCGTGGCCGACAGGATGGAGGCGGTGGCCGAGGCCGTCAGGCAGGACAAGGCGCCGCCGGAGGCCGACGAGCTCGACGCAGGCCTTGCCGACATGGCCAGCCGCGTCGACACGCTCGTCGAGGAGGCCGAAGGCGGGCAGGCGACCTCGGTCAGGCGCGAGCTGCGGCACGCGGTCGCCGCGCATCCCGCGCTGCGCACGCTGACCGCCGACGCGCTGCGCCTGACCGATGACGTCACGCGATGAAGGAGTCCTCGGCGTCCGCGGCCTCGATCTCGTCACGGGAGATGCCGAGCAGGTAGAGGATCGAGTCGAGGTAAGGGGTGTTGACGGCGGTGTCGGCGGCCTGCCGTACGACGGGTTTGGCGTTGAAGGCCACGCCCAGGCCCGCGGTGGCGATCATGTCGAGGTCGTTGGCGCCGTCGCCGATGGCGACGGTCTGGCTGATGGGGATGCCCGCCTCGCGGGCGAACCTTTCGAGGGCGCGGGCCTTGCCCGGACGGTCGACGATCTCGCCGACGACCCTGCCGGTCAGCTTGCCGTCGACGACCTCCAGGGTGTTGGCGGCCGAGTAGTCGATGCCGAGGTCGGTCACCAGGGCGTCGGTGATCTGGGTGAAGCCGCCGCTGACGATCGCGAACTTGTAGTCGAGGCGTTTGAGCGTGCGCACCAGAGTGCGGGCGCCGGGGGTGAGCACGACCTCGTCGCGGACCTTCGCGAAGATCTCCTGCGGGAGGCCCTCCAGCAGCTTGACCCTGCGGCGCAGCGACTCGGCGAAGTCGAGCTCGCCGCGCATGGCCTCCTCGGTGACCTTGGCCACCTCGTCGAGGCAGCCGGCGTGGGCCGCGAGCAGCTCGATGACCTCGCCCTGGATCAGCGTGGAGTCGACGTCCATGACGATCAGGCGCTTGGCCCTGCGTGACAGGCCGGTGCGCTGCACGGCCACGTCGACCTGCTGGGCGGCGGCCTCGGCGGCCAGCTCCACCCTCAGCGCGTCGGGGTCCGCGCCGGAGACCGACAGCTCGATGCAGGTCACGGGCCACTGGGCGATGCGGTCGATGCGGTCGATGTTCGCTCCGGCCGCGGCGATGCGCCCGGCGATCCCGCCGATCGCGGCGGGCGACAGGGCGGTGCCCAGCACGCTCACGGACAGGCGTCCGCGGCGGCGCTTCTCCTTGGTCATGGAGCCGGTGGCGAGGTCGACCTCCATGCCGAGGTCTTCGGCCACCCGCTCGACGGCGGTCCACAGGGCGCCGATCGTGCCTCCGGTGCCCGTGGAGGGGCCTCCGGTGTAGGCGACGAGGACGCCGAGCGTGAGGCGGCCGCGGATGACGACCTGCTCGATGTCGGCCACGGTCACGGGGAAGGTCGCCAGCACGGAGAAGAGCCGCGAGGTGACGCCAGGGCGGTCAGGCCCGGTGAAGGTGATCAGGAGCGTGCGCTGGTCCACACCGGTCACGCTACTGGCACCGGCACGGTGGTCGGCGTCGAGGTTCACCATTCGGACGACTGACCTTGGGCGTGTGGCCATCATGGGCTGCCTTCATAGGACCATGCACCGCTACACCGTGGGACTGGCCCGCACGCCCGCCGATCTGCAGGCCGCGCAGCGCCTGCGCTACCGCGTGTTCGCCGAGGAGCTCGGCGCGCGGCTCGACTCGCCCGTCACAGGACTGGACGCCGACTCCTTCGACGCCTACTGCGACCACCTGCTCGTCCGCGCGGGCGACGAGGTGGTCGGCACCTACAGGCTGCTGCCTCCGGGGCGCAAGGACCGGCTCTACTCCGACACCGAGTTCGACGCCTCGGCGCTCGATCCGCTCCGCTCCGATCTCGTCGAGGTGGGCAGGTCGTGCGTGCATCCCGACCACCGCAGGGGCGCGGTCATCGGGCTGATGTGGGCGGGCATCGCCAGGTACATGAGCGAGGGCGGATACGGCTGGCTGGCGGGCTGCTGCTCGGTGCCCCTGGCCGACGCCGCGCCCATCGTGGAGCGGGTGCCGTTCGGGCCTGCGGAGTACCGCGTCAAGCCGCTGGCCCCGTGGGTGGACGTGGAACCGGACCCCTCCCACGCTTTCTCGATGCCGCCGCTGTTGCGCGGCTACCTCAGGCTGGGCGCGTGGATCTGCGGCGAGCCCGCTCACGACGCGGCCTTCGGCTGCGCCGACTTCCTGGTGCTGCTGTCGATGGCCCAGGTCGACCGGCGCTACCTGCGTCACTTCCTCGGGGCGTCCGCATGAGCCCGTGGTTCCCCTCCTCGCCCTGCACCACCGCCAGGTGCGTGGACGTGCCCATGCGCGCGGCGGGCCCGCTCCGCAGGGCGCTGCGGGCGCTGGCCGCCGTGCTGGTGGTGCTGGCGGGCGTCCTCGTGGCCCGTCTGACCTGGGGTACGGCGCGGCGGCGCGTCACGGCGCTGTGGTCCAGGGCGCTGCTCAGGGCGCTCGGGGTCAGGGTGGAGGTGCGGCAGGGGTTCGCGTTCTTCGCGGGCGCCGCGGGCGCCGCCTCTTCGGGAGCCCCCGGTCCCGAAGCGCCTGAGCCCGAGGCGCGGCTGGTCGTCGCCAACCACATCTCCTGGCTCGACCCGCTGGTGGTCGCCGCGACGATGCCGTGCAGGCTGGTTGCCAAGCGCGAGGTCGGTTCGTGGCCGGTCGTGCGTGGCCTGGCCGGTGGAGCCGGGGCGCTTCCCATCGCCCGTGACTCGCTGCACGGGCTGCCGGGCGCGGTGGCGAGCATCGCCGACGTCCTGCGGTCGGGTGAGAGCGTCGCCGCCTTCCCCGAGGGCACGACCTGGTGCGGCCGCGGCAGCGGGACCTTCAAGCCCGCCGTGTTCCAGGCCGCGCTGGACGCGGGCGCGCGCGTCACTCCGGTCGCCCTGGTCTACAGGGAGTCCTCGGGACCCCGTACCACCGCCCCCGCGTACGTCGGGGACGACACGCTCGTGGCGTCCCTTCTCAGGGTGATCGCGGTGCGGCGGCTGGTGGTCGAGGTCACCGTGCTGCCGCCGGTCACCGCCTCGAGCCGCAGGGAGCTCGCCGACCTGGCCGAGGCGGCGGTGGCCTCCGCCACCGGCCGTCTTCCCGCGCTCCGCCCGGCCCTCGCCGCCTCCGCGTGAACAGGGGGCGAGACGGCGAAACGCCCGCTCTCGTCACCGCGAGAGCGGGCGCCTCAAGAAGTCCGCGTCAGCGGACGACCTTCGTGGAGGCCTGCTTGACGAAGCCGAAGCCGGGGACGCCGAGCCTGTCGAGCTCCTCCTTGCTGAGGTTCTCCATGCCGGTCTGGACGTTGTAGGACACGACGCCGAGGATGGCCTTCTGCGTTCCCTTGGCGCTCTTGGTCAGCCGCGCGTCGAAGACCATGGCGACGGACTCGCCCTTCTTCACCGTGGCGGGCAGCACGCAGAACAGGTCACGCTTGATCAGCTCGCACTGGGTGCCTTCGACACTGGTCCTGTAGCTGATCTTCTTCAGGTCGACGCCCTTGGGGAAGAGCCCGCCGACGAACCAGGTGCCTCCGGTCGCCTCGTGGGGGCCGGTGTTGACCGCCGTGATCGAGTAGCGCACCTTGCCGCCGGCCTTGGCCTTCTTGGTGGCGGTGAGCTTGACGTCGAAGACGGAGAAGGGGTCTTCGGCGCTCTTCACGGCCGACGCGGCGACCGGCGCGGCCGGTGCGGCGGAGACCGGGGCGGCACTGAAGACCAGGGCGCCCGCCACCGGGGCAGCGAGCATGAAAGAAGCGATGCGGCGCATTTACGTCTCCGATGAGGAAGGGGAGCGAGGATGCCCAAAAGTAATGAGCCCCCGTTTTAAGACCGGAGCTTTTTATCACGTTTGACCAGCAAAGATCTACCTTTTATTGGAAACGAGGAGATGCGAGTCGCCGAATTCATGCCATAGGTAGCCCTCTCGCAGCGCCGCGTCATAGGACCTGGCCACCGTTCGCTCGCCCGCGATGGCCGTGAGCATCATCAGGTGGCTGGAGCGCGGCTCGTGCAGTCCCGTGATGATCCCGGTGACCGCCTTCACCCCGAGAGCGGGCGTCACGATGTGCGTGGTCCAGCCCGAGGCGGCACGTACCTGGCCCTCGGCGTCCACCGCCGTCTCCAGTGCGCGGACGACGGTCGTGCCAGAGGCGACGACCCTGCCGCCCTCCGAGCGGGTGAGGTTGACCAGCCGGGCGGTCGCCTCGGGGACGGCGAAGCGCTCCGCGTAGGGAGGCTCGTCCTTCTCGGGGGAGGCGACCCCTGTGTGCAGGGTGATCGGCGCGATCCTGATGCCGCGGGAGACCAGCTCGGTCACCAGCGAGGCGGTGAAGGGTCGTCCCGCGCTCGGCATCTCCGCGCTGCCGCGCACCGTGGCGAACACCGTCTGGTAGTCGGCCAGCGGCCAGTCACGGTCGACGTAGGGGTAGCGGATCGGCACGCCGTACCTCATCAGGTAGCTCTCCACGTCGCGGTCGAGAGAGGCTCGCCACAGACGCGGCGTCTCCCTCGACAGCAGCCGCAGCGTCGCGCCCCCCGGCAGGGGCAGCCACTCGCCCTCGGCGCCGCCCGCGTACGGCTCCAGCGTCGGACGGCGCAGCTCCACCAGCCAGGTGCCGTCCTCGCGGGCGGTGGAGAAGTGGACCGACAGCCTGTCGAGCCTGACGGCGGCGGGCAGGGTGGCGGAGTTGTTGACCACGATCAGGTCGCCGGGGGACAGCAGCGAGGGCAGGTCGGCGAAGGTGCGGTGGGAGTCGCTCTCGGCGTCGGACACCAGCAGCCGTACGGCGTCGCGGGCCACGCCCCTCGCCTCGGGTGGCTCGTGCGCCGAGAGCGAGTCCGGCAGCACGAACGTGCTCACGCTCATTGCAGGCTCACCCGCCCGCTCGCGGGGCGGCTCCTGATGAGGTCGTGCAGCGCGGTGGCGACGGCGGCGGGGTCGGTCGCCTCCGCGGCCTCGGCGGCGCCTACCGCGTCGGCGAGCATGCGGGTGTTCATCTCGCCCGGATCGACCCACCAGACCGCCACGTCGGGCTCCTCGACGGCCAGGACGTTCGACAGCTGGTCCAGGGCGGCCTTCGTCGCGCCGTACCCTCCCCAGCCCTCGTAGGCGCCGGTGGCGGCGTCCGAGGTGATGTTGACCACCGCCCCTCGGCGGCGGCGGAGCGCGGGCAGGGTCTCCTGCGTCAGCCCGAGCGGCGCGGTCACGTTGGTCGCGAGCAAGGCGGCGAAGGTGTCGAGCGGGTAGTCGGCCAGCGGCGGCAGCGGGGTGGCGCCCAGGTCGCTGGCGTTGTTGACCAGCAGGTCCAGCTCGGGCGCCGCGCGGGCCAGCCTGGCCCGGTGCACGGGGTCCGCCACGTCACCCGCGATGGCCGTGGCTCCGAGTTCGGCCGCGGCCTTCTCCAGCTCGTCGGCGCCCCTGGCCGTCAGGACGAGCTCCCAGCCCGCGCCTGACAGTGATCGGGCCAATGCCAGGCCCAGTCCACGGGATGCGCCGGTGATGAGTGCGGTGTTCGTCATGGCTCGACGGTAGAAAGCGCGGTGCCTCGTGGCATCGGGCCGGCGACCGAGGCCGTGGTGGGCACTTCGGCCTAGGACCGTAGGCTGAGGCTCGTGAGCCCCGAATCCGACATCCTGCGCGCGGTGAGTTCGGCCGTCCTGGCCGTCACGCGTCACCTGTCGGTGCGCGAGGTCCTGCAGGTCATCGTCCGCTCGGCCCAGCAGCTGCTCAACGCCAGATACGCGGCGCTCGGCGTGCCCGACGAGGACGGCTCGTTCGGCGAGTTCGTCGCCGAGGGCATCACCGACAAGCAGTGGGACGCCATCGGGCCGCTGCCCCGCCAGCATGGCATGCTCGGCGCGATGCTCCGCGAGGGGGTCCCCGTCCGCCTGCCCGACCTGCCGAAGGACCCCCGCTTCGAGTACTGGCCGAAGGCGCACCCCGTCATGCACGACTTCCTCGGCGTGCCCATCCTCGACGGCGAGCAGGTGCTCGGCATCATCTTCCTGGCCAACAAGAAGGTGCCCGGCGGGTTCACCGAGGAGGACGAGAAGCTGCTGACGATGTTCGCCGCGCACGCCGCGCTCGCGCTGACCAACGCCCGCCTCTACGAGAGGGGGCGTGAGCTGGCCATGCTCGAGGAGCGCAACAGGATGGCGCGCGAGCTGCACGACGCCGTCACCCAGAAGCTGTTCTCGCTGCGGCTGACCGCGCAGGCCGCCAACTCGCTGCTGCAGGTGGACCCCTCCAGGGCCGCCGTCGAGCTCGAGCGCGTGCAGCGCCTGGCCGGAGAGGCGCTGGCCGAGCTGCGCGCGGTGATCGTGGAGCTCCGTCCCGCCGAGCTCGACAGGCACGGGCTGGCAGAGACGCTCCGCAAGCACGTGCGGCTGCTCGACAGGCTGCAGCCGTGCGAGGTGGTCTTCGAGGGCGACGAGCTGCCGGCCGTACCCTCCGAGGTGGAGGTCGCGGTCCTGCGGGTGGCGCAGGAGGCGCTGCACAACGCGCTGCGCCACTCCGACGCGGGGCGCGTCTCGGTGCGGCTCACGCACACGTCGGGCAAGCTGGTGCTCGTGGTGCGCGACGAAGGCGTCGGTTTCGACGACGCGGGGCAGGGGCGGGGGCTCGGGCTGGTGTCGATGGCCGACCGCGCCGAGGCGGTCGGCGGCGCGGTGACCGTCTCCTCCCAGCCGGGCAAGGGGACGACGGTGCGCATGGAGGTGGGCGTGTGATCCAGGTGCTGATCGCCGACGATCACCCGGTCGTACGGCAGGGCCTGCGGACCTTCCTCGACCTGCAGGACGACATCACGGTCGTCGGCGAGGCCGGGGACGGCGCGGAGGCGGTCGCCCTGGTGGAGAAGCTGCGACCCGACGTGCTGCTGCTCGACCTCAAGATGCCGGTGCTCGACGGGCTCGGCGCGCTGGAGCGGCTGAACGGCGGCCCGACCAGGGTGCTGGTGCTGACCTCGGTGAGCGACAGGTCCGACGTGGGGCCGGCGATGCGGGCCGGCGCCGCGGGCTTCCTCTACAAGGACGTCGACCCCAACGCGCTGGTGCAGGCGGTGCGTGCGGTGCACGGCGGGCAGGTGCTGCTGGCGCAGGAGGCGGCCTCGGCGATGCTGACCGCCGAGGCCCCGCCGGTGCCGCTGACGGACAGGGAGCGAGAGGTGCTGAGGCTGATCGCGGCGGGGCGGTCGAACAAGGAGATCGCCAGGGACCTCTCCGTGGCGGAGAAGACCGTGAAGACCCACGTGTCGAACGTGCTGATGAAGCTGGGCGTCCAGGACCGCACCCAGGCCGCCCTCTACGCCGTCCGCCACGGCCTGGGCTGAGCCCCGGGTCTTCCGGAGTCGCCCCGCCCTGCGGGCACGGCCGCGCGGACCGGAGGGGCGCCGTCAGCCGGTCGCGGGGCGGCGGGCGTACACCTCGATCTCGATCTTCATGCGGGGGTCGGCCAGGTCGCACACGAGCATCGTGGCGGCCGGACGGATCTCGCCGAAGCGGCGGCGCAGGACAGGCCAGCAGGGCTCGAAGTCCGCCCTGTCAGGCAGCAGGTACCGCACCCTCACGACGTCGGCGAACGAGCTGCCCGCCTCCGCCAGGGCCGCGCCGATGGTGCGCAGGCACTGCTCAGCCTGCTCGACCACGTCGTCGGAGATCGTCATCGCCGCGTAGTCGAAGCCGGTGGTTCCCGACACGTGGACCCAGTCACCGTCCACGACCGCCCTGGCGTAGCCGATCTCCTCCTCGAAGGTGGAGCCGCTCAGGATCGCACGTCGCTCTGTCATGAGGCGAAGCTAGACGGCCTGCGGTTATACGTCTAATACATGATTTCGTATGGCGTGATATCTCTAGGCGTATGGATCGGCCCGAACTCGCGCTCCAACAGCTGTACGCCTTCGCCGTCCTGGCAGAGGAGCTGCACTTCGGAAGGGCCGCCGAACGGCTGGGCATCGCCCAGCCCCCGCTCAGCCAGCAGATCAGGCGGCTGGAGCAGAAGGTCGGGCACGCCCTGTTCGACCGGGGATCGGGCGGCGTCGTCCTGACGCCCGCGGGGCAGGAGCTCCTGCCCGCCGCCCTGCACGCGCTGGACGAGGTCGCGGGCGGGCTGCGAGCGGCGCGGCGCATCGGCGACGGGCTGGCCGGTCGCATCAGGATCGGGTTCGCGGCCTCGCTCGCGCTGACCGTCCTGCCTGGGATCCTGCGGGCCTACCGCGAGCGCCATCCCGAGGTGGAGATGGACATCCGTGAGATGACGACGGCGCCGCAGGTGGCCGCGCTGCGCGAGCACGCGATCGACGTGGGGCTCCTGCGGGAGCCGCCGGGCGAACAGGGCCTGGCGATGGAGCCGATCCTGGCCGAGCGGTTCGTCGCCGTGCTGCCGGCAGGCCATCGCCTCGCGGCTCAGCGCGTCGTGCCCGTCGCCGCGCTGGCGGAGGAGCCGTTCGTGCTGCTGCCCCGCGCCGCGGGGCCGACCGTCCACGATCGCATCCTGGAGGTGTGCCGCGAGGCGGGGTTCGAGCCGCGCGTCGGCCAGCACGCGGTGGAGTGGCAGACGGTCTCGGCGCTCGTCGAGGCGGGGCTCGGCGTCTCCCTCGCTCCCGCGAGCATTCGCAGGATCAGGCTCAGCGGCGTGGTCCACCGCAGGATCGACCCGGACACCGCGCGCACCGCCGTCGCGATGTGCTGGCGTGAGGGAGAGGGGAACCCGCTGGTCACCCGCTTTCTCGAAGCCGCACGCGGCGAAGCCCGCAGGTGAGAGGGTGTACCCACCTCAGCCCCGCACCGGGTGGTGCCGGGGCTGAGGGTCAGGCGGTGCCGATCAGGTGTCCTTCTTCTCGTTCCGCTCGACGTAGGTGTTCGACGGCGGGTTCCACTTGGGCTGCGGAGGGGGCGGCGGGGGCGTGTAGGTGCTGCCCGTACGGCGCTTCTGCGGCCAGACGATCTTCGTCGCGGTGTTCTTCATGAACAGGTGGCCCTTGAGCCCGAGGCGGCCGAGCTCCTCCTGGTCGAGGTTCTCCGCACCGGTGGGCAGGTCGTAGGCGACCACGCCGACCTTGGCCTTGGCCAGGCCCTTGGTGTTCTTCTTCAGCGTCAGCTGGAAGTTCAGCCAGGTGGTGCCGCCGACGGGCACCTGGTACCTCGGCATGCACAGGAAGATCTGGCCCTGCCACACGCACTTGGTGCCCTTGGGCCCGCCCCACTTCAGCGTCGGCACGACCCCCTTGGGCAGGAAGCCGCCCACCCCGAAGTAATCGGCGTCATAGGGCCCGAGATTCTTGGCCTTGATGTAATACGTGATCTTGCCGCCGCGCTTGGTGGCCTTCGTGTACTTGACGCTCACCTTGAACTTGGAGAACGGGTCCTTCGTGGTGGCGGCCACCACGGGGCTGGTCGTCGCGGGTGCGACCGCCGCCACGGCCGGCGCTGCGGCGGCCAGCGGGACCAGTGGTGTGATCAGGCCAAGGCCCAAGAACATGCCGAACTGTCGGCGCATGGTGCGGCTCCCCCTAACGGAACTGGAAATCCCCCATTCTCTAGTCGATTATGCCTAGGGTAAAGATTCCGCAAAGAGTGATGATCTATCGTGATATCGCGTTGCTTGCGTGCCTTGCGCTGGGCCGGTCACTCTTGCGGCGGGGGAATCGCACGAGGGGGAGACTGCAGGTGCCGGACAAGCACCCGTTACAGCCCGGGGACCCGGCTGAGCTGGGCCAGTACCGGTTGCTCGGACGGCTGGGCAAAGGCGCGCAGGGGATCGTCTACAAGGCCCAGGGCCCTGACGGGGAACTGGTCGCGATCAAGCTGCTGAACACCAGGCTGGACAAGCCGGGCATCGACGCCGAACGCTTCATGCGGGAGGTGGCGGCCGCACGGCGGGTCGCGCAGTTCTGCACCGCGCAGGTGCTCGGCGCCAACATGGACGGCGAGCTGCCGTACATCGTCAGCGAGCTGGTCGAGGGCGTCTCGCTCCAGCGCGTGGTGCAGACCGACGGCCCCCGCTCGGGCGGGGCCCTCTACCGGCTGGCCGTGGGGACGGTCACCGCACTGGCCGCCATCCACCGCGCAGGCATCGTGCACCGCGACTTCAAGCCGAGCAACGTGCTGCTGGGCCCCGACGGCCCCCGCGTGATCGACTTCGGCATCGCCAGGGCGCTCGACTCCTCGATGACGCTCAGCAGCGGGGTCGTGGGGACACCCGCCTACATGTCGCCCGAGCAGATCTCGGGCGAGCGCGTCGGCCCCGCGAGCGACCTGTTCAGCTGGGCGCTGACCATGACGTTCGCGGCCACAGGGGCGCCCGCGTTCGGCCAGGACAGCCTCCCCGCGGTCATCTACAGGGTCATCAACGACGAACCCGACCTGTCGGCCTTCCCCGACAGCCTGCGGCCGCTCGTGCAGGCCTGCCTGAGCAAGCGGGCAGAGGAGCGGCCCTCGGCGGCCGAGGCGCTGTTCTCGCTGCTGGAGAACCAGGGCGCGGTGGCCGAGCTCGACGCCGAGGTGGCGATGAGCACGGGCTCGCAGGTGGCGTCGGTCGACGAGCGGCCGCCGGGCGTGCTCGACTCGCTGCCGGACGGCTGGGCCGACCCCGCCGACTCCGGCCAGAACCGCTGGGCAGGACCCTCCTCGCCGCCCCTCCCGAACCCCGGCAGGTCGAACCCTGGGGGATGGGCAAGTCCCTCGGAGTCGCAGCCGAGCGGGTGGGTCAGCCCCTCGGGGATGCCCGCGAACGCCTACATCCCGCCGCAGGCCCCCGCGCAGCCGTACCGGTCGCCCCAGGGCCACGTGCCGCCCCAGCAGCCGTCTCCGCAGTCTCAGCCCCCGCAGTCGCCACTCCCGCACGCCTCGGCCCCGCACGCCTCGGCCCCGCACGGCCCGGGCGCGCAGGGGGCCGTGCCCCTGGGGGCGGCGCCTCTCCCGTCCGCCTCCCCTGACGGGGCGGGGCGCTCCGACGCGGGTGCGGGCCGTCCGTACGGCGGGCAGGGCCAGTACTCGCTGGGCGCCTACCCGCCCCCGAGGGCGCCGCGCGACAACGACAACGACGCGTTCTTCAGGGAGACCAGGCCCGAGGAGAAGCGGGCGGAGGACAAGGCGCGGCGGCGCAGGGCCGGCATGGTCGGCGGCGCGCTGCTGCTGGCCCTGGCCCTCGCGGCGGGTGTGCTGATCTTCGCCCCGAGAGCCTTCGAGGACGGGCAGGACCCCACGCGGACCACGCTCGCGGGCGACGCCGCCTCGCTCTCGCCGACGGCCACGCCCTCGGCTCCCGTCTCCCCGTCAGTCTCGGCCTCTGTCTCCCCCTCGGTCTCCGGCTCGCCACAGCCGAGCGGGTCGCCCTTCCCGACGGCCACGCCGACCGCGCCGCCCCAGGAGGCCCTGCTACCGGTTGTGGGCGAGCAGGAAGGCAAGTCGATGGCCGGTCACAGCAAGGCGATCCAGTCGCTGTCCGGGATCAGGGTCGGCGGCGCTCAGCGGTTCGTGTCCGGTGGTCAGGACGGCGTGCTGCGGATCTGGGACCCGGTCAAGCGCACCACGGTCGCCAAGCTGCGCGGCCACGACAACGACGTCTACGCGGTCGCCTGCATGACCGTCGGCAGCACGCCGATGGCCGTGACCGGCGGCTACGACCACACCGTGCGCCTGTGGAACCTGAAGACCCGCAAGGGGACGGTCCTCGGCAGGCACCCGATCGCGGTCTTCGCCGTCGCCGTCGGCAAGGTGGGCGGCAAGTACGTCGCGGTGACCGGCGACGGCGACGGCATGCTGCGCTTCTGGGACCTGAAGAAGCGCAGGCAACTCGGCTCGGTCAAGGCGCACGACAGGGACATCAACTGGCTGAGCGTCGGCCGCGTCGGCGACCGTCCCGTGGTGGTCTCGGCCAGCGAGGACGAGACGCTGCGAGTGTGGGACCTGTCCAGGCGCAAGGCGTACGGCAAGCCCTACAAGGGGCACAGCAAGGCGGTGTTCTCGGTCGCGGTCGGGCAGGTCGACGGCAAGGCCGTGGTGGCGTCGGGCGGCAAGGACGAGAAGGTCCGCCTCTGGGACCCGAAGACCGGGCGCTCGGTCGGCAAGGCCATGTCGGGGCACACCAGCAACGTCTACTCGCTGTCGTTCGGGTCGGTCGGCGGGAAGGCGGTGCTGGCCTCGGGCAGCACCGACGGCACGATCCGCCTGTGGGACCCCGAGACCAGGAAGGCCCTCGGCGGCAAGGTCAAGGCGCACAAGGGCGGGGTGTACTCGGTCGCCGTCGCCACGGTGGGGGACTCGCCCGCCCTGGTGTCGGCGGGCAAGGACAAACGCATCAGGATCTGGCGCTTCGACTCGCCCTCGCCGTGACGCGTGCCGCGTCACGGCGCCCGGCCGCGCGAGCTCGAGGAGCGTCTCCCTGGAGGGAGGGCGGCCGGTGACGGGGGTGGGGCCGTGGGGGCCTGCCGTACGGCTCAGCGCGGCTCGAAGATCGCGTGGTGGGCGGAGACCAGCGCGCGGCGGACGGCGGAGTCGAGGGTGCGCAGCGCGACCGACCTGGTCGCGATCTGGCTCGCGGTGAGACCGCGGTCGTCGGCCGCCAGCAGCGCGGCCGACAGCCTGGAGGCCAGCGCCGACACGCGGTGCGCGCGCGCCGGATAGCCGGGAGCCAGCGCGCCGTTCACGCGCTCGAGCCGTCCCGGATGGCCCTGCAGCGGCCCTCCGACCTCGGCCAGCGCCTCGGTGGCCGCCAGCATCGAGGTGGTCAGCTCGCGCTCGGCCTCCGCCAGCGACGGCAGGTCGGCCCTCGGCGGCCCCGACTCGTGCACCGCGAACAGCACCCCCGCGTAGGACGAGCCCCGCACATCGGGGGAGGGCAGCAGCCCGAGAGTCCGGTCGCCGAGCACCGCGATCACCGCCTCCCCCGCTTCCAGCGCGGCCGCGTTGAACGCGGGCGGCCCCGACAGGCCGAGCGGATCTCCTGGAGCGGGCAGCGCGAGGCGCAACTCGCTGAGCCCGTCGACCCTGAGTTCGGCGAGGTACCTCCGCAGCGGTAGCGACCCCACAAGAGCGGGGCCCGACAGCTTCTCGACCTGGTCGACTGCCTCGTCCAGGCCGACGTGACCTGACAGCCAGGCGTTGCCCCACGCGACGAGCGGCGGTGAGATAGGCGATTCAGCGCGCACCGGTCCACGATATGCGCTCGCCCTGCAATAGGTTTGTCCCGAGCGTTGCATAGGGAGGGATCAGCGATGGGTGGTCAGGTGCTGCGGCTCCAGGACGTCGGCGTCCGGCGTGATGGGGCGGCCCTGATACGCGGCATCGACTGGGAGGTCAACGAGGACGAGCGCTGGGTCGTGATCGGGCCCAACGGCGCGGGAAAGACGACGCTGCTGCAGGTCGCCGCCACGTTGCTGTTCCCCAGCGAGGGCGTGGTCGAGGTGCTCGGCGAACGGATAGGCCAGACCGACGTGTTCGACCTGCGTCCGCGCATCGGCCTGGCCAGCTCCGCGCTGGCCGAGAAGGTGCCGCAGGACGAGAAGGTCATCGACCTGGTGCTGACCGCGTCCTACGCGATCCTCGGCCGATGGACCGAGGAGTACGACTCCCACGACGTCACCAGGGCGGTCGAGCTGATCGACATGATGGGCGTCGCCCACCTGATCAGGCGGCGCTTCGGCACCCTGTCCGAGGGCGAGCGTAAGCGGGTGCAGATCGCCAGGGCGCTCATGCCCGACCCGGAGCTGCTCCTGCTCGACGAGCCCGCGGCGGGCCTCGACCTCGGCGGGCGGGAAGACCTGGTGCGGCGGCTGTCGACGCTCGCCTACGACCACCGCTCGCCCACCATGGTGCTGGTCACGCACCACGTGGAGGAGGTCCCCAACGGCTTCACCCACGCCCTGCTGCTGCGCCACGGCTCGGCCGTCGCCCAGGGGCCGATCGAGGACGTGATGACGGCCGACAATCTCTCGCGCACGTTCGGGATGCCGCTGCTCCTCGAACGCAACGGTCAGGGACGCTGGTACGCCAGGCCTCAATAGCGATTCACGGCTCTCAAAAGGTAAAACCAAATATCATCTTCGTGGTCGGGACCTTTCGACTCGCGGAGTGTTGCCATGGGCACCGAACAGCTGATCGTCGCTCTTGTCGTGGTCGCTGTGGTGGGGTTCGCCCTGGCGAGGACCATCCGGATCATCCCTCAGGCCACCGCGGCCATCATCGAGCGGCTCGGGCGCTACCACCGCACGCTGACGCCGGGGCTGAACCTCGTCGTGCCGTTCATCGACCGCATCAAAGAGATGATCGACCTGCGTGAGCAGGTCGTGTCGTTCCCCCCTCAGCCGGTCATCACCTCCGACAACCTGGTGGTCTCCATCGACACCGTCATCTACTTCCAGGTGACCAATCCGAAGGCGGCCACCTACGAGATCGCCAACTTCCTGGTCGGCGTCGAGCAGCTGACGGTGACCACCCTGCGCAACGTGGTCGGCGGCATGGACCTGGAGCGCACGCTGACCTCGCGCGAGGAGATCAACACCGAGCTGCGCGGCGTGCTGGACGAGGCCACCGGCAAGTGGGGGATCAGGGTCAACCGCGTCGAGCTGAAGGCCATCGACCCGCCCGCCTCCATCCAGGACTCGATGGAGAAGCAGATGCGGGCCGACCGCGACAAGCGCGCCGCCGTGCTCACGGCCGAGGGGGAGAAGCAGGCGGCGATCCTGACCGCCGAGGGGGAGAAGACGGCGGCGGTGCTGCGGGCGAGGGGAGAGGCAGAGGCGGCGGTGCTGCGCGCCCAGGCCGAGGCGGAGGCGGCGGCCATGCGGGCCAAGGGGCAGGCCGACGCGATCGGGATGGTGTTCAAAGCCATCCACGAGGGCAACCCCGACCAGCGGCTGCTGGCCTACCAGTACCTGCAGATGCTGCCCGAGCTGGCCAAGGGCGACGCGAACAAGCTGTGGATCGTGCCGTCGGAGATGGGGCGGGTGCTGGAGAACCTCGGCGGCCTGTTCGGAGGTGACAAGGACGGCGGCAATGGCAAGGAGATCTGACCCGACTCTCTGGCCCGCCTTCCCTCCCGCCCGCGTCCTCCACCCGGCTCACGCTCCCTCCACGCGCTTCTGAGAGTCCCCGGCAGGTCTCCCGCCGGCTCGCGTTTCCTTCGTGCGCTTCCGGGAGTCCCGGCACGCCTCCCATCCCGGCCTCCCCCGCCCTCTTGGGGAGCTCCGCCGTCTGTGCTTCCTTCCGAGAGCTCCGCGGCCACCCCGGGGACGAGCAGGGGAGGAGCTGGCTCTAGGCTCGGGCCACAGTGCATACGGAATACGAAAGGGGCGGGTCTTGACGCCGTGGGAGGCGGTCGCGGTCTGCGCGGCCGGAGTCGCAGCAGGGGCCATCAACGCGGTCGTCGGGTCGGGCTCGCTGATCACCTTCCCCACTCTGGTGGCCGTAGGCGTCGACCCCGTGACCGCCAACGTCTCCAACAACATCGGCCTGGTCCCCGGCTCCTTCACCGGCGCGTACGGTTACCGCGCCGAGCTCAAGGGCCAGCGTGACCGCCTCGTCAGGATGGGCATGGGGTCGGCGCTCGGCTCCCTGCTGGGCGGACTGCTCCTGCTGGTGCTCGACCCCGACGTGTTCCAGATCGTGGTGCCGATCCTGATCGCGGTCGCCTGCGTGCTGGTCGTGGTCCAGCCGAAGCTGAACGGCTGGCTGGCCGCGCGCAGGCAGGACGCCCACCCCGACGGCGGCCCCTGGCTGTGGCTCGGCGTGTTCGGCGCGGGCATCTACGGCGGCTACTTCGGCGCCGCCCAGGGTGTGCTGCTCATCGGCCTGCTCGGCAGCTTCCTCGACGACGGCCTGCAGCGCGTCAACGCCGCCAAGAACGTGCTGTCGCTCATCGTCAACGCCACCGCCGCCGTGCTGTTCGTGATCATCGCGCCCATCGACTGGTGGGCGGTGCTGATGGTGGCTCTCGGCGCCACGCTGGGCGGTTTCCTGGGCGCGAAGGTGGGACGCAGGCTGCCCGCTCCGATCCTGCGCGGCTTCATCGTCTGCGTCGGGATCGCCGCGATAATCAAACTGGTGTACGGATAAATCCACAGCTCAATGGGTATAAATCATGGTATGAAGGGTGATCGGGTCGAGATCGTGATCGACGCGGGAGGCACTCCGCGAACCTACGAAGTGATCGCCACGAAAGCCGGACGGCGGGTCGAAGTGGCCAACCGGCGCGGCCTGGTAGAAGTCAGCGAGGTGACACGAAGCGGCACGGCCGTACGCACCGCGCGCTTCATGTCCAGCCGGATCCTCGCTCTGGTCGAACACCCGGCCGATCAGCCCCGCCCCGCGGGTCAGCGGAAGTCCGCCTCCTGATCGGCCTCGCACTCCCGCGGTGACCTCGCGGGCCGTCCTGTCAGCCGCTCGACGGTGTCGGTGACCACCTTGTGCCCGGTCCGGAACGAGGCCCACTCGAAGGTGTCGGTGACCCCCTTGTGTCCGGTCCTGAGCGAAGCCCGCTCGACGGTGTCGGTAACCCCCTCGTGCCCGGTCCGGAACGAGGCCCCGCCCGTCGAGCTCCTCCTCCACGATCTCCGGGTCACCCCAGAATCCGAGCTTCCGACTCGGGTGACCGGGGGGTCGCTGACCAGCGCCCTGGCCAGGACGCCCTCGGCGACGAGCCTGGAACGGTGTGGCCGCTCGCTAAACGACCGCGGAAGTCGAGCCGTAGTCAGGTCAAAGGCCGCACCTGGATGGTGCCGTCGCGCCGTACGCGGGTCTCGAAGGTGGGGGCCGGCGCGGTGGCGGGGCCGTGCTTGACGCTGCCGTCGGCGATCCTGAACGTGCTGCCGTGCCACGGGCAGACCACGCAGGGCTCGCCGTTCTCGATCACCAGTCGTCCCTGGTGCAGCGGGCCGGCCAGGTGCGAGCAGCGGTCGGCGAGCACGCTCACGCCGCCGCCGTGCCTGAGCACGAAGAGCTGGATGTAACCGAGCCTGCGGGTCACGGGACGCCCCTCGGGCAGGTCCTTGATCGGGCACAGATCGTGCCAGCCGAGCGGCACCAGGTGGGCGACCTGCTCGGCGTGGTTGGCGCCCGCCGCCTGCCGGTAGGCCATGTGGCCGCCGAGGTAGCCGCCGACCGTCGCGGCGCCGAGGCCCAGCATGGACAGCGCCTTGCCGCCGCCCTGCCGTCCGGCCATGCGGAGCAGCAACGAGCCGGAGAACAGGCTGAGGGCGGTGAGGTTGGTGACCATGTGGACGAAGCCCACCCGCTGTTGCTCGCGGTGGAGTGACGACCAGTCGGTGAGCCCCGCTGCCGCCGTCGGCACGGCGCCCGCCACCCCTGCGGCCAGAAGCGCCTTCGCCGCCTTCGGATCGGTGTTCATGAGGTCGAGCACGGCGACCGACACCCAGCAGCCGAGTGTGACCGTGGCCAGTGGCGGGTGCAGCGGTTTGCCGGTGGGCACCCCGTGCAACCAGTCGCGGAGCCTGCCCGGCCCGATCTTCTCCCGTACGGCTTTGGCCAGCACTCTGATCGGCCGATCCATCGCCCTGCTCTTCTCGAGCTTGTCGGCGAGGTCGACCGGCCCTGCCAGCCTGACTTTCTCCTTCACGACCAAACCCCTACCCCGGCGGTAAGGGGATCACTCGGACAGATGCCCCCGGCTGACCGAGAGGTCGATCAACTCGTTGGCGTAGACGCCGAGTGACTCCGAGCCATCCTCGATGATCTTCACCTTCTCGCGCACCTGGCCGGCCGTCACCTTGAACAGCGGCCAGGTGCCGCCCTCGGTGTGGTGGTTGGCCAGGATCGGGGCGAACCTGTCGAGGGCCTTGGCGAAGCGCGCCTCGACCGTCTCGCGGGCCTCGAACTCCTCCCACAGCTCCCTGAAGAGCACGGCCTGGTCGGAGGGGAGCAGGGCGAAGATCCGGTCGGCGGCGGCGCGCTCGGCGTCGATCTGCGCGGCCACCGCGACAGGGTCGTAGATGAAGGTGTCGCCCGCGTCGATCTCGACGAGGTCGTGGACGAGCAGCATGGCGACCACCCGCTGGATGTCGGTCCCCTGCGGGGCGTGCTCGGCGAGGATCATCGCCAGCAGGCCGACGTACCACGAGTGCTCGGCGTCGTTCTCACGGCGTGATCCGTCCATGAGGCTGTTGCGGCGGATCACCCGCTTCAGCTTGTCGATCTCCACTGCGAAGGCGATCTGGGCGTTCAGTCGGTCCTCTTCTTGCGTGGTAGTCACGCGCGACACCCTATTAATGTCCGACGTGTCCGGTCGACCGCAACGATCACAGGGAGGCAATCGTCACCGGAACGCCGTTGAACACGGCGTTGCCGGAAGGTATGTCGATCGCTGAGTCATCGGTCAGGACGTTCGCGCTGACTCCCGCGTGCTCGGCCGCGACGGCCTGCGCGCTGCCCGCGTGGCCCCATCCGTGCGGCAGGCTCACCACGCCCGGCATGATCGTGTCCGTCGGCTCCAGCGTCACCGTGAGCCGCCCGGTCGCCGACGTGATCACCGCCTGCTGCTCCAGGCCCAGCCTGGCGACGTCGGCGGGGTTGATCTGCAGCGTGCACCTGTTGCTGCCGCCGACCAGCGTGCCGACGTTGTGCATCCAGCTGTTGTTCGAGCGCAGGTGGCGCCTGCCGATCAGCACCATCTCGGGCGGCGCCTGATCGAGCCGCTCTCTCAGCCGTTCGACGTCCTCCATGAGCTGCGGAGGCGCCAGCTCGACCAGCCCGGAGGCGGTACGCAGGATCCCCGGCAGCCGTGGCTCCAGCGCACCGAGGTCGAGCCCGTGCGGGTTCTCACGCAGCTTCTCCAGCGACAGCCCGTACGGCCCGAGCTTCAGCATCATGTCGAGCCTGCGCTCGGCCCCCGTCTCTCCGGTGAGCTGGAGCTCCACTCCGGCCTTCTGGAGCGTCTGGTCGATGATGAACTCGTCCAGATCGCCTTCGAGCCCCGAGGCGATCATCGCGAGCCGCGCCATGATCTCCGACTCCGACGGCCGCTCGCCGAGAGGCAGGGCGGGACGCGAGTAGCGCGTGTAGTTGCGCACCGCGAAGCCCAGCAGCGCGAAGTCGTAGTGGCCCGACTGCAGCACTCTCGGCGGCGGCAGGATCACGTTCGCGTGCCTGGTCGTCTCGTTGAGGTAGGGATCGACGCTGACCATGAAGTCGAGCTGCCCGAACGCCTCGTCCAGCCTGGATCCGTTCGGCGCCGACAGCACGGGGTTGCCCGCCACCGTCACCAGGAAGCGCACCTGACCCTCGCCCGGCGTCTCGATCTCGTCGGCCAGCGTCGCCACCGGCAGCTCGCCGTTGGCCTCGGGCAGACCGCGCACGCGGCTCTTCCACCTGCCGGTCGTGTACGGCCTGCGGCTCCTCGGCGGTTCGGTGGCCGGCTTGGGGAACATCGCGCCGCCCGGCCTGTCGAGGTTGCCGGTGAGCGTGTTGAGCACGTCGACCAGCCACTGGGCCAGCGTCCCGAACTCCTGCGTGCAGGTGCCGATCCTGGCGTACACCGCCGCCGTGGGCGCCGCCGCCAGCTCGCGGGCCAGCCTGACGATCGTCTCCTCCGGCACCCCCGTACGGCGGGCGACCACCTCAGGCGGGAAGTGCTTGGCCGCCTCCCTGACCTCCTCGAGGCCGTTGACCTCGACAGAGACGCTGGTGAGCTGCTCGGCGAAGAGCGTGTGCACCAGGCCGAAGAGCAGGTAGGCGTCGCTGCCCGGCCGGACGAACACGTGCTCGTCGGCCTGGGCGGCGGTCCTGGTGCGCCGCGGGTCCACCACGACGACCTTCCCTCCGCGTCTCCTGATCGCCTTCAGCCTGCCGGGGAAGTCGGGGGCGGTGCACAGCGAGCCGTTGGACTCCAGCGGGTTGGCGCCGAGCATCAGCAGGTAGTCGGTCCTGTCGAGATCGGGGACGGGGATGTGCAGCGGGTGGCCGAACATCAGCCCGCTGGCCACGTGCTTGGGCATCTGGTCGGCGGTGCTGGCCGAGAAGACGTTGCGGGTGCCGAGCGCCCTGATCAGCGGCGCGGTGTAGAGCGCCCCCGCCATCGTGTGCGCCCCAGGATTGCCCAGGTAGACGGCGATCGTCTGCCTGTCCCTGACCCCTTCGAGCGCGCGGGCGACCGTGGCGAACGCCTCGTCCCACGACACCTCCCGCCACTGGTCGCCCTCCCTGACCAGCGGCTTGCTCAGCCGGTCGGGGTCCTCGTCGAGATGGCCGAGGCTGGCGCCCTTGGGACAGATGAAGCCCTTGCTGAAAGGGTCGTCCTTGTCGCCTCTGACGCCGGTGACGTGGCCGCTGTCGTCGAGCGTGAGCGTCAGGCCGCAGACGGCCTCGCAGAGAGGGCAGGTGCGGTGCACGGTCGTCATCGCTGCTCCTGAGTTCGTCATCCGAACTCATCTTGTCCGGTCCGGCGGGCGGTGGGAAGGCCCCAATGTCTGGCTTTCACCGCCACGGTTCAGGGGACGCCCGTCCGCCGTGGAGCGTCCCCGGTGCGTGGCCTTCCCGGTGCGTGGCCTGAGGGAAGTCAGGCCGGGATGAGCAGCGCGGGCGCTCTGCCGGGTGGCTCCTCGGTCTCGGCGCGGGTGGATTTCAGCGAGACCCAGCCGCTCCTGCCGTACAGCCGTTCGACACCCGGCGCGACCGCGCCCTCGCTCTGGTCCCTGCGGATGATCTCGACGATCACCAGGTGGGCCCATCTGCGGTGCTTTCGGATCCTGACGTCCCGCGCGAAGCAGGCCGCCTCGATCTCCCCCGCGAAGGCCTCGAAGTCCTCCGCGCAGATGCCCGCTCTGGTGAGAACCAGCGCCTTCTCCCCACGGGCCGTCGGCGTGATCCACAGGATGAGCGGGATCCTGCCCGCCCTGGTGTGCATGGTCGTCTCCAGGCAGAGCCGCTGCAGCCGATGCCTGGAGGCTACGCACCAGGCGTGCGCGACGATCCAGTTGCGTCCGACGCGGGTGACGGCGGGCACCGAGACCGCGCTGGTGAGCGCGAGGAAGGGCACCCATCGCCCGCCGCCGACGGCGGCGAGCAGCACCAGCGCCACTCCTGCGGTCAGCAGGAGTTCGGTGCGCATCCGCCAGAGCCTGACGAGAGAGCCGGAGCGCTCGGCAGCCGGCAGGTCGCCGACCGCCGGGTAGATCTGATGCCGAGGATTGCGGGACATCTCACGACACCTCCTCTGGGATGAGGGAGGCGCGCAACACCCTGAGCTGGTCGAACCGTGGGTCGCGGTAGGAGCGGGAGCCGAACCCCGTGCGGGCGACGGTCCAGCCGCGCCGGTGCGCGAACTCGTCGTACTCCATGCAGATCTCGCGATCCGTCCACGCGACGAGTTCCCGGATCCGGGGCTTGATTCGACCGAGTCCCTTGGTACCTTGTGAGTACAACATAGAAGACCCCTTTCGCGGCATTTCTGAGGTGGACTTCTGGGCCGGACCGGGCGCTGAAGAGCTCGGCCGTCACCGGGTGGCAGCCCGATCGCGTGACGGTGGGAGACCAGCGTCGGTCCGGCTTTGTGCTGAGTTCCTTTCGGCGGACCTGCATATCTGAACGGCGCCGTTGCCGGAAAGGGGCGGCCCAGACGGCCGCGCTTGAGCGTCTGCGAAAGGCCCGAGTGCGCATCGTCATCTCGCCTTCCTGAGCCTGATCGTCCCTCCGTGACCTGGCCCCGGCAATAGTCTGGCGGGAGAAAATTCAAATTTCTTCGCAATTCCCGCTGGGACATGCGCCGCATGAGTACCTGCAACTTGCACGCGAAATGTCAGAGGCTGCCGGGGCTCCCGGTAAACCATCACGAGCCCACCCCCTGACCGCTGGGCTTTTGCTTGCCCCCACCGTCTCTCCATGTCAGCCTTGAGGCAAGCCTTCGTGCGAGTCTCCGTGCAACTTGCAGTGTAAGATTGGCCGAACGGCCCAGAAATTCGGGGCTCAAACGGTTCTTCTCCGTTACACCTTCATTTCCGGTGAGGAGAGTGGACGGTGCCACCAGAGCAGGCCAGCCCCACGGTGCGCAGGCTCAAGCTAGGTCAGGAGCTCCGCCAACTGCGCGAGCGCAGAGGCCTGACGGGCGCGAGAGCGGCCAAGGAGCTCGGCTGGTCACCCAGCAAGGTGAGCCGCATAGAAGCCGCCAAGACCAAGCCGAGCCACGACGACGTCCAGGCCTTCGCGAAGCTCTACAAGTGCGATGACCAAAAACTCGACGAACTGCTCGGCCTTGTGGTGGATGCATATCAGCGGGGCTGGTGGGAGGATTACGAAGGCACCCTGCCCGGGGGATACACCAGACTTCTCGGGCTGGAGGCGGAGGCCACGTCCCAACAGAACTGGGAACCCCAGGTTGTGCCTGGCCTTTTGCAGACCGAGGACTATGCGCGGGAAGTGATCCTGGCCTCCCGTGGCATCGTGCGTATCACGCACAGCGGTGTCCGAAGCCGGGTCGAAGCCCGGCTCGACAGGCAGCAGCGTGTCCTGCATCGGGCGGATCCATGCATCCTGCACATCATCCTGGACGAGTCGGCGTTGATGCGGCGTTTCGGCGAGCCCTCGGTCATGCGTGCGCAGATGGAGCATCTGATTCAGCTCTCCGTGCTGCCGCACGTCTCTGTGCAGGTGTTGCCGCTGGAATCACTCCATCCGGTCAACACCGGCGCCTTCATCCACCTGAAGTTCGCGGCTTTCGACGATGTCGTATATCTGGAGCAGTTGTACAACCCACGCTTCGTCGAAGACCTCGAGATGGTGGCTGGATACGAAACAGCCTTCGACCACATCAGGGCCGAAGCGCTTGACGAGAACGAGTCCCGCGTGCTCATCCAGCGAAAGGCAATGATGTGGGGAAGGTGACGACGAAGCCTTCAAAGGGGCAAAGGTGCCCCTTTTACCCATTTGGGGAGAAAATGCACATCGACACCACCAGGGCGGCCTGGCAGAAGAGCAGCTTCTGCAACGGCGCTTCCACCTGCGTCGAGGTCGCCAGCCTCGCCGACGGCAGCGTCGCGCTCAGGGACAGCAAGGTGCAGGACGGTCCCGTCCTGGTCTTCACTCCGAGCGAGTGGGCCGCTTTCACGGCCGGGGTTCGTGACGGCGAGTTCGACCTCGCCACGCTTACCGCGAGCGCGTGAAGAACGGCCCTGGCAGGTTGCTGACACAACCCACAGGGCCGCTCCACCTCAGCCGGCCCCGTCAGAGCACCGCGGAAGCCGCGCACATCATGGCACGCGCCTGGAGCGGCGCCTCCTGGCCCACATCAACACGCCGACCAGCGCGATCGCCCGCGGTCTTGGCGCACTACGCGCGGGTGGCGGCGTGGCCTTCCCGACGCTGTCGAGGATCATGGCGAAGCTGGCATGGCGCTTGTTCTTCGCCACGCTCATCCGGTGCTCGCGAGTCCGCTCCCAGAAGCGACGCCCCGCCTCCGTCGTGAACACTTCGTTCTCACCATGGGCCGCCGCACCCTGAGACTCGAATCATTCACGTCCGGGCGGGGGAGACCTTTGCCTTGACGAGGAAGAGTGAGCTCAAGCCGGCCAGTACGGCGAGCGCCGCCAACGCGACAGCCGTCCCGAAGGAGGCCTGGCCCGTCTGGCCGTGCATGAGGGAGATGAACAGCGTGCCGACCGTGGCCACGCCGATCACCTGGCCGAGTTGCATCACCGTGAGCAGCGCGCCGCTCGCGTCGGCGGCGTAGGCGCTCTCGACCTGCTGGGTGGCCAGGTTGGTCACGGCGATCTGCACGCCGAGCCCCGCGCCGATCAGCGCGCTCAGGACCGCGTACGGCACGCCGCCCCCCGAAGCGGCCGCCAGTCCGAGGTAGGCCGGCGCGGCCACGACGTACCCGACGGGCACCAGCGAGCGCTGGAAGCGCTGGGGGAGCTTGGGCCAGGCCAGCCCGACCAACGCGAAGGCCACCGCGCACGGCACCAGCATCAGTCCGGACATCAGCGGGCTCAGGTGCAACTCCCCCTGCAGGTGCAGCGCCGAGGTGAACAGGAAGGCGCCCCAGGTGGCCGGGCCGAACAGCAGCACCGCGAGACCCGGCCGCATGCCGGGCGCCCGCAGCACCCTCGCGTCCACCAGCGGCCTGCCGCCCCGCGCCGTCACCCATCGCTCCACCTGGACGAAGACGGCGAACATCACCAGGCTGAGCGTCATCGAGGCCCAGCCCCACAACGGCCAGCCGAGATCGCGGCCGAGCACCAGCGGCACGATGAACAGCAGGACCGCCGCCGACAGCGTGACCAGCCCCAGAGGGTCGAGGCCGGCCCTGCCGCCGCCCTGGTCGGCGGGCAGCACCTTGAGCCCCGCGAGAAGAAGGAGCGCTCCAACGGGCACGAGCACCAGGAAGACGATCCGCCAGCCTGCCCCGAAGCCGAGCAGGATGCCGCCGAGCGCCTGTCCGACCACGATGCCGCCGCTCACGACGGCCGACCAGAGGCCGAGCGCCCTGCCTCTGGCCTCACCCTGGTAGTTGTGCTGGATCAGGGTCAGCACCTGCGGCATCATCAGGGCGGCTCCCGCGCCCTGAGCGAAGCGGAAGGCGACCAGCCAGCCCGTGGAGGGGGCGAGTCCGCAGCCGAGCGTGGTGAGCGTGAAGAGGGCCAGGCCGGTCAGGAAGGTGTTGCGATAGCCGAACAGGTCGCCGACACGGGCACCGGTGATCAACAGGACGGCATAGGTGATGGTGTAGCCGGCGACGATCATCTGCAGTCCCGCGCCAGAGGAGTGCAGGTCGGCCTCGATCGTCGGAGTGGCGACGTTCACGATGTTGACGTTCAGGACGGCGAGGAACTGGCCGAGAAGGACGATCGCAAGGAGCAGGCCACCGCTCCTGGTCGTGGACTTCTCGACGGGCGGAGCTTGGATCATGCTTCCAGAGTGGTAGAAAGTAGATACTAGTAAAAAGAGTCCCTTTATCCCGGTATTGGCGGCACCTGGATGAGTAAAAGGCGTGACGACCTGGCGGCATTCCTCCGCACCAGGCGTGAGCGGGTCACGCCCGAGATGGTGGGGCTGCCGCCCGGCACCCGCAGGCGTACGCCGGGGCTGCGCAGGGAGGAGGTCGCCCAGCTCGCCGGGGTCGGGGTGACCTGGTACACCTGGCTGGAGCAGGGACGGCCGATCAACGTCAGCCTCCAGGTGCTCGACTCCATCGCCCGCACCCTCATGCTCGACGCCGCCGAGCGTCACCAGCTCCACCTGCTGGCCGGGCACGCCGAGGCGGCCCCCACGCCCGATGGCGGTCTCGTCACCCCGTCGATGCAGGTGATCATCGATCAGCTCAGCCCGTTGCCCGCCGCCTACAGCAACAGCCGCCACGACGTCCTGGCGTGGAACCCCGCCTACGCCGCGCTCTTCCCCGAGCTGGTCAGCGCGCCGGTCGAGGAGCGCAACTCCCTCTGGCAGTGCTTCGTCCACCGCGAGTGGCGTACCGCGCTGGTCAACAGGGAGCAGGAGCTCCACGGCAGCGTCGCCGTCTTCCGTGGCGCCTACACCCGTCACGCCGACGACCCGTGCTGGCGCGACTTCGTGAAGCGGCTGTCGGCGGCCAGCCCCGAGTTCGCCGCGCTGTGGGCCACCCACGACGTGGCCGATCCCCGCTCGCGCGCCAAGACCTTCAACAACGAGGTCGTGGGGGAGCTGCGCTTCACGAGCGCGATGTTCAACTGCGCCTCGGCACCGGAGACCCGCATGACCGTCTACACCCCCGTCGACGAGGCGACACGCTCGGCCGTGGTGTGGCTCACCGCGCACAGTGAGCGTGCCCATGGCATGCTCGGTGCCTGAAGATCAGGAGGGCAGATGAGACCGAGCCACGCCGTCATCGCCGTGGGGGTCGCGATAGCGCTGACCGCTTGTTCGGCGGCGAAATCGGATCAGGCGGCAGACGTGGCCGAGAAGCCGACGATCGCCCCGAGCCTCCCCGAGGAGCCGGAGCGCCGGCCGTACACCATCTCCTTCGGCGGTGACGTGCACTTCGAGGGCGTGCTGCGCAGCAGGCTCGCCAACCCGCGCACCGCGCTCGGCCCGATCGCCAAGGTGCTGAAGGCGTCGGACCTCGCGATGATCAACCTGGAGACCGCGATCACGACGGGCGGCACGCCGGCGCCCGGCAAGCAGTACACCTTCCGCGCCCCCGCCACGGCCTTCACCGCGCTCAAGGCGGCGGGCGTCGACGTGGTCTCCATGGCCAACAACCACGGCATGGACTACATGGAGAGCGGTCTGGCCGACTCCATGGCCGCGATCAAGCGCTCGAGGTTCCCCGTCGTGGGCATCGGCAGGAACGAGACGGAGGCGTACAAGCCCTACCGCGTCACGGTCAACGGCAACCGCGTGTCGATCATCGGGGCCACCCAGGTGCTCGACGCGGAGTTCATCCAGTCGTGGAGCGCCGCCGGTTCCAAGGGCGGGCTGGCCTCCGCCAAGAACGAGGACAGGCTCATCAGGGCGGTACGGCAGGCCCGCAAGTCCTCCGACACGGTGATCGTGCACCTGCACTGGGGCACGGAGATGCAGAAGTGCCCCAACCCCGCCCAGCGCTCCCTCGCCCCCAAGCTGGTCAAGGCGGGCGCGGACGTCATCGTCGGCGGCCACGCGCACATCCTGCTCGGCAGCGGCTACCTGGGCAACGCCTACGTCAACTACGGCATGGGCAACTTCGTCTTCTACAACTGGGGGCCCGAGACGGGCAGGACGGGCGTGCTCACGCTGACCATCGACGGCCGCAAGGTGCTGAAGAACAAGTGGACCCCCGCCACGATCCAGGGCGGCGTCCCGATCCCGCTCACCGGCGCGGCCAGGACCCAGGCCATCACCAACTGGAAGAGCCTGCGTTCCTGCACGGGCCTGGCCGCCAGCCCCGAGGACAGCTAATCTTTGGACTGTGCGTCTAATAGCCTCCGGTGAGGTACGGCTGGCGGTCTACGAGCAGGGCGACCCCGCCGGCCCGACGATCGTGCTGCTGCACGGCTACCCCGACGACCACCGCGTGTGGGACCAGGTCGCCGACCTGCTCCAGGACCGCTTCCACGTCGTCCGCTACGACGTGAGGGGGGCGGGCGGGTCGTCGGCGCCGCGCGCGGTCGGCGACTACCGGCTCGACAGGCTGGCAGCCGACATGGACGCCGTGCTCGACGCCGTCGGCAAGCCCAAGGTCCACCTCGCCGCCCACGACTGGGGCTCCATCCAGGGGTGGTACTTCGCCGGCAGGAGCGACAGGCTCGCCTCCTTCACCTCGCTCGGAGGTCCTGGGCTCGACCAGGCCGCCGCCTTCTTCCGCCAGGCGGGTCCCCTCAGGGCGGCAGGGCAGCTGCTCCGCTCGTGGTACATCGCCGCCTTCCAGCTGCCGGTGCTGCCCGAACTGGTCATGGCGCCCCTGGCCCGTGCGCTGGGCGCCACCGCCGCCGACGCCCGCAACGGGCTCAAGCTCTACCGGGCCAACATGGCCGGCGGGCTGAGCCGTCCTGGTGACCCGCACGTGAACGTGCCCGTCCAGCTGATCGAGAGCACGCGCGACCACTACGTCTCCCCCTGGCTGCTCGCCTCCCTCGGCCAGTGGGCGCCGAAGTTCAGGCACAGGAGGATCGTCGCCGACCACTGGGCGCAGCGCTCGCGGCCGGAGACGGTCGCCGCACTGATCGCCGAGTTCGCCGAGTGGACGACCGACGGGTGAGCCGCATTGCACGTCTTTCTACAATCAGCCTTTTCCAGGGACGGGGCGGCCGATTGGAGGCAAGATGAAGACCGTGTCCTCCTTGCCGGTTGACGACGACGGCACCGAGCCCACCCCGCTCCGCCGTCAGCCCACGCAGCGCCGTAGCGCCCGCAGGGTCGAGCGCATGCTCGACGCGTGTGCCCACCTGCTCGACGACGTCGGTTACGAGGCGCTGTCCACCACGCGCATCGCCGAGCGGGCAGGGGTGGCCATCGGGTCGGTCTACCAGTTCTTCCCCGACAAACGCGCCATCACCCAGGAGGTGACCAGGCGCAACGTGGAGCTGTTCGTCTCCAGGGTGGGCGCCCGCTTCCTCGACGAGGACTATCGCGGGTGGTGGGAGGCGGTCGACGCGATCATCGACGAGTACGTCGACATGCACAGGAGCGTGCCGGGCTTCAAGAGCCTCCACTTCGGCGACGTCGTCGACCTCAACCTGCTCGACTCCGACTCCGAGAACAACATGGTGATCGCCGGCCGGCTGCGCGGTCTGCTGCTCGAGGAGTACGGCCTGGCCGACAGCGAGGAGCTCGACGTGGCCGTGCTGGTCGCCGTCGAGGCGGGCGACGCCGTGCTCAAGCTGGCCTTCCGCCGCGACCCCAAGGGCGAGCCCGAGATCGTGGCGGCGGCCAAGCAGCTGATCAGGTCGTTCCTGTCGCGCAGGCTCAATCCTCGCCGGCAGCGTCAGCAGGCGTGATCGGCTTCGGATTCCACTCCGGCGCGGGCACCACCGGCTGGTCCTGCCTGGGCCCGCGGTTCCTGGGCGAGGTGGGTGTCTCGGGCGCGGGCACGAAGGCCGCCGGCACGGGTTCTCGCTCGGGCTTCGTCCTGCTCTCCCCACCGGGCCCGCACGGGCGGGGTAGCGAGATCTTGGCCACCTTGGTCGCCAGCCGCTGATGGAGCGCCGAGACCCGCTGTTCGGCCGCCTCCACAGCATCGAGTCTCGCGGAGAAATATCCGGCGGCGCCCGGGATCACGGCCGACAACACCGCGGCACAGGCGATCGTGAAGGTCAATTGCTTGGACATGCCGAGCCCCTTCCGCCCCTGATGACGTGTGCCGTATATGCCCAAGGTCCTGTGCGGATACGCGGAGAGTAATGGGGTTTGCACGAATCGTTGCCGAAGTCGTGCCCGGCCGGTGATGCGCATTGTCCAGGCAAAAGCCGGTGCGGCTCGATAGTCTCGCGGTGTGGCGCATGTGACCCGTGAGCACCTTGATCGCTTGCTTGAGCAGGCCCTACTGGCGGACGACCACGGATCGCTGGCCAGGCAGCTCGACGAGCTCGCCGTCGCCTATTCGTCGGGCGACGTCTCCCGCGCGGCCATCCTCGTGCTGGCCGCCGACGAGTGGAGGCAGGCCGGCCAACCGGCCCGGGCGTTGGAGTGCTTCCAGCGCGCGGTCGACGACGGAGGTGAGTCCGGCATCGACCCCAGAGCGGGCATCGCCGACACGCTCTTCGAGCTCGACAGGCCAGGCGAGGCGAGAGAGATCATCGAGACGCTCAGAGTCGAGGGCACCGCCACCCCGGCGACTGCCCACAACATCGCCGAGACCCTCGTGGCCTACGGCGATCTGCAGGGCGGGCTCGAGTGGGCCACCCAGGCGGTGCTCGCCTGCGCCGAGGACGATCCCGAGCACGTCGCCCTGCTGCGCACGCGTTACCGCATCAGGCTCGACCTCGGCCTGCCCGAGGACGAGCTCGACTCGCTGATCTCCTGACACCTGAAGGGCCGGGCCCCAGGGGGCACGGCCCTTCAGCTATGTGGATCCGCGGGACGGAGGCGCGCCGCGTCCCGCGGATGTGCTGGGCCCTCAGCCCAGGTCGAGTTCCTCCGCCAGCCCGTCGGCCCCTTCGCCGTTCGTCACTGACAGGGGCGGCAGCACCTGCGCGCCGCGCTTCTCCACCAGCTCCCCGACCCTCGCCGTCACCTCGTTGATCGGCGGGGTCAGGTTGATGGGGGCCGTCATGCCCGTCACCCCTGCCGCGTCGGGCATGGCCACCTCGGGCGCGTTCACTTCGGCCACCTCGGCCACCTCGGCGACCTGGGCCGCCTCGGCCCGCCCGCCCAGCTCGCCCAGCCTGAACCCGTCGTCCACGGCCTCCGTGCTCGGCAGCGTCGGCAGCCCCGGCAGGTCGGGCGTCATCGACAGCTTGGAAGCCTCCACGATCCCCTTCTCCCCCGGTACGCCCGAGGGGAGGGAGGGCAGTCCCGCTCCCGCGGCGACGCCGCCCGTGTCGGCGAGGCTCAGCACCGCGGTGGTGCGCGACAGTCCGGGCAGTCCCGCCGTCTTGGCCAGGCGCTCGGCCGACATCGACAGCCCCGAGCCCCTGGGCGCGGTCATGGCCGTCCTGGTGGCCCTCGCGCGCAGCCCGGCCGTCTCCTCGCAGACCCCCGCCACGGTCGTGCGGTCGAGCAGAACGACCTTCTCGTCACAGATCTCGGCCGACGCGGGCGCCGCTGCAAGCCAGCTCGCCCCCGTCGCCAGCACGGCCACCGCAAGGACGCTCCGAATGCCCCGTGATGCGTTGTACATGCACGTTCCCCCTTGATCGTGTTCGGTGATCCGACGAATGACGAAGCTAGTCACGGGGGCGCGGCGGTCGGCGTGGCTTGGGGCAACGGTGGCGAAGTCCTTAGGGATCGCGACGCGCGTCCAGAACATCTCGTAACACTCACGTGCGGCGGGGCCGATTACGTATAGCTTCAGCAAAGAGTGGATGGTCCGTAATCGGGGGGATTCCGCAGTGTCGCCGGTCGTCCTCACGCATGCCGCTGCCGCTCCGCGCCGGATGAGCGATCTGGTGGCGGCGGTGCTGCGCGACATGGAGGATCTCGCCGTGCGCCGCTTCCCCCAGTGGTTACCGGGAGCCGAGCAGATCGCGGGGCCCGGGGGCGCAGGCGTGCGCGCCGTGCGGATGCTGGCCGTACGGCTGGCGGCGGGTGACAGGCACTTCGGGCCGTTCCTCGCCGACCTCGCCGAGGCGGCGCTCAGCGGCCGCCCTTGTACGGCTCGCCTGCCCGCCGAGGTGCGCGCGGCGGGGCTGGGCAGGGTGCTCGGCACGGGATCGACGATCGCGGTGACCCCGCCACGGGGGATGAGCGGGAGCGAGGCCGAGGTGCTCGCGGCCGGATGCCGGTGGCTGGAACGGTGGAGCGGCCTCCACGTCCAGTGCCGCCTCCAGGAACCGCCGCCCCCCGCCCCACGGAACCCGCCGGCCGCACCACGGAACCCGCCCCCCGCGTCACCGAACCCGCCTGCCGCCCATCCGGAGCCGTCGGTCGTGTTCCGGGGGACACACGTGGCGCTGCCGGGGGCGTCTCCCGGGCTGTCGGGGGCGCGGGTGGCCCGGGGGAGGCCGCATCACGCGAGCAGGGCGGAGCAGCGCCTGGAGAGCGTGCTGGCGGGATGCGCGTGGGCGGCCGACAGGGAGTGGAACCAGGGCTACCACGCCCATCCCCTCACCAACCCCATCAGGCCGGACCTGCTCTGGCGCGAGGCCCGCGTGATCGTGGAGATCGACGACGACAGCCACCTGCGACCGGAGAAGTTCGCGGCCGACCGGCAGCGCGACGTACGGCTGCAGCGGGACGGTTTCGTGGTGCTGCGCTTCACCAGCCACGCCGTCCTGTCGGACCCCTGGTCCGTGGCCCGCGAGATCGAGGACTTCGTCAAGAGAGGCAAGCGATGAAACTGTCAGCTGTAGAGACGGCGGCCATGATCGTGCTCATGGTCGAGGGTGACGAGGTGCTCAACTCCGACCTCGCCAAGCAGCACGGGATCAAGCTGACCCCCAAGCACAGGGCGAACCTGAACGAGCTGAAGCTGGTGGAGACCCGTCCGCATGGCAGGACCATGATCCACGTGCTGACCGACAGGGGATGGGCGCGGCTGGCGGACGAGTTCCGCGAGGGGGTGGCCGCCTCGCCAGGGGCGACGGGTGGCGCGCTGCGGTCTCTGGCCTCGGGTGTCGCGCGCTTCATGGAGCGCACCGACCACCGCCTGGGCGACCTGTTCGAGCCTGAGCCGCCCGTCGGGGCCGCCGAGCGGCCGGAGGCCACCGAAGCCCTGGGAGGGGTGGAGAGCCGAGTGCGCGGGGCCTATACCGAGCTGGCTCGCGAGCCGGGCGGCTGGGTGAGCCTGACCGACCTGCGCAGGCGCCTGAGCGAGCTGCCCAGGGACCTGATGGACGACGCGTTGCGCAGCCTCAACAGGCAGCCCGACGTCGTCATGGTGCCCGAGGACAACCAGAAGGCGCTGAGGGCGGAGGATCGCGAGGCCGCGCTGGTCATCAGCGACCAGCACAAGCACTACCTCGCGATCGGCGTGCGATGAAGGAGTGGGAAGCGCTCGGCGCGCTCAGGCTCAACGCCGTCCACGCCCCTGACGACGTGTGGCGGCCTTCGCCGTACCACGTGGAGAGTCTGCACTCGACGGCCGCGCTGGACATCCGCAGAGGGCTGGCGGAGGCCAAGGAGAGCGTGGACGCCAGCCCGATCGGCGTGGTGATCCAGGGGCAGCGGGGTACGGGCAAGACCCACCTGCTGGGCTGGGCCCGCGAGCACGCCCAGCGTGAGGGCGGCTACTTCTTCCTGGTCGGCCTGCTGGACGCCAGGAACTTCTGGGACAGCATCGTGATCGCGATGCTCGACAGCCTGTGGCGTCCGGCCGAGGACGGCCAGTCACAGCTGCGGCTGCTGCTCAACAGGCTGGCGGCGCTGGCGGACGTGCCGAGGATGGTACGCAGGGCCGTCGACGGCAGGCGCCCGCTGGACGGCGAGGCGCTGGACCTGTTCGTGGGCGCGCTGCGCCGCAAGGGCGGCGTGGTCCTCAGGGACGCGCACGACACGGCGAGGGCGCTCGTGCTGCTGGCCTCCGACGACCTGGCGGCCCAGGACGTCGGGCAGGCCTACCTGTCGTCCATCGCCGACGAGGGACAGGGCAGGGAGTGGGGGCTGACCAAGGGGTACAGGTCGCCCCAGGAGGTGGTGCGCGACCTGTCGAGGCTGCTCGCGCTGACCGGGCCCTCGGTGATCGCCGTCGACCAGGTCGACGCGCTGGTGGCGCAGTCGACGTCGAGGCTCGACGACGGGCAGGGCGCGGTGATCGAGCAGGTCGCAGGAGGGCTGATGGCCCTGCGCGACGTCACCAGGCGGACGGTGACCGTCCTGTCGTGTTTGCCGCACACCTGGATGATGATCCGCGAGCAGGCGACCGCCACCGTCCGTGACAGGTTCAGGGAGCCTGCCACGCTCAGGGTGCTGAAGGACGCGCAGACCGCGCGGGCCATCGTGGAGCGGCGCTTCGCGGCGGGGTTCGGGCGGGTGGACTTCGAGCCGCCGTACCCGACGTGGCCGGTGAGGGAGGACGCCTTCGACAGCGCGGTGGGCCTGACACCGCGGCAGATCCTCATCAAGATCGACAATCACGTGCGCGCCTGCCTCGCGGACGGCGAGATCAGGGAGCTCGACCGGCTGGACGAACCTGGCGGCGGCGAGGGTGAGGGCGAGCCTCCGCCGCCGGGGTCAGGGCCCACGGGGCTGGCCGCTCTCGACGCCCGCTTCGCGTTCCTGAGGGACGGCGCCGACGTGGGACCCGCCACCGAGCCCGAGACCGAGGACGCCGTCATGCCCGGTCTGCTGTCGGCGGGGCTCTCGGCGTGGATGGCGGGCAGAGGGGACGCGGCGCACCGCTACGCCCAGGACCCTCCGCCGAGCAGCAAGCCGCCCCTGCACGCCCGCCTCCGGCTGACGCTGGACGAGGCGACCGAGGACGAGGTGCACTGGTGCTTCAGGGGTATCGCCAGCGCCAACGCCGTCGCGGCGCTCCACAGGCTCAGGGCGGCGTGCGTCTCGGCGGGACTGCGGGCCGAGGTGCCGAAGCGGCGGCTGTACGTGCTGCGGAACCAGGCGTGGTCGAACGGGCCCAGGACCACCGAGGCGCTGGCCGCGTTCGAGGCGGCGGGCGGCAGGGTGCTGCGGGTGGAGGAGTCGGACCTGAAGGTCCTGGCCGCACTGCGGGTGCTGCTCGAAGAGGAGCCCGCCCACCTGCAGGAGTGGCTGGCGTCACGGCGGCCGGCCGAGGACGTGAAGGTGCTGGTCGAGGCGCTGAGCCGGCCGCCCGCGCTCGCCGGGGGACAGGCGCCAGGCCCGGAGGCCGACGAGATCCCGGACAGCGCCGGGCTCGCCGAGCCCGCCCGGAGCATCGAGGACGCCGGTGAGGCCGGCGCCGCCGACGATCCCGACGTCACGGGGCCCATCGCCCTCCCCTCGGCCGCGACCTCCGTCCCCGAGCAGAGCGTGGAGGAGGCGCCGGCCCGGCCCGTGGAGGAGGCGCCGGCCCGGCCCGTGCACGGTGACCTCAGGCCGTACCTGGTGCTGGGCAGGACGGCGCACGAAGGCGAGCAAGTGCGGATCGCGGTGGCGGCGCTGAGGAAGCACACGGCGATCTTCGCGGGCTCGGGGTCGGGCAAGACGGTGCTGATCCGCAGGTTGGTCGAGGAGTGCGCGCTGCAGGGCGTCTCCTCGATCGTCCTCGACCCGAACAACGACCTGTCCAGGCTGGGCACGCCCTGGCCCGAGGCTCCGTCCACCTGGGAGGAGGGCGACAGGGAGCGGGCCGAGGAGTACCTGGCCGGCACCGACGTCGTGGTCTGGACGCCGGGCAGGCAGGCGGGCCGTCCTCTCGCCTTCCAGCCGCTGCCCGACCTCGGCGCTCTCGTGGACGATCCCGACGAGTTCGGCCAGGCCCTGGACGCCGCCGTGGCCGCGCTCGCGCCGAAGGCCAAGATCGACGGCGCGACCGCCAAGGCGCTGCAGTCCCAGGCGGTGCTCCGGGAGGCGGCCAGGCACCACGCCAGGCGCGGTGGCACGGGGCTGGGCGGGTTGATCGCGCTGCTGTCGGACCTGCCCGACGGCGTCAGCGACCTGGCCAACGCCGTCAAGCTGGCCGCCGACGTCGCGCAGAATCTGCGAGCCGCCGCGATCATGGATCCGCTGTTCGGCGGGAGCGGCACGCCGGTGGACCCCGGCGTGCTGCTCACGCCCGAGCCTGGGCGAAGGGCCAGAGTGTCGGTGATCAACCTGGCGGGGCTGCCCTCCGAGGAGCAGCGGCAGAGCTTCGTCAACCAGCTCCAGCTCGGCCTGTTCTCCTGGATCAGGCGCCACCCCGCGGGGGACAGGCCGCTCGGCGGGCTCCTGGTCATGGACGAGGCGCAGACGTTCGCTCCCAACGGCAGGAACACCGCCGCCACGGCGAGCACGCTGATGCTCGCCTCCCAGGCCAGGAAGTACGGCCTGGGCCTGGTCTTCGCCACCCAGGCGCCGAAGGGCCTGCACAACCACATCCCGGGCAACGCGGCCACGCAGTTCTTCGGCCTGCTGAACGCCCCGGTCCAGATCGCCGCGGCCACGGACATGGCCAGGGTCAAGGGCGGCCACGTGTCGGACATCGGACGGCTGAGGGCCGGCCAGTTCTACCTGGCGACCGAGGGGACGGGCCTGCACCAGATCAGGGTGCCGATGTGCCTCACCCACCACCCCGACTCCGCCCCCACCGCCGAAGAGGTGCTGGCCCTCGCCAACGGCAGACGCTGAAGCCCCGGACGGGAGCCCGGGGCCTCAGCGGGAGTCAGGCGCGGCCGACCGTCAGCTGGTCGTCGCCGAGGTCGACCAGAACGGTGTCGCCGTCGACCACCTCGCCCGACAGGACCGCCTTGGCGAGCTGGTCCCCGATGGCCGACTGCACCAGACGGCGCAGCGGGCGGGCGCCGTACATCGGGTCGTAGCCGGTGATCGCCAGCCAGTCGCGCGCGGCAGGGGTGACGTCGAGCGTCAGCCGCCGGTCGGCCAGGCGCTGGGCCAGCCGGTCCACCTGCAGATCGACGATCCTGGTCAGCTCCTCGGTTCCGAGGGCGTCGAAGAGGATGACGTCGTCGAGCCTGTTGAGGAACTCGGGCTTGAACGACGAGCGCACCGCCGCCATCACCGCGTCGCGCTTGGCGCCGTTCTCCAGCTTCGGGTCGACGAGATACTGCGAGCCGATGTTGGAGGTGAGGATCAGGATCGTGTTGCGGAAGTCGACCGTACGGCCCTGCCCGTCGGTCAGCCTGCCGTCGTCGAGCACCTGGAGCAGGATGTCGAAGACCTCGGGATGGGCCTTCTCGACCTCGTCGAGCAGCACGACGGTGTAGGGACGGCGCCGCACGGCCTCGGTGAGCTGGCCGCCCTCCTCGTAGCCGATGTAACCGGGAGGCGCGCCGACCAGACGGGCGACGCTGTGCTTCTCGGAGTACTCGGACATGTCGATGCGGGTCATCGCCCGCTCGTCGTCGAACAGGAACTCCGCCAGCGCCTTGGCCAGCTCGGTCTTGCCGACGCCGGTCGGCCCGAGGAACAGGAAGCTGCCCGTCGGCCTGTCGGGGTCGGAGATGCCGGCGCGGCTGCGCCGTACGGCGTCGGAGACCGCCTGGACGGCCTCGCGCTGACCGATGAGGCGCGTGCCCAGCTCCTCCTCCATGCGCAGCAGCTTGGCGGTCTCGGCCTCGAGCAGACGCCCCGCGGGGATGCCCGTCCACGAGGAGATGACCTCGGCGATGTCGTCGGAGCCGACCTCCTCCTTGACCATCTGCTGCTCGGGGGTCTCCTGGGCGGCGGCCTCGAGCTCCTTCTCCAGCCGCGGCACCTCGTCGTAGAGCAGCCTGGAGGCCTCGGCGTAGTTGCCGTCACGCTGGAAGCGCTCGGCCGACCCGCGCACCTCGTCGAGCTGCTTCTTCAGGTCGCCGACCCTGTTGAGGCCCGCCTTCTCCTTCTGCCACCTGGCCACGAGGGCGTTGAGCTCCTCCTGTCGGTCGGCCAGCTCGGCGCGCAGCCGCCCGAGACGCTGGACGGAGGCCTCGTCGGTCTCCTTGGCCAGCGCCAGCTCCTCCATCTTCATCCTGTCGACGTTGCGCTGGAGCTGGTCGATCTCGACGGGTCGCGAGTCGATCTCCATGCGCAGCCGCGAGGCGGCCTCGTCGACCAGGTCGATGGCCTTGTCGGGCAGGAAGCGGCTGGTGATGTAGCGGTCGGAGAGGGCCGCGGCGGCGACCAGCGCGCTGTCGGCGATCTGCACCTGGTGGTGGGCCTCGTAGCGGCCCTTCAGCCCGCGCAGGATCGCGATCGTGTCCTCGACCGAGGGCTCGCCCACGTAGACCTGCTGGAAGCGCCGCTCCAGCGCGGGGTCCTTCTCGATGCGCTCGCGGTACTCGTCGAGCGTGGTCGCGCCGATCATACGCAGCTCGCCGCGGGCCAGCATGGGCTTGAGCATGTTGCCCGCGTCCATCGCGCCCTCGGCGGCGCCCGCGCCGACCATGGTGTGCAGCTCGTCGATGAAGGTGACGATCTGCCCGTTGCTCTCCTTGATCTCGGAGAGCACGGCCTTGAGCCGCTCCTCGAACTCGCCGCGGTACTTGGCGCCCGCCACCATCGCGCTGAGGTCGAGGGAGATCAGCTTCTTGTTGCGCAGCGACTCGGGCACGTCGCCGGCCACGATGCGCTGGGCCAGGCCCTCGACGACGGCGGTCTTGCCCACGCCAGGCTCGCCGATCAGCACCGGGTTGTTCTTGGTACGGCGCGAGAGCACCTGCACCACGCGCCTGATCTCGGAGTCGCGCCCGATGACGGGGTCGAGCTTGCCGCTGCGGGCGTGCTCGGTCAGGTCGACGCCGTACTTCTCCAGCGCCTGGTAGGTGTCCTCGGGTGTCTCGCTGGTGACGCGGGCGTGCCCGCGCACCTGCTCGAAGGCGTCGAGCAGCGCCTGTGGCGTGGCCCCCGCGTCCTTCAGCAGGCTCGCCATCTCGCCGCCGTCGGTCGCGAGGCCGACCAGCAGGTGCTCGGTCGAGACGTACTCGTCCTCGAGCCGCTTGGCCCGCTGCGCGGCGGTGTTGATCACGGTGAGGAGCTGACGCGAACTGGACGGCGCGCTCACCGTGGCGCCCTGCGCCTTGGGCAGCCCGGCCAGCGTGGTCTCGACCTTCGCGCGCAGCGCCTTCCAGTCGGCTCCCACCGCTTCGAGCAGGGGCACGGCGGTGCCGCCGGTCTGGGAGAGGAGGGCGGAGAGCAGGTGCGCGGTCGCGATCTCGGGATTTCCCTCAGCGGCGGCCCGCCGCATCGCGACCGACAGCGCTTCCTGGCTCTTCTGGGTGAGCTTGTAGTCCATATGTTCAGGCCCCCGGTGGCAGCTCGTATCGGATCAGAGCTTTGACCATGGACATCTCGGCCCTGAGGCGGTGAACCTCCTCACGCAGCCTCAGCGCCTCGTTCTCCAGCTCAAGGATCCGCTTGATGCCGGCGAGGTTGATGCCCTCCTCCTGGGAGAGGCGCTGCACCTCGCGCAGCTGGATGATGTCTCGCATCGAGTAGAGGCGGCCGCGCCCCGCCGTACGGCCTGGGCACACCAGCCCGAGGCGGTCGTACTGCCTGAGGGTCTGCGGGTGCAGACCGGACAGCTGGGCGGCCACGGAGATGACGTAGACGGGTGTTTCATCGGAAAGGTTGAAGTAGTTGGCGTCCATCGGCCTACTCGCTTCTGGCCCGTTGGATGAGGTCGGCCCTCGGGTCCTCACTCGCGGTGGCGGTGCGGAACTCCGTGAGCAACTCGCGTGACTTGTCGTCGAGCTGCTTGGGGACGAGCACCTCCACCGTGGCGAGCAGGTCGCCCTTGGTGCCGTCCTTGCGCGCGGCCCCCCTGCCGCGAACCCTGAAGGTGCGGCCGTTGGGCGTGCCCGCGGGGATGCGCAGAGTGACGGGAAGGCCCTTGAGGACAGGAACCTTGATCTCCGCGCCGAGCGCCGCCTCGGTGAAGGTGACGGGCACGGTGATGGTCAGGTTGTCGCCCGACCGCCCGAACACCGCGTGCGGCTTCACATGGGTCTGGATGTAGAGGTCTCCCGCGGGACCGCCGTTCTCGCCAGGCGCTCCCTTGCCCTTGAGCTTGACCCGCTGGCCGTCGGCCACCCCCGCGGGGATGCGCGCCTGGATCGTGCGGGTGCTCTTGGCCCTGCCGCTTCCGTCGCAGACGGGGCAGGGGTCGTCGACGAGGAGACCGCGGCCCTTGCAGTCGCGGCACGGCTCGGAGAAGGCGAAGTTGCCCAGGTTGCGGCTGGCCGCGCCGGTGCCCTCACAGGTGGGGCAGACCCTCGGGGTCGTGCCCGCCTTGGCGCCCGTGCCGCTACAGGCCTTGCACGCCGACGACGTGGTCAGCCTGAGCGAGACGGTGTGACCCTCGACGGCCTCGGTGAAGGAGAGCGTGACCTCGGACTCGATGTCCTGGCCGCGCCTCGGCCTGGTCGTCGCGCCCGTGGTGCGGGCGCCCGCGCCGCCGCCTCTGTTGAACAGTCCCCCGAACAGGTCGCCGATGCGGTCGCTCGTGCTCCCGCCCTGCTGGCCCGTGCCGCCGAACAGGTCGCCGAAGTCGAAAGGAAACCCGCCGCTGCCGCCACCCGGCCTCGGCGCGCCCACGCCCGAGCCGAACAGCGTGCGCGCCTCGTCGTACTCCTTGCGCCGCTTGGAGTCGGAGAGCACGTCGTTGGCCTCGGAGATCTCCTTGAACCTGGCCTCCTTGGCGGCGTCACCCTGATTGGCGTCGGGGTGGTACTGCCTGGCCAGCTTCCGGTAGGCCTTCTTGATCTCGTCGGCGGTGGCGGTCTTGGGCACACCAAGGACGGCGTAGTAGTCCTTTTCCAAGTAGTCCTTGGTGCTCATCTATGCGTCCTTTCGGGGGATGTTCTTAGTCTTCGTCAGACGCGGCAGGGGCGTCCTCGGGCTCGGCCACCGCGACCCGTGCGGGACGCAGCACCCGATCGCCGATGCGGTAGCCGGGCTGCAGCACCTCGATGGCGGTCGGCTCGGTCACCTCCGAGGAGTAGCTGTGCATCAGCGCCTCGTGCACCGTCGGGTCGAAGGGGTCGCCCTTCTGCCCGAACGAGGTCAGCCCCAGCTTGGTGACCGCGGCCTCCAGCGACTCGGCGACCTTGGCGAAACCGCCGTTCAGCTCACCGTGGTCGCGGGCCCTGCCGATGTCGTCGAGGACCGGTAGCAGCTCGGAGAGGGCGCCTGCGACGGCCTGCTCGCGTACCGCGATCCTGTCCCGCTCGACCCGCCTGCGGTAGTTGGTGTACTCCGCCTGAAGGCGCTGGAGGTCGGCGGTGCGCTCGGCCAGCAGCTGAGCGTCACCACCCTCCGCCACGGGAGCAGCGGCCTTGGGCTGCTGCTCGTCCGCGGCGGACCTCGCCTGACCCGTCTCGGGGTCGATCTTGCGGTTGTCGCGGATCACTGGCTCCGTCTCGGGCCCGTTATCGCGCGGGTCAGACATCGTCACTGGTCCTTCTTGGGCTGGTCTTCGTCCACGATCTCGGCTTCGACGACGTCGTCGTCGCCGTCGGCCTTGGCCTGCGCGGTGGTGTCGTCACCCTCGGGGGCGGCGCCCGCCTGCTGGTTCTGGGCGTAGATCGCCGAGCCCATCTTCTGGCTGACGGTGGCGAGCTTCTCGGCCGAGTTGCGGATCGTGTCGGTGTCGGTGCCCTCCAGAGCCTTCTTCAGCTCCGCGAGCGCGTCGTTCACCTCAGTCTTGATCTCGCCGGGAACCTTGTCGTCGTTCTCGCGGAGGAACTTCTCCGTCTGGTAGGCGAGACCGTCCGCGTTGTTGCGGACCTCCGCCTCCTCACGGCGCTTCTTGTCCTCCTCGGCGTACGACTCGGCCTCGCGCATCATGCGCTCGATGTCGTCCTTCGGCAGCGCGGAGCCGCCGGTGATCGTCATCGTCTGTTCCTTGCCGGTGCCGAGGTCCTTGGCGGAGACGTTGACGATGCCGTTGGCGTCGATGTCGAAGGTGACCTCGATCTGCGGGATGCCGCGCGGAGCCGGGGCGATGCCCGTCAGCTCGAACGTGGCCAGCTTCTTGTTGTACGAAGCGATCTCGCGCTCGCCCTGGTAGACCTGGATCTGCACCGACGGCTGGTTGTCCTCGGCCGTGGTGAAGACCTCCGAGCGCTTGGTCGGGATCGTGGTGTTGCGCTCGATGATCTTGGTGAAGATGCCGCCCTTGGTCTCGATGCCCAGCGACAGCGGGGTCACGTCGAGCAGCAGGACGTCCTTGACCTCACCCTTGAGCACGCCCGCCTGCAGGGCGGCGCCGATGGCGACGACCTCGTCGGGGTTGACGCCCTTGTTGGGCTCCTTGCCGCCGGTGAGCTCCTTGACCAGCTCGGAGACGGCGGGCATACGGGTCGAGCCGCCGACGAGCACGACGTGCGCGATGTCGGAGACCTTGATGCCGGCGTCCTTGATGACCTGGTGGAACGGGCCCTTGGTCCGCTCGAGCAGGTCGGCCGTCAGGCGCTGGAACTCCGAACGGGTGAGCTTCTCGTCCAGGTGCAGCGGGCCCTCGGAGGAGGCCGTGATGTAGGGCAGGTTGATGTTGGTCTCGGACTGGCTGGACAGCTCGATCTTGGCCTTCTCCGCGGCCTCACGCAGGCGCTGGAGAGCCATCTTGTCCTTGGCCAGGTCGACGCCGTGGGCGTTCTGGAAGCGCTTGACGAGCTCGTCGACGATGCGCTGGTCCCAGTCGTCGCCACCGAGGTGGTTGTCGCCCGAGGTCGCCTTCACCTCGACGAAGCCGTGGCCGTCCTCCTGGCCGACGTCGAGCAGGGACACGTCGAAGGTGCCGCCGCCGAGGTCGAAGACGAGGATCGTCTGGTCCTGGTCCTTGTCGAGACCGTAGGCCAGCGCCGCCGCGGTCGGCTCGTTGATGATGCGGAGCACGTTGAGGCCCGCGATCGTGCCGGCCTCCTTGGTGGCCTGGCGCTGGGAGTCGTTGAAGTAGGCCGGGACGGTGATCACCGCGTCGGTGATCTTCTCGCCCAGGTAGGCCTCGGCGTCCTGCTTGAGCTTCTGCAGGACGAAGGCGCTGATCTGCTGCGGGGAGAACTTCTTGCCGTCGATCTCCTGGGACCAGTTGGTGCCCATCTCGCGCTTGACCGAGCGAATCGTCCGGTCCACGTTGGTGACGGCCTGGCGCTTGGCCACTTCGCCCACCAGGACCTCGCCGTTCTTCGCGAAGGCGACCACGGACGGCGTGGTCCTGGAGCCCTGCGCGTTCGCGATGACAGTGGGCTCACCGCCCTCGAGGATCGAGACGACGGAGTTGGTCGTCCCCAGGTCGATACCTACCGCACGTGCCATGAGTACGTCCTTGTAGTCAAAGTTGAGCTGATGAGGCTCAACCTATGAACGGCCGGGTGGTTTGTCAAACGAGTTGAGCCTACCCGACTCAACCCCGATCCTCGTGAAAGCATTCCGGGCTTTCGGGAAAAAACGGGTGACTCACATCCCGAACGAGGCGTGGTGCCATGACAGTTCCCCCTTCGACCGCGCAGGACGCGACCACCTGGCTGGAACGGACCTTCGACGCACACTGGCCCGAGGTGCACCGGTACATCGCCCGCAGGCTCTCCTCCGACGTCGCCGACGACCTGGCGGCCGAGGTGTTCCTGGTGGCCGTCCGCGGCGGCTACGACCCGTCCAGAGGCGAGGTCAGACCCTGGCTGTACGGCATCGCCACCAACCTGGTGGCCAAGCACCGCCGTGCCGAGGTCAGGAGATGGAAGGCGCTCGGCCGTACCGCCGAGCCGAGAGAGCGGAGAGCCACGAGGAGACGACGCTCGCGCGCGTCGCGGCAGGGGCGCTGACCGGCAGGCTGGCGGGGGCGCTGGCCGGGCTCAAGCGCGGCGACCGCGACGTGGTCCTGCTGATCGCCCTGGCAGGCCTCACCCACGCGGAGGTGGCCGAAGCCCTCGGCATCCCCTACGGAACCGTCGCGTCCCGGCTGAACAGGGCGCGTAAGCAACTGCGGAAGACGCTCGGCGACCTGGAGGACCACGATGGATGAGATCACGCTGCTCTCGCAGTCGCTGCCTGACGCGCCGCCGCCGTCGGCGGAGGCGACCGCCAGGGCCAAGGCGAGCGTCCTGGCGGCGGAGCGGGCTTCCACCCCGGCGCGGAAGCCGGCACGTGATCGGCGCGGCAGCCGGTGGAACTGGGGCTGGGCGGCCGGCGCCGCCCTGGCCACGGCGACGGTCGTCACGACCGTGATCGTGCTGGTGTCGACCATGGCCCCGGTCGCCGCTCCGGTCCTGGTCCGCCCCACGGGCATCGACCTCCTGCTGCAGGCGGCGGAGAACGCGTCGAGGCAGCCGCCGGCGGACGGGGCCTACTGGCGCAGGACGCAGATCGGCGGAGGGCTCCTGCGCACCGGCGAGCCGCCGTACACGCTGCGGGCGGAGGAGTCGACCGAGCTCTGGCAGCCGCGGGATCCGGCCACCCCCGGCATGATGGAGAGGAGGACGCGCTCGGTGATGCCCGCGTCGCCGCAGGACGAGCAGGCGTGGCGCGCGGCGGGCGCGCCCGAGCGGGTGCGGAACATCTGCCCCTCCGGAGCGGGCCCCTGCGCGTCCGTCAAGGTCGGCGCCGTGCCGACGGACTGCTCCTACTGGTGGACGCGGGATGGTCATCTGCCCGAATACGGAGTAGGGAAGTTCACCGTCGAAGATCTGCGGAAGCTGCCCGACGACCCCGACCGGTTGCGCGAGGCGCTGAGGCCGTACCACCGGACCTGGTCCGACAACGGCTTCACGCAGAGCTTCGAGGACTTCCTCCCGTCCACGGCCTCGCTGCTGTGGATGCCGATCGAGCCTGGGACCAGAGCCGCGCTGCTGCGGATGCTCGCGACGCTACCGGGCACCAAGGTGCACGGTGAGACGGTGGACCCGCTGGGCAGGCCGGGGATCTCCGTGTCGTTCGACGACGCGCGCGGGACGGTGTCGTTCGGGAAGGAGGAGGTCGAGATCCAGGGCCGCACCGTCATCGACCTGGCGACCGGGGCGCCGCTGGCCGACCTGGACCTCGCCGTCGACACGGGAAGGATCATGGGTTACGAGGCGCTCGAGAGCGCGCGGTGGACCGACTCGGCGCCCCAGGAGCCGGGCAACTGCGAGAAGGCGAAGTCCTAGCGTTGCTTGCCGCCGTCGACGATCTTGCGCTTGCCGATCGGGGCCTTCAGCTTGACCGTCGTCGTCTTCTGCACGGCCATCATGATGCAGGAGACGTCCTTGGCCTTGGCGGCCGTGCCCTCGTAGAGGGTGATGGTCACCCGCCGGGACGTCTCCTTCACCCTGACCCTGTCGAGCACCGTGCACGGCTCGACGCCCGACCACCAGACGAGCTTGACCTTGCGGCCACGGTCGAAGGCCTTGGCGCCGGTGAAGGGGACCTTGCGCGTGTTGACGGTGTCGCCCACAGGCTTGACCGCCTTGGGCGGCGGTGTCGGAGACTGTGAGGGAGTGGTGATCACCGGCTGGGCGGTGACGGACTTGTGGGGGACCGTGTGGCTGGCGGCGCCGGTGGCGGCCGCGCCACAGCTCGCGGTCAGCATCAGGCATCCGGCCAGCAGGGCTGTTCTGCGCATATCCCTAAGACGGATCCGGGGACGGCCGGGTTCACGCCATGCCGTGGCCGCATCGGCGCGGGGTCGGTGATCGAGGAGCTTCGGAGGTCTAGGCTGGATATGTGCTGCGTCACGTCCTTCTTGCCGCCTCGCGAAGTAAGCGCGCCGAGCGCCTCGTGTCCTCCTCGCCTCTGACCAGACAGGTGGTCAGACGCTACGTGGCCGACGACGTCGACGCCGTGATGCGCGACCTGACCGACAGGGGCCTGCTCGTCACGGTCGACCACCTGGGTGAGGAGGTCGCCGACAGGACCCAGGCCGACCACGAGGTGCGCGCCTGCCTCGCGATGCTGGAACGCCTGCCCGAGGGGGCCGATCTCTCGGTCAAGCTGACCGCGCTGGGCCTGCGCCTGTCGGAGCAGCTGGCCCTCGACAACGCCGCGTCGGTCTGCGAGGCGGCGGCGGGCAGGGGCCTCACGGTCACCCTCGACGCCGAGGAGTACGACACCGTCGAGGCCCAGATGTCGATCCACTCCACGCTGCGCAAGGAGCACGCGGAGGTCGGCGTGGTCGTGCAGGCCTATCTGCGCGACGCCGTCGAGCGCTGCAAGAAGCTCGAAGGCTCCAGGGTGCGGCTGTGCAAGGGCGCGTACAGCGCGCCGGAGGCGCTGGCCCACTCCTCGGCCAGGGAGATCGACCGCAGTTACGTCCGCTGCCTCAAGGTGCTCATGGAGGGCGCCGGCTACCCGATGGTCGCCACGCACGATCCCCGCCTGATCGAGATCGCCTCGGCCCTGGCGGTGCTGCACGGACGCGACTCCACGGCCTTCGAGTACCAGATGCTGTACGGCGTGCGCCCCGCCGAGCAGGAGCGCCTGGCCGGGCTCGGCGCCAGGATGAGGGTGTACGTGCCCTACGGCGACGACTGGTACGCCTACCTCATGCGCCGCCTGGCCGAGCGCCCCGCCAATCTGGCCTTCTTCCTGCGCTCTCTCGTGTCACGCGGCTAGCCGGCCGGCGGGATCCCCGCGCGGTCGTTTCGGCAGCCTGGGTAGGCTTCCCGCATGATTGCGATTCTGGGAACCGGCAAGATGGGCGAGGCCCTTCTGTCGGGGCTGCTGCGGGCCGGGTTCAAGCCGGGCGACATCCTGGCCACCGTGCGCAGGGGCGAGCGGGCCCAGGCGCTGCGCGAGACCTACGGGGTGCGGACGGTGTCCAACTCCGAGGCGGCCAAGACCGCCGACACGCTGATCCTGGCGGTGAAGCCGCAGGACATGGCCGCCCTGCTGGCCGAGATCGCCCCCTACGTGCCCGCCGACCGCCTGGTCATCTCGGCGGCGGCCGGCATCACGACCGCCTTCGTCGAGCAGCGGCTCGGTGTGGACGTGCCGGTGGTCAGGGTCATGTCGAACACGCCGATCAGGTTCGACGAGGCGATGAGCGTCATCTCGGCCGGCGCGCACGCGGGCGAGGAGCACCTCCAGCTCACCGAGAACCTCCTGAAGCCGGTGGGCAAGGTGCTGCGCATCCCCGAGTCGCAGCAGGACGCCGCGACGGCGCTGTCGGGCAGCGGGCCTGCCTACTTCTTCTACCTGGTCGAGGCGATGGTCGACGCGGGCATCCTGCTCGGCATGCCGCGCGCGGCGGCGCTGGACATGGTGACGCAGTCCATCGTGGGTGCGGCGATCATGCTGCGCGACTCGGGGGAGCACCCGGTGATCCTCCGCGAGGCGGTCACCTCGCCGGGTGGCACGACGATCGCGGCGATCGCCGAGCTGGAGCGTCACAGCGTGCGCGCGGCCTTCCTGGCCGCCATCGAGGCCGCCCGCGACAGGGGACGCGAGCTCGCCTCCGGCTGACCCGGTTCCCAGCGCCCCACCGGCGGTGTGAGGGGTCCGTCAGGCGGGCGCCTGACCCTGCCTTTACCCTAGGCCGGGTGACGGTTCGTCGCGGGTTACCCCCGCTGCTCGTCCTGTTGGCGGTGACCGGCTGCACGGCCGACGAGCCGCCCGCCTACCAGCTCGCCGAGGTGAAGCGCGCCCCGGTCACCGAGGTCGTCGAGGCGCCTGCCACGATCGGCGCCCGAGCCACCGCGACCCTGCGCGCCTCCGCCCAGGGCACGGTAGGCAAGCTCTACGTGCGCGACGGCGAGAAGGTCGCCGAGGGGCAGATCCTGGCCAGGATCCGCTCCCCGCAGGCGGTCAGCCAGCTGAGCCAGGCGCGCGGCGCGGCCAGGCCCCCCGCCACGCCGGCCGCCCCGAGGCTCAGCGTGGCGGCCTTCGACACCAGCGCCTTCGACCGCAAGGTGCTCGGACACTTCGCCAGAGCCAGGTCCGAGGCCCGCAAGGTCAAGGACAAGGCCGCGCGCAGGCAGCTGCTGTCGGCCATCTCGCTGGCCGAGACCCAGCACAGGGCGCAGAAGCAGGCGCTCTCCCAGATCACGGCCTCGCTCAACCGCACGATCAGCGGCTTCACCAGCCAGCTGACCAGCGGGCTCACCTCGTCCATGTCGTCGCTGCAGGCGGCCTCGCGCACGCAGGCCAGGGCGGCGGTCAAGGCGGCGGAGTCGACAGTGAAGGGGCTCACGATCAAGGCGCCCTTCGGCGGCGTCGTCACGCTCGGTCGTCCCTCTGGCGGCGGCGGGTCCAGCGGGCTGAGCGGGCTGCTCGGGCAGATCCCTGGCGCCTCCGCCGCGCAGCTGCCCGCCGCACCGTCGGGAGGCTCGTCGGGCGGCGGCTCTCCCGTGGCGACCGGGGTGCCGGTGTCGGCGGGCGACGCGATCGTCACCGTCACCGACGTCTCCAGGCTGACACTGTCCGCCGACGTCGACGAGACAGACGTGCTGCTGGTGAAGCCGGAGACCCGCGCGGAGGTCGAGCTCGACGCCGTACCAGGCGCCACCTACACCGCCAGGGTGACCGGCGTCGGCGTCCAGCCCATGCAGGCCAGCACCGGAGGCGTCAGCTATCCGGTGCAGCTCGCGCTCGGATCCGGCGTCTACGACGACGGATCCAAGGCGCCCACCCCCAAGCCGGGCATGAGCGCGGTCACCAGGCTCACCGTCCGCGAGTCGCAGGACGCCGTCGCGGTGCCCGCCTCCGCGGTCGTCTCCAGCGGGCGCGAGAGCGTGGTCTGGGTCTCGGCCGACGGTACGGCCCAGCGCCGCGTGGTCAAGCTCGGCGCCCAGGGCGAGGCCGTGGTCGAGGTGGTGAGCGGGCTGACGGTGGGCGAGCGGGTCGTGGTCAAGGGCGCCGACGCCGTACGGCAGGGCCAGCGGCTGTCATGAGCGCGGCCCTCGAGGCGGTCGACCTCAAGCGCTCCTACCAGCTCGAAGGCGTGTCGGTCGAGGCGCTGCGCGGGGTGAGCCTGCGGATCGAGCCCGGTGAGTTCGTGGCGATCATCGGGCCTTCGGGTTCGGGCAAGTCGACGTTGATGCACCTGCTCGGCTGCCTCGACCGTCCCACGTCGGGAGCGCTGCGCGTCAACGGGGTGGAGATGTCGGGGCTGTCCGACACCTCCCTGGCCGAACTGCGCAACAGGACGATCGGCTTCGTCTTCCAGTCCTTCCACCTGCTGGGCCGTACGTCGGCGCTGGACAACGTGGCGCTGCCGCTGGTCTACAGGGGCACGGGCAAGGCCGAGCGGCGCGACAGGGCGCGCAGGGCGCTGGAGGCGGTCGGGCTCGGCCACCGGCTGGACCACAGGCCCTCGCAGATGTCGGGCGGCGAGCAGCAGCGGGTGGCGATCGCCAGGGCGCTGGTGGGCGAGCCCTCGGTGCTGCTGGCCGACGAGCCGACGGGGAACCTCGACACCCGTAACGGCGACGAGGTGATGGCCATCCTCGACAGGCTGAACGCCGACAGCGGGGTGGCGATCGTCCTGGTCACCCACGAGCCGGAGGTCGCCGCCCACGCGCGCCGCCAGATCCACGTGCGTGACGGCCTGATCGAGCTCGACACCGCGCTCGCGGAGCGCGCGCGGGACGAGGGCGGGGCCAGGTGAGGGCGCGCGAGGCGTTCTTCATGGCGCTGGAGGCCCTGAGGGTCAACCGCCTGCGCAGCGTGCTCACCATGCTCGGCGTGATCATCGGCGTCCTGGCCGTGGTGATCCTCGTGGCGATCGGATCGGGCGCGAAGAACGCCATCGAACGCGAGATCTCCGGCCTGGGCAGCAACATCATCCTCGTCGTCCCCGGCCAGCTCAGCGTCGGCGCGGCCCCCACCCAGAGCAGGTTGAACCTGTCCGACGCCGCGTTCGTCCGCCGCGTGGTGGGCGACCCCTCCAAGGTGACCGTCTCCGTCCAGTCGGGCGAGACCGTGCGAGTGGGCAGGCAGGAGGCGTTCGTCACGATCGTCGGGACCGACGAGAACCTGCCCAACATCTTCCAGCGCCCCCTCGACAGGGGCCGCTACCTGACCGAGACCGACGTCGACACCCGCCGCAGGGTGACGGTGCTCGGCGTGGAGGTGGCCGACCAGCTCTTCGGCGACGTCGACCCGGTCGGCAGGCAGATCACCGTGTCGGGGGCGCGCTTCCGCGTGGTCGGCGTCTACACGACGGTCGGCGCGACCTTCGGCGTGGCCCGCGACAAGGAGGTCCACGTCCCCGTCACCACCGCTCAGCGGCTGATCGGCGCCGACAGGATCAACGGCATCGCGGTCGGCGCCTCGGGTCCCGACGAGATCGAGCCGCTCCAGCAGAAGGTGGTCGCCGCGCTGGGCGAGCGCTATCCGGGCGAGCGCTTCTCCGCCGTCACCCAGACCCAGCTGCTGGGCACGATCGGCAGCGTCCTCGGCATGCTCACCGGCGTGCTCGCCGCCATCGCGGGCATCTCCCTGCTGGTCGGCGGCGTCGGCGTCTCCAACATCATGCTCGTCAGCGTGCGCGAGCGCACGCGGGAGATCGGCCTGCGCAAGGCGCTCGGCGCCCGACAGCGCGACGTCCTGACCCAGTTCCTCATCGAGGCCGTGCTGCTGACCACCATCGGCGGCCTCCTCGGCATCCTGCTGGGCGTGGGGGGCGCACTGGCCATCCAGGCGGTCACCCCGGTGCCCGCCGCCATCACCTGGTGGTCGATCGCGCTGGCCTTCGGCGTCTCGGTGGCCGTCGGCGTCTTCTTCGGCGTCGCCCCCGCCCGCAGGGCCGGCCGTCTCGACCCCGTCGTCGCCCTGCGCGCGGAGTAGGTGAGGTGACCCTCCTGCGGGCGGGGGGCGTGGTCTTCGGGGCCGGATGATGCGCGGGTGTTTCGCCCCTGTCACCGGCGCTGCGGTAACGTCGGCCCATGAGCGAGTCGGTGCGAGTCGTCTGGGACGACGCCCTCACTGCCTATGACTTCGGCCCAGGACATCCCCTCGCTCCCGTCAGGGTCGAGCTGACCATGGCGCTCGCGCGCGAGCTGGGCGTTCTCGACAGGACCGAGGTGGTCGGCTGCACGCCCGCCACGGACGACGAGCTGGCGCTGGTCCACAAGCGCGACTACATCGAGGCCGTCAAGCGGGTCTCCGTCGACGGCAGGCCCGACCTGGCCGCGGGGCTGGGCACCTCCGACAACCCCGCCTTCGCGGGCGTCCACGAGGCTTCCGCGCTGATCGCGGGGGCGTCGCTGGCCGCCGCCCGCTCGGTCTGGGAGGGTACGGCCGAGCACGCCGTCAACGTCGCGGGCGGCCTGCACCACGCCATGGCCAACACGGCCAGCGGCTTCTGCGTCTACAACGACCCCGCCGTGGCGATCGCCTGGCTGCTGGCCCAGGGCGCCTCGAAGATCGCCTACGTCGACGTGGACGTCCACCACGGCGACGGCGTCCAGGCCCTCTTCTACGACGATCCGCGGGTGCTGACGATCAGCCTCCACGAGAGCCCCCGCACGCTGTTCCCCGGCACGGGCTGGCCCGAGGAGACCGGCGCCGACGGCAGCGCGGTCAACGTGGCGCTGCCCGCCGGATGCGGCGACGAGGGCTGGCTGCGCGCCTTCGGCGCGATCGTGCCACCGCTGCTGAGGGAGTTCGAGCCGCAGATCCTGGTCACCCAGCACGGCTGCGACAGCCACGCGCTCGACCCGCTGGCCCACCTCATGCTCAGCCTCGACGGCCAGCGCACCGCCTACGAGGCCCTGCACCGCCTCGCTCACGAGACTTCGGGCGGTCGATGGATCGCCACAGGGGGCGGCGGCTACGAGCTCGTCCAGGTGGTTCCCAGGGCGTGGACGCACCTCATCGCGGAGGTGTCGGGCCACCCGATCGACCCTTCGACGCCGACGGGCCCCGCCTGGCAGGCGCTGGTGCGCGAGCGCATGGGAGAGGCGCCGCCGCTCACCATGACCGATGGCCGCACGCCCCAGGTCAGCGACCTGTCGGGCGGCTACGACCCCGCCGACGCCGTCGACCGCGCGATCATGGCGACCAGGAACGCGGTCTTCCCCTCGCACGGCCTGGACCCGCTGCCGTAGCCGCGAGCGCTTTCGATCTTCCCTCCGCGCCTTTTTCGTGGCCGCGAAGAAAGACGGAAACCGTGGTCCGAAGGAAAGGCCAGGGGCGGACCGGAGAAAGCGGGCGAGGGAAACGCGACCGGCCGTTCGGCTCCGTCCGGCCCGCGTAGGCCCCGCGTGACGGGGCGCGGAAGGGGCCTCGGTGTAGGAGCCACAGGAGGGCGATTCAGGAATTTCACGGTATGAGAGGTGGTTTGGACCATTCAAGGAGCGCGTAGGCTCCGGTGAGTGAAAAGGAGAGGTAAGTGCTGAGCCGCGACGAACTCCGCGAGCACCTGATCCGCACGCGCATCGCCGGAGATGTCGCGACCAGTCGCGAGAACAACCTCGATCACTACCGGTCGGTCGCCAACCGCGATCCCTACTTCCTCTTCGGCCTGACCAGCCTCCAGAACTGGTCCTACCGCGACGTCCTGGCCCAGATGGCCAAGTCGGTCGGCGTCGTCGCCGATCCGGGTCACCGTGACGGCCAGGACACCATCGACCCCGACAGGACGATCGACGCGCTCGACCTCATGGCCGACAGGATCGCCTCCGCTCTGACCAAGCCCTCGCCCCGCATCCTCTTCGCCACCGGACACCCCACCGGGCTGCTCGCCGTCCACCTGCCGCTCGCGGCGGCGGTAGTGGCGAGGGGCGCGACGCTGCTGACGCCCGCCGAGGACTGGACCTACTGGGGTGCCGGATTCGGCAGGAAGCGCAAGATCCGCTATCTCGGCGACGTGGCGATGCTCGACGACAGGGGCGGCTTCGTCCACACCCACGACTCCGCGCCCATGGAGGCGATGCTCGCCGAGCTCGGTGACGATCGCCCCGACCTCGTCGTCGCCGACCACGGTTGGGCCGGCGCGGCAGGCGAGGCGGGCATCCCGACCGTCGGATTCGCCGACAGCAACGACCCCGCGCTCTTCCTCGGCGAGGCCGAGGGCAAGATCGATGTGGTGGTTCCTCTCGATGACAACGTGCTACCGCGCTATTACGCACCGTTGACGGAGCGGCTCGTCACACGTGTCTCACGTGCCCTTTGAGTCGAATTCGGCCCTCCCTATACCGTCTTTTCGCGCCTGCATTCCAAGAGGCTCGTCGTCCCTTTGCCAACTTTTGAGGGGTGCTGGGCGACTCTTATGTGTACGAAGTTGGACGGTTCCAACGTCCAGGCGAGGGGCGCTGCCCGGCTGCTGGCCAGCAAGTTTGCTGGTTCGGCTGACAGGTGGCTCCGATAACTGAGAAAATAGGGGGTTTGCGCACTCGGAGTCCCGACTTACGCTGACGGCAGTACACGTGCGTGAGCAATGGCACCAGTGGGGATAACCCGGAAACACGTGCGGAAGAGGCGTCCGATGGGTGCAGGCGAAAGACCTCTCAGCGAGGTGAAGTTCCTGACGGTGGCGGAAGTGGCCACGGTCATGCGGGTGTCCAAGATGACGGTGTACCGACTGGTGCACTCGGGCGAGTTGCCGGCCATCCGAGTCGGCCGGTCGTTCCGAGTGCCCGAGCAGGCGGTGCACGACTATCTGAGGGAGGCCTACATCGAGGCTGGATAAGCCCTGATGCCGGTCCCTCTGCGGTGAGACACCCGCCTGCCGTCCAGGTGGGCGGGCGGGCCGCAGAGTCCATTCGAGGTAGCGGTGTGGTCGGTGGTCACATCGCGAATGCTGGCGCGGGTCACCCCCAGGGGGCGATCTACCGTGGATCGCCGGTAGTCTGTTGACCCGGTGTGCGCTCGCACATCGGTTCAGCCTTGCTATCAGTAACCTGGGGGTCCCGTGGGCTCTGTCATCAAAAAGCGCCGCAAGCGGATGGCCAAGAAGAAGCACCGCAAGCTGCTGAAGAAGACCCGCATCCAGCGGCGTAACAAGAAGTAGACGCAGTCTGTGAGGCGCCGATGACCCACACCGTGCTTGTCACCGGGGTCTCGCGCCACATCGGCGCCAGGGTGGCGAGCGTTCTCGCGGCAGACCCGGGCATCAGCCGCGTCATCGGAGTGGACACCGTGCCGCCCCCCTCTCTGACCAGAGAAGGCGGCATCTCCCTCGGCCGGACGGAGTTCGTCCGGGTGGATCTACGCAGCCCCGACATCGCTCAGGTGATCGCGGCTGCGGACATCGACATCGTTGTGCACATGAGTCTCGTCAGCGCTCCCTCCCGGAGCGCGGGCAGGGCCTCCATGAAAGAGCACAACGTGATCGGCACCATGCAGTTGCTCGGTGCCTGTCAGCGGTCGGCGACGGTTCGTCGCGTGGTGGTTCGTTCCACCACCGCGATCTACGGTTCGTCGCCGATGGATCCCGCGGTGTTCACCGAGGACGTCGAACCTCACGACAGCCCGTCCCACGGCTATGCCAAGGACGCGGCCGAGGTCGAAGGCTATGTCCGGGGCTTCGCGCGCCGCCGCCCCGACTTGACGGTGTCGATGCTGCGCTTCGCCAACTTCATGGGCCCCGGCGTCGACTCACCGCTGACGCGCTACTTCGGCCAGCCCGTCCTGCCGACGGTGTTCGGTTTCGACCCTCGCCTGCAGTACGTCCACGAGGACGACGCGGTCGAGGTGCTGAGGCGGATGGCGCTGGAGGACCACCCCGGCACGTACAACGTGGCCGGGGACGGCGTGCTGCTGCTGTCGCAGTGCGCCAGGAGAGCGGGAGCCCTGGCCCTTCCGCTGTTCTCGCCTGCCTTCCGCCTGCTCGGTGAGGCGGCCCGCAGCGCGGGCCTGGTCGACTTCTCGCCCGAGCAGCTGCGCCTGCTGTGCCACGGCAGGGCGGTCGACTGCTCCAAGCTCTTCGCCGAGCTGGGCTGGAAGCCGAAGTTCACCACCGCGGCGGCCTTCGACGACTTCCTGCGTTCGAGGAAAGGTGTCAGGACATGAGCGCCTCTCCCGAAGAGCGCAGAGTGATTCCCATCACCGAGGCACCCTCCTACTCCGCGCCCGAAGACTCCCTCGCGGCCCTGCTGGCCTTCCTCCGCCGCCGCATCGCCGGCGAGTACGAGGTCGACGAGTTCGGCTACGACGCCGAGCTCACCGACAAGGTGCTGCTCGAGCTCATCAGGCCTCTCTACAGGCACTGGTTCCGCGTCGAGACCCTCGCCCTCGGCAACATCCCCTCCGACAGCGGCGCCCTGATCGTCGCCAACCACTCGGGCACGCTGCCTGTCGACGCGCTGATGATGCAGGTGGCCGTGCACGACGAGGCGGGCCGCGCGCTGCGCCTGCTCGGCGCCGACCTGGTCTACAAGCTGCCGGTCCTCGGCCACCTTTCGCGCAAGACGGGGCACACGCTGGCCTGCCGCGACGACGCCGACAGGCTGCTGCGCAAGGGTGAGCTCGTCGGCGTCTTCCCCGAGGGGTTCAAGGGGGTCGGCAAGCCGTTCTCCGAGCGGTACCGGTTGCAGCGCTTCGGCAGGGGCGGCTTCGTCGCCTCGGCCATCCGCGCGGGCGTGCCCATCGTGCCGACGGCCATCGTCGGGGCCGAGGAGATCTACCCGAAGATCGGCGATCTGCGCCATCTGGCGCGCGTGCTCGGCCTGCCGTACCTGCCGATCACGCCGTTCTTCCCGTTGCTGGGGCCGCTCGGCCTGGTGCCGCTGCCGTCCAAGTGGATGATCGAGTTCGGCGAGCCGATCCGCACCGACAGCTACGACGCCTCCGCGGCCGACGACCCGATGCTCGTCTTCGAGCTCACCGACCACGTGCGCGAGTCGGTCCAGCAGCTGCTCACCTCCCTTCGCCTGCGTCGCGGGCACGCCTTCTTCTGACCTGCCGTACGGCACAGCGTGAACCCGGATCCCCGCTGAGGGAGAGATGTGGGGGACCACGTCGATGCCTTCGAAGGGGGCGGCCTGTTGACCGCGCCAACCCACGTCAGAGTCAGGGACGACGAGCTGATCCGAAGTTCCCTGATCGACCCCGAGCAGTTCGCCGAGCTGTTCGACCGCTATTCGGCGATGCTCTATCGCTACGTCTCCAAACGTCTGGGACCCGAACCGGCCGAGGACCTGGTCGGTGAGACGTTCCTGATCGCGTTCGCGAAGCGCAAGAGCTACGACCCCGCCTACACGGACGCGAGGCCGTGGCTGTTCGGGATCGTCACCAAGCTCCTGTCGCGCCATCACCGCAGCGAGGCGGCCCGGTACAGGGCGCTGCTGCGCGCCCCGCACGACGGGGTGTCGGAGTCACACGTGGAGCGCGTCGTGACGGGCATGACGGCGCGGGCCGCCAGGCCGCAGCTGGCCGCCGCCCTCGCCGCGCTGCCCGCGAGAGACAGGGACGTGCTGCTGCTGGTCGCCTGGGGTGACCTGTCCTACGAGGAGGTCGCGCGGGCGCTGTCCATCCCCGTCGGGACCGTGCGCTCCCGGCTGAACAGGGCCCGCAAGAAGGTGCGCGCGGCCCTCGGCGACACCAACCCGATGAACGAGGAGGAGTGACCATGGACGATCTGAGGATGCTCCGCGACCTCGGGCACGAGCTGGAGCATGAGCCTCCCGCGTCGCTGGCCCGCCAGCGCCACCGCTACCAGGACTCGCCGCGCCGCAGGTTCAGACTGGGCGGCTGGCCGATGCTGGGCCTGGCCGCCGTCGCCACGGCGGCCGCGGTCGCCGTGCCGATGGTGCTGGTCGGCGGCCAGCAGACGCTGTCGAGCCGTACGGTGCCCGCCCCGGCGGGGGCTCGCCCCGTCAAGGCGAACCAGGCGCTCAACGTCCTGCTCATCGGCTCCGACACCCGCCACGGGGAGGGCAACGCCAAGTACGGCCCGCACAGCTCGAGAATCGACTCGGGAGCCAGGGCCGACACACTGATCCTGCTGCACCTGTCGGCCGACGGGAAGTCGGCGGCGGCCGTGAACGTCCCGCGCGACTCCATGGTGAAGGTCCCGGCCTGCGGGGGACAGCAGGGCGGGGTGATGATGATCAATGGCACGCTCGACCAGGGCGGTCTCCAGTGCACGTGGAAGGCCATGGAGAGCCTCACCCGCCTGAGGATCGACCACGCCGTCCAGGTCGACTTCGCCGCGTTCAAGGAGCTGGTCGACGCGGTCGGGACAGTCCGTGTGGAGGTGCCGGAGCCGATCGACGACCCCAAGTCGAAGCTGAAGCTTCCCGCGGGCGTCCACGAGCTCGACGGGGAGCAGGCGCTCGGCTACTTCAGGCTGCGCGCCTACGGCGACGGCAGCGACCTGCAGCGCATCCGGCGACAGCAGGAACTGCTCCTCTCCCTCGTGCGGAAGCTCAGGAGCGATCCCACGCGCATCGGCGCTTTCATCGAGGTCGCGGACGAGTCGGTCATCACCGATGAAGGGCTGGGGGTGAAGGAGATGTCCGCCATCGCGAGGGGCATGGCGGACGCCAAGGTTTCCTTCCACACCGTGCCGGCGATCCCGTACCCCCGCGACCCCAACCGGCTCGCGTGGAAGCAGCCCGACGCCGATCGGCTGTTCGGGAAGCTCGCCGACGACCAGCCTATTGGACGATAAGTCCAGCAAGGGTTATCGTCGGCGACATGACAGCGTGGAAGGTCGCCGCGGGGGTGCTGGCAGGTGTGGCCATCGGGGCCGCGGCCCGCGTGCGGAGGGCCCCCGTGCCCCAGCCGCTGCGCGGGCGCGCTCTGACCGTCACCACCCCCGACGGCGTACGGCTGGCCGTCGAGGTGGACGAGCCCGAGTCGCCCGCCTGCGCCGTGGTGTTCGCCCACGGCTGGGCGCTCAACCGCCACTCGTGGCACTTCCAGCGCGAGGCGCTGGCGGGCAGGGCCATCCTCGTCTCCTACGACCAGCGAGGCCACGGCGACTCGACCGCCGGTCCTCCCGACTGCTGCACGATCGAGCAGCTCGGCGAGGACCTGCACGCCGTGATCTCCTCCGTGGTGCCGCCAGGGTTGCCCGTGGTGGTGGTCGGGCACTCGATGGGCGGGATGACGGTGATGGGGCTGGCCGCCGCCCGTCCTGAGCTGTTCGGCTCGCGCATCGCCGGCGCGGCGCTGGTCAGCACGTCGTCCGGGCGGCTGGCCGAGAGCACCTACGGCCTGCCGGGGCTCTTCGGCAGGCTCGCTCCGAGGGTGACCCCGCGCGTCATGGGCGCGCTCAGAGACCCGCTGATCACTCCGGTCACCACGCTGCCCCTGACCCGTTACATGGCCTTCGGCCCCAGGGCCGAGCACCTCCGCTTCGTCAACCGCATGGTCGCGGCCACGCCCGCCGCGGTGATGGCGGGCTTCTTCCACGGCATGGCCGTCCACGACAAGCTGGCGGCGCTGTCCGCGCTCGGCGAGGTGCCCACACTGGTCATGGTCGGCGAGCACGACCGCCTCACCCCGCTCGTCCACAGCCACAGGATCGCCGAGGCGCTGCCGTCCGCCCGGCTAGTCGTGGTGCGGGGGGCGGGGCACATGCTGGCGCTGGAGCGCCCCGCGGTGGTCAGCGCCGAGCTGTCCGCGCTGCTGGAGCGGTGCGGGCAGGCAAGCTGAGAGCCTGGAGCCGTCCGTGACCCGACGGCGGGCTCCGGCCGTCAGGTGGAGCGGTAGTGGCGGCGGAGGGCGATGCCTGCGGCGATGCCGCCCGCCACCGCGCCCAGCCCCGCCGCGATCGGCAGCGCGGTCAGCGTGGCCTTGCGCCCCGTGCGGTAGTCGCGGATCGGCCACCCGTGCTTCTTCGCGTGCTCGCGCAGCTCCGAATCGGGATTGATCGCCACCGCGTGCCCGACGAGCGAGAGCATCGGCAGGTCGTTGGCCGAGTCGCTGTAGGCGGTGCAACGGGTGAGGTCGAGGCCCTCACGCCGGGCCAGCGCGCGCACCGCCTCCGCCTTGGCGGGGCCGTGCAGCAGGTCGCCGACCAGGCTGCCGGTGTAGACCCCGTCGCGTGACTCGGCGACGGTGCCGAGCGCGCCGGTCAGCCCGAGCCGCTGCGCGATGACCCTCGCCAGCTCGACGGGGGTGGCGGTGACCAGCCAGACGCGCTGCCCCGCGTCGAGGTGGGACTGGGCGAGGGCGCGGGTGCCGGACCAGATGCGGTCGGACATCTCCTCGTCGTAGATCTCCTCGCCGAGCCGTACGACGTCCTCGACCTTGCTGCCGGCGACGAACGCGAGAGCCGTCTCCCTCGCCACCGCGATGTGCTCGGGGTTCTCGTTGCCGCGCAGGCGGAAGACCGCCTGGCCGACGGCGAACTTCATCAGGTCGGACGAGGTGAACATGCCGCGGGTGGCAAGGCCCCTCGCGAAGTGGTAGATGGAGGCGCCGCGCATCATCGTGTTGTCCACGTCGAAGAAGGCGGCGGCCTGGAGGTCGGGATCGGCGGGGAGCGTGGCCACGGCGGCGGCTGCCGCCACCTCTCCGGCCATCTCCGCCTCGGTCGCACGTTGCCGTCGAAGTAGCCGCCTCATAGCCTGACAGCTTAACCGGCACACGTTACCGAAGGCCGCGCTCGCGTCGTACGCGCGGCTAGCCAGGCGGCAGCCTGAGGCCGTCGATGTAGTCGAGGTAGCCGCTGGCCTGCTCCTGATCCACGTCGTTGAGCCGCTCCAGCATGGGATCGACCGCCTTGTGCTGCTCCTCGACGAACTGGTTGATCTTCTCCTGGTCGCGGGGGGCCGCTCTGTCCAGCCGCTCCATGGCCGAGCGCGTGCTCGCCTCCATCTCCTGGAGGGTGGCGCCGACGTGCGGGCCGCCCCCGCCCGCGTCGAGCAGCGCCCTGAGCTCCTCCGCCCGCTGCGCGGCGGCCTCCAGCTCGCCACCGGCCTTGTCGGGGTTGAGCTCGCTGATCGCGCCCTCGGCGGCCCGCTTGAGCGGGTAGAGCATGTCGCCAGGCACCGCTCTGGAGGTCACCATGACGGACAGCACCATCACCAGCGCCATGCCCGCCGACAGGGCGGGGGCCAGCCACCGCCCCTGCCACCGCCCCTGCCTGCGCCGTTGCCCACGCCGTTCGGGGACGGGCGCGGCGAAGGACTCGGCCATGAGGGTCTCGCGCAGCCTCGCTCTGAACGCCGGATCGGGACCCGGGCCCAGCGGGAGGTTGTCCCCCAGGTCGGTGAGTTGGCGCAGAAGGTCATCATGGCGCCGTTGCCGCGACCTACCCATGAACGCTCCCTGCCGCCCCCGGATGATGATCTGTTGGTGATACTTGCCTAACGACCTGCCGCCGGGTGAGGTTACGCCAGATCGGGCTTGAGGGCCCTGGCCAGCGATCGAATCGCACGGAACTGCAGCGCTTTGATCGCTCCACTCTTCTTCCCCATGATCAGTGCGGTCTCCGCGAGTGACAGGCCGTGCAAGAACCTCAGCACCACGCACTCCTGCTGCTCGGGATTGAGATCCCTGACGGCTCGCAGCACGCGGTCGTTGATGATCGCCGTGACGACGGCGTTCTCCGGGATGTGCGCCCCTTCGAGCGGCACGTCCAGCACCTCGGCGGTCGAAACCTCCAGGCGGTACCGGCCTGACTTGAAATGGTCGGCGACCAGGTTCCTCGCGATGGTCACGAGCCACGCGCCGAAGTCACGGCCCTGCCAGGTGAAGTCGCCGATCCGGCGAAGAGCGCGGAGGAAGGTCTCGCTGGTGAGATCCTCGGCGAGGGGATGAGAACCGACCCTGAAGTAGATGTAGCGGTAGACGAGGTCCAGATAGCGGTCGTAGAGCGTTCCGAAGGCGTCGCTGTCGCCGGCTTTCGCCCGCAGGACCAGCGCGCGCAGCTCACCGCACTCCGCCTCCTGGGCGTCTTCGCGCACGGCAAGCTCGCTCGTCCGTGCTCCTCCAACGGCCGCTGGAGGAAGTAGCCCGGCGAACGACCACGATTCAGGCATCCGGTATCCCTAGGGGTAAGGGGTGCGGCGTGCTCGAACACTCTAGAAATCAACTGGAAATTCCACAATCCACACTGGGCGCGGCATGACTACCTGTAACCGGCGGATACCGTGTGGACCAACCAGCTTCCCTCTTCGGCTACCGGTTGGGAGGTGATGTCCGGCAGCATTGGGGGCACCATGGAACTCCTCGTCGCAGTGATCGCGTTCGCCGGCGCTCTGCTCGCAGGGATCGCCGCGTACGCCCTGGTGCGCCGCCTCCAGGAAGAGCGCGAAGGCTGGTTGATCGCCTGGACGGTCGCGGCGGTCGCGCTGTGCGTGTCACTGGCTGTGATCGGCCTGGGTGGCGTCACGTCGTTCGGCGCCCTCACCTTCAGGCTCTACCAGCTGTTCGGCGCCCTGCTCGCCCCGCTCTGGCTGGCCATCGGCCTGATCCAGCTGCTGGCCGAGAAGGGCAGGACGAGCTTCGCCACCTGGCTGCTCGGCAGCGCCGTCACCATCGTCGCCACCTACATCATCATTCTCGACCCGATCCTCGACGAGGCGAAGTTCGCGCAGGAGACGCTGCCCTCGGCCGGCCACTGGGGCCTGGTGGCGAGCTCCGTCCTGACGGGCGTGCACGCCCTGGTCGGGCTTGCCCTGCTGGGCTGCCTGATCGTGGCGGGCCTGCGCTGGCGCAGCGGCGACGAGTACGACACCGACAACATGCACGCCGCCCTGGTGATCGCGCCCAGCGGCATCGCGCTCGTGGGCGCCGTGCGCTTCAGCGTGCCGGCCGTCTTCACCGTCGCGCTGCTCCTGGTCGCCGCCGCCGCTGTCTGGTACACCGTGCTGCGCCCGCTCGCGCCCTACGACGACGACGAGGACGAGATCGAGGGCGAGCAGTGGGACACGCGCCCTTCGGGGCGCAGGGCCGTTCAGGAGCCCGTCCAGGCGCCTGCCCAGGCGCCCGCCGTCCAGCCCCGCAGGTCGGGTCTGGGTGATCTGGTGGCCGAGTACCGAGCCGGCGAGCAGGAGATCGACTACGCCGCCCGCATGTCGCCACCCTCCGACGCCTTCTCCGCCGGCCCCGCCACCGGCTACGTCATGTCCGCCAACGGCGCCGACGCGCCCCTGCCCCACGACAGCCCGGCCCAGAGCCGGCACGGCGGGCCCCAGAGCAACGGCTTCCACACGGGTGCCCACCAGGCCATGGGCCCGCAGACCGGCCCCCACGGCATCCCGCAGCCGCACGCTCCCCAGGTGGCGCCCGAGACCGGCATGTTCGGCGTGCCCGAGGGGCTGGCGACCTCCCACGGCTACGGCAGAGGCCCCAGAGATGCCGCGAGGGAGCCCGAGTACGGCATGCCGGGCACCGGCTCCCTCTACCCCGGCGCGGAGATCTACCCGGGCGCCGACAACCGCCCCGGCGCGGAGCACCCCCTCTTCGGCGGCAACACGGGGGCCCAGACCGTGCCCGCCCCCGTCGGCTCCTCCCGCCCCTCGCCGAACATCTACGGCCTGCTGACCGTCTTCACGATCATGGACGGCTCCGGCGACGCCTTCGACAGGCTGGCGGAGGAGACCGTCGACGCCGTACGGCGAGGCGAGCCCGACACGCTGATCTACGCCTGCCACGCGGTGAAGTCGGCCCCGCTGCAGCGCATCGTCTACGAGCTCTACCGCGACGAGGTCGCCTACGTCGACCACCAGCGCCAGCCGCACGTGGAGCGCTTCCTCACCGAACGCCAGTCGATGGTGCTCGCCACCAACGTCATCGAGCTCAACGTCAACGCCGCGAAGGTGGTGCCGCTCCCGACGGCCTTCCAGCTCTGAGCGGGCCCGCCGTACGGAGGGTCAGCCGGTCAGGGCCGCGCGCAGGCGCGCCTCGGAGACCTTCCAGAAGTCGTGCTGCACGCCGTCGACCAGTGTGACGGGAATCATCTCCCAGTACTTCTCGGTCAGTTCGGGCGAGGAGTTGATGTCGATCTCCTCCCACGGCACCCCCAGCTCGCCCGCCACTCTGGAGATGATGGCGCGGGCGTCGTCGCAGAGATGGCAGCCGGGCTTGCCCAGCAATGTGATCTGGTGCATGCCCCCACGATAGCCACGACTTTGTGCGTCGGTTCACAAAGGGATTAGTCTGAAAGACGGCCCCAACACCGATCGCGCAAGTCCCAAGGAGCCCCGGCACGTGATGCGTCAGTCCCAACCGCGTGACCGCGGCATCCCTGAGGCGACGGTGGCCAGGCTGCCGTTGTACCTGCGGGCGCTCAACGGGATGGCCGAGCGAGGCGTCGCCACGGTGAGCTCCGAGGACCTGGCGACCGCGGCGGGCGTCAACTCCGCCAAGCTCCGCAAGGACCTGTCGCACCTCGGCTCGTACGGCACCCGCGGCGTAGGGTACGACGTGGAGTACCTCGTCTACCAGATCTCCCGCGAGCTCGGCCTGACCCAGGACTGGGCGGTCGCCATCGTCGGAGTCGGTAACCTCGGCCGCGCCCTGGCCAACTACGGCGGCTTCGTCTCCCGCGGGTTCAGGGTCGCCGCGCTGCTCGACGCCGACCCCGAAATCGTGGGCGACGACATAGCGGGGTTGAATGTTGAGCACATCGACGAGCTGGAAGCCGTCATCAAGAGGCGCGGGGTCTCGATCGTCGTGCTGGCCACCCCAGCGGCCGCGGCGCAGGAGTTGTGCGACCGGGTGATCGCGGCCGGAGTGACGAGCATCCTGAACTTCGCCCCCGTCGTGCTTTCGGTGCCTGACACTGTCGATGTCCGTAAGGTCGACCTATCGATCGAGCTGCAGATCCTTGCGTTCCACGAGCAGCGCAAAACGGATCGGATGAGTGGGGGGCCACTTATGGCCGTGGACAGCCAGTGAGCGTTCTTGTTGTCGGGCTCAGCCACCGGAGCGCTCCGGTGGCCCTGTTGGAGCGCGTGTCGGTCTCCGGAGACGCGCTGGTCAAGCTGCTGCAAGACGTGCACACCGAGGTGAACGTCGCCGAGGCCATGGTGGTCTCGACCTGCAACAGGGTCGAGGTCTACACCGCGGTCGACCGCTTCCACCCGGCGCTGACCTCGATCACCAACCTCCTCGCCGTGCACTCGGGCGTGCCGGTGGAGGAGCTGACGCCGCACCTGTACGTGCACTACGAGGACCGCGCGGTCGAGCACCTGTTCTCCGTCGCCGCGGGCCTGGAGTCCATGGTCGTCGGTGAGGGCCAGATCCTCGGGCAGACCCGGCAGGCGCTCAGGCTGGCGCAGGAGCACGGCACCCTCGGCGCGACCCTGAACGAGCTGGCCCAGCAGGCGCTGAGGGTCGGCAAGCGGGCCCACGCCGAGACCGGCATCGACCGCGCGGGCGCGTCGCTGGTCACCGCGGGCCTCTCGTTCGCCGGCGAGCTGGCCGGCAGGCGGGCGCTGGTGGTGGGCGCGGGCGCGATGAGCGGGCTGGCCGTCGCCACGCTGGCGCGCGTGGGCGTCACCGACGTCGTGGTCGCCAACCGCACCTTCGACAAGGCTGTACGGCTGGCCGAGACCGTCGGCGGCAGGGCGGTCGAGCTGTCCGAGGTCCAGCGAGAGCTGCAGGACGCCGAGCTGGTCATCTCCTGCACGGGCGCGGGCCACCACACGATCACGCCGGAGATGCTGGGCGGCCCCGTCTTCCTGCTCGACCTGGCGCTCCCTCACGACATCGACCCCTCGGTCAGGGAGCTGCCCGGCGTCACCCTCGTCGACCTGGAGACCATCAGGGAGTCGGGCGTGGGGGCGGCCGAGAGCGGCCCCGTGAACGCCGTGAGAGCGCTGGTGGCCGAGGAGCTCGAGACGTTCCTTTCGGCCGAGCGCGCGGCGCGTGTCACCCCGACCGTCGTGGCGCTGCGCAGCAAGGCCGCCGAGGTGGTCGAGGCCGAGCTCGGCAGGCTGACGATGCGCCTGCCCGAGCTCGAGGGCAGGGCCCGCGACGAGGTGGAGCAGACAGTGAGGCGCGTGGTGGACAAACTGCTCCACGAGCCGACTGTGCGTGTCAAGCGGCTCGCCACCTCGCCGGCGGGCGATCATTATGCCGAAGCGCTGCGTGAGCTGTTCGATCTGGATCCGAAGAAGCCTGAGGCCGTGAGGAGGGTGGACCTGTGAAGCTGGGAACCCGTCGAAGCCTCATGGCGACGACCCAGTCGCAGATGATCGCCGATCTCTACACGGCGAAGACCGGCAGGGAGATCGAGCTGGTCGGCATCACGACGTTCGGCGACGTGACCAAGGCCCAGCTGTCGCAGCTCGGCGGCACGGGCGTGTTCGTCAGCGCGCTGCGCGACAAGCTGGTCGAGGGCGAGATCGACTTCGCCGTCCACTCGCTGAAGGACCTGCCGACCAAGCAGGATCCTCGCTTCACGCTGGCCGCGCTTCCCGAGCGCCACGACGTGCGCGACGCGCTGGTGGGCAGGACGAAGTTCGCCGACCTCGCCCCCGGCGCGAAGGTGGGCACGGGCTCGCCGCGCCGCATCGCGATGCTGCGCGCGCTGCGCCAGGACCTCGACTACGTGCCGATCCGCGGCAACGCCGACACCCGCATCGGCAAGGTCACCTCGGGCGAGCTCGACGCCGTCGTCCTGGCCGCCGCCGGCCTGACCCGCATCGGCAGGCAGGGAGAAATCTCCCAAATCTTCGAAGTCGAAGAGCTGCTGCCCGCACCTGGGCAGGGCGCTTTGGCCGTAGAGTGCCTTTCGACCCGGTCTGACCTGGTCGACTTCCTCAGCGTGCTCGACGATCCGCGGACCCGTTCCGCGGTGACGGCCGAGCGCGCGGTGCTGTCCGCTCTCGAGGCGGGATGCTCGGCCCCGGTCGGCGCCTTCGCCCTCGATGACGGCCACACGCTGAACCTGACCGCAGTGGTCGTCTCGCTCGACGGCCGCGAAGCGGTGCGCAAGTCCGCCGCCGGTTCTCCTTCGGAGGCCATGGAGCTGGGCCGCGATCTCGCGGCCGCCATGATCGCCGATGGGGCCGACAGATTGATGGGGGAGCAATCCCATTGAGCTCCGATAGTCCAACCTCCGCTTTCGTCGCCTTCGTGGGCGCGGGTCCAGGCGACGCGGGCCTCCTCACGCTGCGCGGCGCCGAGCTGCTGGGCAGGGCCGACGCCGTCGTGCTCGACCAGGAGGCCTTCGAGCCGCTGCTCAAGCACTGCAAGGAGGGCGTCGAGGTCGTCCAGGGCGACTTCGTCAGGCGCGCCAAGGCCGGCCAGCTCGTCGTGCGCCTGTGCGAGGGCGACCCGATGCTGTTCTCCTCGATCACCGAGGAGGTGGCGGCCTGCACCGCCGCGGAGGTGGACTTCGAGATCGTGCCGGGCGTGCCGCCCGCCACGGCCGTGCTCACGTACGCCGGCATCCCTCCCGCCTCCGACGTGCCCGAGTTCAGGATCGTCGACGCCGCGCAGGAGCAGGACTGGGCCTCCCACGCCGCCTGCCCCGGCACGCTGGTCATCTACAACGGCATCGAGCAGGCCGTCGCCATCGGCAAGGCGCTGATCTCGCACGGCAAGCCCGACGCCACGCCCGTCGCCGTCAGCGGCGCGGGCACCACGACCGAGCAGTACACGGTCGCCACCACCCTCGCCAGGCTGCAGCCCGACCTCAAGCACGCGGGGTTCACCGAGCCCGCGCTGATGGTGGTCGGCGAGGCGGTCGGCCTGCGCGACCAGCTGTCGTGGTTCGAGACCAAGCCGCTGTTCGGCTGGCGGGTGCTGGTGCCGCGCACCAAGGAGCAGGCCGCGGGCCTGTCGGAGCAGCTGCGCTCCTACGGAGCGGTGCCCGAGGAGGTCCCGACCATCTCGGTCGAGCCTCCGCGCACTCCCCAGCAGATGGACCGCGCCATCAAGGGCCTGGTCACGGGGCGCTACGAGTGGGTCGCCTTCACCAGCGCCAACGCCGTCAAGGCGGTGCGGGAGAAGTTCGAGGAGTACGGTCTCGACGCCCGCGCCTTCGCGGGGCTGAAGGTCGCGGCGGTGGGCGACGCCACCTCGCAGGCGCTGGTCGAGTTCGGCGTGAAGCCCGACCTGCTGCCCACCGGCGAGCAGTCGTCCGAGGGGCTGGTCGCCGAGTGGCCGCCCTACGACTCGATGCTCGACCCGATCAACAGGGTGCTGCTCCCGCGCGCCGACATCTCCACCGACACGCTGGTCGCGGGCCTGACCGAGCTGGGCTGGGAGTGCGACGACGTCACGGCCTACAGGACCGTACGCGCCGCTCCTCCGCCCGCGCCGATCCGTGAGGCGATCAAGGGCGGCGGCTTCGACGCGGTGCTGTTCACCTCCTCCTCCACGGTCCGCAACCTGGTCGGCATCGCGGGCAAGCCGCACAACGTCACGGTGATCGCGGTCATCGGCCCGCAGACCGCCAAGACGGCCGAGGAGTTCGGGCTGCGCGTCGACGTCATGGCCGACAAACCTTCCGCTTCCGCCTTGGCCGCCGCGCTGGCCGAGTACGGTCGTAAGCAGAGGCAGGCGGCGCTGGAGGCGGGCGACATCCCGCGCAGGCCGTCACAGAACCGCAGGGGCGCGCGCAGGCGCACCAAGTAGGGGGACCCCCATGACCGCTGAGTTTCCTGCCGCCCGTCCGCGGCGGCTTCGCCGCACGCCCGCCATGCGGCGGATGGTGACGAGCACGCGGCTGCACCCGGCTGAGCTGATCATGCCGGCGTTCGTCAAGGAGGGCATCGCCGAGCCGCAGCAGGTCGGCTCGATGCCGGGTGTCGTCCAGCACACCCGCGACTCGCTGCGCAAGGCCGTCCACGAGGCCGCGGAGGCCGGGGTGGGCGGCGTCATGCTGTTCGGCATCCCCGCGGTCAAGGACTCCCGCGGCAGCGCGGCCGACGACCCCGAGGGCATCACCCAGCGGGCGCTGCGCGACGTGGTGGCCGAGGTGGGCGACGCGCTGGTGGTCATGGCGGACACCTGCCTCGACGAGGTCACCGACCACGGGCACTGCGGCATCCTCACCCCCGAAGGGGAGGTCGACAACGACGCCACGCTCGAGCGCTACGTCTCCATGGCCGTCGCTCAGGCTCGCGCGGGCTCCCAGATGATCTCGCCGAGCGGCATGATGGACGGCCAGGTCGGCGCGATCAGGGCCGGCCTCGACGCGGCCGGCTTCTCGCAGCTGCCGATCATGGCCTACGCGGCGAAGTACGCCTCCGCCTTCTTCGGCCCCTTCCGCGACGCGGTCGAGACGCCCAAGGACTTCGGCGACCGCAAGGCCTACCAGCAGGACCCCGCGGGCCCGCGCGGCGAGGCCCTGCGTGAGGTACGGCTCGACCTCGCCGAGGGCGCCGACATCGTCATGGTCAAGCCCGCGCTGGCCTACCTCGACATCCTGCGCGAGGTCCGCGACACGGTCGAGGTGCCGGTGGCGGCCTACCAGGTCAGCGGCGAGTACGCGATGATCGAGGCGGCGGCCGCCAACGGCTGGATCGACCGCGACAGGGCGATCATGGAGTCGCTGGTCGCGATCCGGCGCGCCGGGGCGGACCTGATTCTCACGTACTGGGCGACGGAAGTGGCCCGCCGCATCTGAGCGTGGGGGGTTTCCCGTCGGGTCATGGGACCTATGCGTTAGAGTGCGAGGACAAGTGCTGGTGTGTCCCTTGTGAAGCCTTGTCTTGTGCCCGGGGACCCTTCTTAGGCACGGGACTCGAACGGGAGACACCAATGGTGGGGGTACCACTCGCTCGGCGTACCAAAAAGAGGACGCGCCCGACGCGCATCGACACCGTCCTGCAGTACGCCGCCCTGGGGTGGGCCAGCGTGCCCGGCGCCCATCCGCTGCGCCGAGGGGCGCGCGCCTGTTCCTGTGACCGCATCGGCTGTCCCGACCCCGGAGCGCATCCCCTCTCGCCCGCGTGGAGCCTGCAGGCCACGACGGACACCGCCCAGCTCACGCGCTGGTGGCAGCGCGAGCCCGAGGCCAACGTGATTCTCCCCACGGGGCGGGTGTTCGACGTCTTCGACGTACCGCTGACGGCGGGCCTCAGCGCGCTGGCCCGCATGGACGCCGCAGACTTCCCCTCAGGCCCGGTCGCCTCCAACGGTGACCGGGTGCTGTTTTATGTGGCCACCAGGGGCAACCCCGAGGACGAGGACGAGTGGTGGTCCTGCAGCCTCGACGTCGCCCCCACCACGATCGACGACACGCCCGGGCTGCGCTGGCACTGCCGCGACAGCTTCGTCCTGGCTCCGCCGTCCACGCTGCCGACCGGTCAGCCGGTCTCCTGGCTGCGGGCCCCCGACGGCCGCCCGCTGCCCGACCCGTTGCGTCTGCTCGACTGGCTGGTCTGAGCGCGCGCGGCCTCCTGAGGGGGCGCCCCGTGCGGCCCTTAGGCTGGAAGGCGTGAGCCGTACACAGAACTCAGAGGAACTTTTCGAGCGCGCCCGCGCGATCGTCCCCGGCGGTGTCAACTCTCCCGTCAGGGCCTTCGGCGCCGTAGGGGGGACGCCCCGCTTCATGGCCGAGGGCCAGGGCCCCTACATCACCGACGTCGACGGCAACCGCTACGTGGACCTGGTCTGCTCGTGGGGCCCGATGATCCTGGGCCACCGCCACCCCTCCGTCGTGGCGGCCGTGTCCGAGGCGCTGTCCCACGGCCTGTCGTACGGCACCGCCACCCCCGGCGAGGTCGAGCTGGCCGAGGAGATCGTGGCCAGGATCGCCCCCGTGGAGAAGGTGCGCCTGGTCAGCTCGGGCACCGAGGCGACGATGAGCGCCGTACGGCTGGCCCGCGGCTTCACGGGCCGCTCCAAGATCATCAAGTTCGCCGGCTGCTACCACGGCCACGTCGACGCGCTGTTGGCCTCGGCCGGCTCGGGCGTGGTGACCTTCGGGCTGCCCGACACGCCGGGCGTCACGGGAGCGGCCGCCGCCGACACCATCGTCCTGCCGTACAACGACCTGGCGGCGGTGGAGGAGGCCTTCCGCACCGCCGAGGTCGCCTGCGTGATCACCGAGGCGTGCCCCGCCAACATGGGCGTGGTGCCGCCGCTGCCCGGCTTCAACCAGCGGCTGAAGGAGCTGTGCGCGGCCAACGGCGCCCTGCTCATCGTCGACGAGGTGCTCACGGGCTTCAGGGTGTCGAGCGCGGGCTGGTACGGCCTCGACCCCGTGGAGGCCGACCTCATGACGTTCGGCAAGGTCATGGGCGGCGGGCTGCCCGCCGCGGCCTTCGGCGGACGGGCCGACGTGATGGCGAGCCTGGCCCCCGAGGGCCCCGTCTACCAGGCGGGAACGCTGTCGGGCAACCCGCTGGCCACGGCGGCGGGGCTGGCGACGCTGCGCGGTCTCGACCAGGACGCCTATGCCAGGGTCGACGCGGCGGCCTCGGCCGTCTCGGTCGCGGCCTCGCAGGCGCTGGCCGCGGAGGGTGTCCCGCACCGGCTGCAGAGTGCGGGCAGCCTCTTCTCGATCTTCTTCACCGATCGGGAGGTGACCGACTTCGCCGCCGCGCAGACGCAGAACACCAAGGCCTACACCGCCTTCTTCCACGCGATGCTGGACCAGGGCGTCTACCTGCCGCCCTCGGCGTACGAGGCGTGGTTCCTGTCGGCCTCGCACGACGAGGAGGCCGTCGGGCTGATCGTCGAGGCCCTGCCCGCCGCGGCCAAGGCCGCCGCCTCGGCCGCGTAGGCTCGGGCGGCGCGGGGCCTGGTGCCCGCCCAGAGGGCTCCTGCGACGATGAGGACTCCGGCCAGCAGCTTCACAGGGGAGATGCTCTCGCCCGTCACCAGCGCCGCCGACGACAGGCCGAAGACGGGGATGAGCAGCGTGTACGGCGCGACCGTCGACGCGTCGTACCGCTTCAGCAGCCATCCCCACACCCCGAAGCCGCCCAGCGTCGAGATGAACGCCACGTAGACCAGCGAGGCCACCCCCTCCCACGCGAAGGTCAGGTGCGGCATGCCCTCCACGGCCAGTGACAGCAGCAGGAGGGGTGGGGCCGACAGCGCGCTCACCCACACCATGAAGCGCAGCGAGTCGGGCGGCGCGGCCTTGCGCTGGATGACGGTGCCGAGGCCCCAGGAGGCCGCCGCGCCGACGCACAGCAGGAACGCGCCGACGGGACCGCCCGCGCCGAAGTCGAAGGCCACGATGGCCAGGCCCGCGAAGGCGACGGCGAGCCCCACGATCCTGCGCGTCCCCGGCCGCTCGCCGAGCACCACCGCCGCGAAGACCACGACGAACAGCGCCTGGGTCTGCAGCACCAGCGAGGAGAGCCCCGGCGGCATGCCCGCGCGCATGCCGACCAGGAGCAGGCCGAACTGTCCCACCCCCACGGCCGCGGCCACGCCGACGATCCAGCGCCATGCCACGCCGGGCCGCCCGACGAACAGCAGCGCGGGGAAGGCGGCGAGGGCGAAGCGGAGCGCCGCGTAGAGCAGGGGAGGGAAGTGCTGGAGCCCGATCTCCATGACGACGAAGTTGAACCCCCAGACCGCGGCCAGTCCGACGGCGAGCAGGACGTGCTTGAGACGCATCCCGACCATGCTCGCCAGACAAGACACTTGAGCACAAGCAATACTTTCTTACGTCAAAGGTTTAGTATGGCTACATGCTCGACCTGAACCGGCTGAAGGCGCTGCACGCCGTCCACGTCTACGGGTCGGTGGGCGCCGCCGCCGACGCGCTCATGGTCACGCCTTCGGCGGTCTCCCAGCAGCTCGCCAAGCTCGAACGCGAGACCGGCGCCACGCTGCTCGAACGCAACGGCAGGGGCGTGAAGCTCACCGACGCGGCGGGTCTGCTCGCCGAGCACGCGGAGAAGATCCTCGCCCTGGTGGAGACCGCCGAGGCCGACTTCGAGGCGCTGCGAGGGGCCGTGGTCGGCAGGCTCAACGTCGGCGCGTTCCCCACCGCCGCCAGGGGGCTGATGCCACAGGCGCTGACGCTGCTCAGGCAGCGCCACCCCGACCTCGAGGTGCATCTGACCGAGCGGGAGCCAGAGCGCCAGATCAGGGAGGTCTCGCGCGGCGAGCTCGACCTGGTCGTCGTCCAGGACTGGCTCAACAGGCCCATCGCGGTGCCCGAGGGGCTGTCCAGGGCGACGCTGCTCGACGACATCGCCGACGTCGCGCTGCCCTCGACGCACCATCTGGCCGGGCGCAAGGAGGTCGCGCTGGCCGAGCTCAGCGGCGACAGGTGGGTCAGCTCCTCGCCGGGCACGATCTGCCACGACTGGCTGGTCTTCACCCTGCGCAGCGCCGAGCTGGAGCCCGAGATCACCTGCATGGCCGACGAGTACCCGACCCAGCTCGCGCTGGTCGCGGCGGGGCTGGGCTGCGCGATCGTGCCGAGGCTCGGCAGGGCCCACATCCCCGAGGGCGTGCGGATGGTGCCGATCATGCCGCGACAGACCCGGCGCATCTACGCGCTGTGGCGCACCGACGCCGCCCGCAGGCCGGCCATCCGCGCCGCGGTCGAGGCCCTGGTGCACGGCAGCAAGGAGCTGGAGACGGGCTGGATCAGCTGATCGCGATCGCGACCATCCCGCCGAGGATGACGCCCGCGGCCAGCAGCCTGCGCCGTAGGTCGCCCTCGGCCAGCAACCGCCCTCCCATCACCACCGCGATCAGCACGCTCACCTCCCGCATGGGCGCGACCACGCTCACCGGCGCCAGCCTGAAGGCGAACAGCGCCAGCAGGTACGACAGCGGCACCAGCACGGCCGCCCCGAGCACCCTCGGCCAGTGCTCACGCCACACCTCGGCGACCAGGCGCCGCCTGCCGCCGCCCACGAACGGCGTGATCGCCAGCATCCTGAACATCTCGCCGAGATAGATCAGCGCCATCGGCGCGACCGCGAACTCCTTCACCATCTGGGCGTCCCAGACGGTGTACCCGGCGATGAACAGGCCCGTCACCAGCCCGAACAGCAGCCCCTTGACGTCTCCCGCGCCGCCACCGCTGAGCAGGAACACCCCGACGCCCACCAGCAGGATCCCCGCGACGCCGAGATGCGTGGGCTGCTCGCCGAGGAACAGCACGGCCACGGCGCTGGCCAGCATCGGGCCCGTGCCCCTCGCCACGGGGTAGACCACCGACAGGTCGCCGTGGCGGTAGCCGCGCTGGAGCAGTACGAAGTAGGCCAGGTGCAGCGACGTGCTCACGCAGATCAGCGGCACCGCCCGCCACGACGGCATGGCGCCTGAGACCAGAGCGGCGGGCGTCCACAACACGGTCGAGGCGGCGGCGACCAGCCACAGGAACACCACGCCGTCGGCCTTGGCCGCCTGCTTGCTCAACAGGTTCCATCCCGCGTGGGAGAACGCCGCGACCAGGACCAGGGCGAGTGCGAGGGGGTTCACACGTCCACTTTCGCAGGCCGCCCGACGCCAGCGGATAGGGTGGGGCCACCATGGCTGAGACCACCGTCGTTCACCTCCTGCGGCACGGAGAAGTGCACAACCCGAAGGGCATCCTCTACGGCAGGCTGCCCGGATACCACCTGTCCGAGACGGGCCTCCAGATGGCCGAGACGGTCGCCAAGGCCGTGGCCGACCGTGACATCGTCGGCCTCTACAGCTCACCTCTCGAGCGCGCCAAGGAGACCGCCGCGCCGCTGGCCGCCAAGCTCGGCCTCGAGGTCGCGATCGACGAGCGGCTGATCGAGGCGGGTAACATCCTGGAGGGCAGGCCCATCGCCCGCCTGGTCAGGAGCCCGCGCAACTACCGCCACTTCTGGCATCCGGGGCGGCCGTCGTGGGGCGAGCCGTACACCGAGGTGGTGGCGCGCATGCGGTCCATGGTCGACACCGCCAGGGCGGCGAGCCGAGGGCACGAGGCGGTGCTGGTCAGCCACCAGCTGCCGATCTGGATGATCAGGGTGGCGGCCGAGGGCCGCAGGCTCTGGCACGATCCGCGTCGCCGTCAGTGCGCGCTCGCCAGCCTGACCACCTTCACCTTCGAGGGCGACCGGCTGGTCAGCATCGGCTACAGCGAGCCCGCCTCGGCGCTACTCAAGGGCGGCCCCAGCGTCCCGGGCGCGTGACCCCGCGGGTAGAGTGACAAGCTCTACCGGCTGTAGTACAAGGAGATCCTTCTCCCGTGCGCGCGAAACCACACGCCCTCGCCCTCGTGGCCCTGCTCGCCGTCTCCGGATGCGCGGGTAACGTCGGTGGCCAGCCGCAGGCGGGTGACACCAGGTTCGTCGCGGGCGACGGCAAGGTCACCGTCTTCCCCGCCGCCGACCGCAAGGCCGCGCCGGTGGTCGAGGGCACGACGCTCGACGGCGCCAGGGCCTCCGTCGCCGCGCACAAGGGCAAGGTCGTCGTCCTCAACTTCTGGGCCTCGTGGTGCGGTCCCTGCAGGGCGGAGGCGCCGGTGCTCAAGGACATCTACGCCAAGACCAAGTCCAGCGGCGTGGAGTTCATCGGCATCGACTTCAAGGACCGCCAGGCCGACGCGCTGGCCTTCGAGCGCACCGAGCAGCCCGGCTACCCCAGCATCTTCGACCAGCCGGGCAAGGTGGCGCTCTCCTTCCAGGGCACGGTGCCGCCCGCCGCGATCCCCTCCACGTTGATCATCGACGAGCAGGGCAGGGTGGCGGCCAGGGCGCTCGGCGCCGTCAAGTACAACGACCTGCTCAAGGCCGTGACCCAGGTGCGCGATGAGTGACGTCGTCGCCTCGGGGTCGCTGCTGCTCGCCGTCCCGATCGCGGTGCTGGCGGGGTTGGTGTCGTTCCTGTCCCCCTGCGTGCTCCCGCTGGTCCCCGGCTACCTGTCGTACGTGACAGGCATGAGCGCCGACCCCAAGCGCGGCAGGCTCGTGCTCGGCACCGGCCTGTTCGTCCTCGGCTTCGCGGTGGTCTTCGTCGCGGGAGGCGCGCTGTTCGGCGGCCTCGGCTCGGCCCTGTACGGCAGCGCCGACCTGATCACCAGGATCGTCGGCGTCCTGACGATCGTCCTCGGCCTGTCCTTCATGGGCGTGATCCCCATGCTCATGCGCGACGTGCGCATCCACAGGGTCCCGAGCGCGGGCCTGGCGGGCGCGCCCCTGCTCGGCGTGGTGTTCGGCCTCGGCTGGACCCCCTGCATCGGCCCCACCCTCGCCGTCGTGCTCTCGCTCGGCTACAACGAGGGCAGTGCCGCCAGGGGCGCCTTCCTCGCCGTCGCCTACGCCGCGGGGCTCGGCCTGCCGTTCGTGATCGCCGCCCTCGCCTACAGCAAGGCACTGCGCACCTTCCGCGCCATCCGCAAGCATTCGCAGCTCATCACCAGGATCGGCGGCGGCATGCTGGTCGCCGTCGGCGTGCTGCTCGTCACCGGAGTCTGGGGGCAGATCATCGCTGGCATGCAGACGTGGATCGGCGGATTCGAGCCGGTGATCTGATGACGGTCGACGAGCTCCAGAAGGAGACGCCCCAGCCCGCGAAGCTCGGCCTCGTGGGGTGGCTGCGCTGGTTCTGGCGCACGCTCACCTCGATGAAGACCGCGCTGGTGCTGCTGTTCCTGTTCGCGCTGGCCTCCATCCCCGGCTCGCTGGTGCCGCAGCGCTCGGTCGAGCCCGACAAGGTCGCGCTGATCTACCAGAACGACCCGGCGCTGGCCGAGTGGTACGACCGCTTCTACCTCTTCGACGTCTTCACCGCCCCCTGGTTCGCGGCCATCTACCTGCTGCTGTTCGTCTCGCTGATCGGCTGCGTCCTGCCTCGCACCAGCACCTACCTGAAGGAGCTGCGCCGCAGGCCGCCCACGGCGCCGAAGAACCTTTCGCGGCTGCCGTACCACGCGAGGGCCGAAGGCGAGCTCGACGTGGAGGAGGCGGCCCGCAGGTTGCGCAGGCTGCGCTTCAGGGTGGCCACGGGGCCTGGCTGGGTGTCGGCGGAGAAGGGCTACCTGCGCGAGACCGGCAACCTGCTCTTCCACGTGGCCCTGCTCGGGCTGCTGGTGGCGGTCGGGATGGGCTCCCTGTTCGGCTACCGCGGCAACGTGCTGGTCGTCGAGGGCGACGGGTTCGCCAACACCGTCGCCGCCTACGACCGCTACATGCCCGGCAGCAGGGTCTCGGCCGAGTCGCTCGAGCCGTTCTCCTTCACGCTGAAGGACTTCCAGGCCAGCTACCAGCTCGGCGGGGACAAGCGGGGCCAGGAGCTCGACTACACCGCCAAGCTCTCGGTCAACGACTCGCCGGAGTCGCCCGCCCGCGACTACGACCTCAAGGTCAACGAGCCGCTGGAGATCGACGGCACCCAGACCTACCTGATCGGCCACGGCTACGCGCCGGTGTTCAGGGTGACCGACGGCAAGGGGCAGATCGCCTTCGACGGCCCTGTGCCGTGCCTCATCGAGAGCAAGCCGACGCTCACCTCCGGCTGCGTCGTCAAGGTGCCCGACGCCCAGCCCGAGCAGCTGGGCTTCCTGCTGCAGTTCCTGCCGACCAGCGTGCGGCTCACCGACGGCAGCCACGTCTCGGCCTTCCCCGGCCAGCTGAACCCGCAGGCGAAGATCGTCGGGGCCTTCTCCGGCGATCTCGGGGTGCGCTCGGGCAAGCCGCAGTCGGTCTACCAGCTGGCGCCCGACGACGTCATGAAGAAGCTGAAGCCCCTGGCCATGGGGTCGAAGGCACCGCCGCCCCTGGCGGTCGGGCAGTCCTTCGACCTGCCGGACAAGCTGGGGAAGATCGAGTTCACCGGTGTGAAGGAGTGGATGACGCTCCAGATCGCTCACGACCCTGGACGCATGCCGGCGCTGCTGGCCTCTGCGCTCGCGACCGTCGCCCTGGTGATGTCGCTCATGATCCGCCGCCGCCGCGTGTTCGTCCGGATCAAGGACGGCGCGGTCGACGTGGGCGGTCTGACGCGCACCGAGGGGTCGGGCACGGGCTTCGGCGAAGAGTTCGCCGACATCGTCAAGGCCCTATCCGCAGGAGAGAAGGATGTCCGCTGAGCAACTCGCAGGACTGAGCGACGACCTCGTCCTCGGAGCCGTCCTGCTGTACCTGGCCGCGATGATCGGGTTCGCGCTGGAGCTGGCCTTCGGCCGCGCCCGCACGAACACCGGCGCCACCGCGCTCACCGTCACCGAGCCGGGCGTCAAGGAGAGCGTCGCCGCGGGCTCCTCCATGGCCGCGGGATCCTCCGTGGCCGCCCGTTCGTCAGGAGGGAGCGGCGAAGGGGCCGAGGCGGGGGCCACCGTGGCCGTCAGCCCGCCGGAGCCGCCGTCGTGGGCCCCGAAGGCCGGCACGGTCGGCCTCATCTTCGGCTGGGTGGGCCTGGCGGCCAACCTCGGCTCCGTCGTCACCCGCGGGCTGGCCGTCGGCCGCTGGCCGTGGGGCAACATGTACGAGTTCGTGGTGGCCATCTGCCTCGCGGCGGTGGCGGCCTTCCTCATCACGCAGCTGCGCAGCAACGTCCGCTTCCTCGGCGCCTTCGTCATGGTGACGGCCGCGCTCGGTCTCGGCTTCGCCGTCATCTGGCTCCACGTGCAGGCCGGGCCCGTCGTGCCCGCGCTGAACTCGTACTGGATCGCCATCCACGTCTCGGCCGCCGTCATCGCCAGCGGCCTGTTCACGGTGGGGGGCGTCTCGGGCATCCTCTACCTGGTCCGTGGTGAGGGCTTCTCGCGCCTGCCCACCAGGACCGACCTGGAGAGGGTCGCCCACAGGGCGATCGTGCTGGCCTTCCCTGTGTGGACCTTCGCCGTCATCGCCGGCGCCCTGTGGGCCGACAAGGCGTGGGGCCGCTACTGGGGCTGGGATCCCAAGGAGATCTGGGCGTTCATCACCTGGATCGTCTACGCCGGCTACCTCCACGCCCGCGCCACGGCGGGATGGAAGGGCCGCGCCGCGACCATCGTCCAGCTGGTGGCCTTCGCCTGCCTGCTGTTCAACCTGGTGGGCGTCAACATCTTCCTCGGCGGCCTGCACAGCTACGCCGACGTCGGCGGCTGAGCGGCCGCTCTCCCTCGAGTACGGCAGGCGGTTCAGGGGCCACCCCGGTCACCGCTTGCCGTCCGTCCTCCACGCCTGCTCCAGCGGGACTTCGCGCCCCGCCGTCACGTGGAGGCTAGTCGTCGTCGCGCATGCGCCGGTCGAGGTCGCGCAGGAAGTCGGGGTCGTCGTCGGGGCCGCGTGGCGGCTCGCCCACGTCCATGATCGAACGACCGGGCATGCGCAGCGGACGCGAGCGCAGAGGACGGCCGAGCAGCAGCCAGAAGACGCTGCCGACCAGGGGCACGAGGACGATGACGAGGACCCAGAGAATCTTCGGCAGGTTCCTGGTCTCCTTCTCCGGGGTCGTGATGACGTCGAACAAGGAGTAGAGCCAGAAGGCCAGCACCGCCAGGCCGAGAAGCACGCTAGGCATGCCCGCACTGTAGGCCATGGAACGCGTGATCGTGTCGCCGAGCTGCCCCATTTCGGATGACTCGGGAAGATCGACGTCGTACGGTGGAGTCTGGTTCCCGGCAGTCCGATCAAGGAGTCGCCGGCCGGCGACCGCGGGTCTCGGGCGCGGCGGGCTCCAGGGTCGTGGAGAGGTGCGATGGCCTTTTCTGACGATAGGCGGTCAGGCGACAGGGGCCGTCATCGGCGGGGGAGTCGTTGGTGGCGGCGGGGTTCCTATCTCTCCTCCCGCCGTTCCGACGCGCCGCGCGAGTCGTTCTGGGCCGGAGACAGGCCCGAGCGCGACGACGAGCCGGGCTCCCTGTGGGGGCTGTTCGGCGGCCGTCAGGACAGGAACCGCGACAAGGGCGGCCGACGGCGAGGGCAGGACCGGCCGGACGTCGAGCGGGAGAGCGTCCATGAGCGGCCGTGGGAGGAGCCGAGGCGTTCGTGGACGGCGGGCACGCAGGGGCCGCACGCGGGCGGCGCATGGGACAGGGGCCCGAGCGGCAGCCGCGACGCTCCCCCGAAGGAGGAGAAGGGTTCGCGCTACGCGGCCTCGGTCGTCGACAGGCCGCAGTACACCTGGCAGGACTTCGAGCGGATCGACGCGCGCCCCAGGGCGCAGCCCAACAGGCCCGACACGCCCGCCCAGGGCGACGGCCTGGCCCACTGCGGGCGGCTCGAGGGCATCCTGCACCGGCAGTGGGACGCGAGGCAGGGACCGCCCTCCGCCGACGCCGTGCGCGCCGTGGAGAGCCTGGCCAGGCTCCCCGAGCGGCTCAAGGAGCTGCTCGCCGAAGGGCTCGAGGGCATCTACGTCGGCGAGGGCGGCGTGCCCGACCTCGACGACATGGGCTACCTGAGGGGCGCGCCCCTGCCCTCGGGGCGGGCCTCCTGGGACATCTGCGCGGGCGCGTACGGCGACCGCAAGATCGTCGTGGGGGACCGTCCCTCGCCCACGCCCGACGTGATGATGCACGAGGTCGGTCACGCGATCGACGACGTCGACTCCCCTCACGGGGATTGGGTGTCGGACTCGCCGGAGTTCATGGCACTCTACGAGCAGGCCCAACCCCTGCTGGCCTCCTCCTTCCACCGACAGGGTGACGGACTGGGCCGCAAGGAGTTCTTCGCGGACGCCTTCGCGGCGATCGCCTCGCGCCAGCGTCCCGCCCTGGTCGACATGCTGGGCGGTGACACGCGGATGGCGCTCGATGTCATGTTGTTCTTCAACCGGCGCTACGGAATCTAGGTGATCAGCCATGTACGTGATCCGGCTCGCTGACGGGACTCTGCGCGTGCCGCAGAGCCTGACCAGCGAAGACGGGCGGCTCATCGGCAACGCGTACGTCGAGGTGGAGCCCGGCGATCCGGACTACGAGCGGTGGCTGCCCGAGGCGCTGACCGAGGAGGAGCTGGCCGAGCGGAGGCGGCGCTGGGAGGAGGAGAACGACGAGCTGGAGCGGGCGTTCCTCGCGTTCAGGTCACAGCAGGAAGAGACCTGATCCCTCATGGAGGGAGGCGGGGGCATGGCGGCTCGTCGTGCCGGCCATGCGACGTGGCGGCGGCCGGCCGGAGTCCGCTGGAGCGGCGTGGGGGACGGGCCTGGGCCACGGACGGCGGGTGGGCCTGGGCGCGCCTGCCGTACGCGCTGATCATCCGCACCGGTGACCCTGCGGGTTGTGACTAGCAGGATCACCGGCTGACGGAACGTCAGACGCGCGGGGACTCACCAGGCCGGTCGGCCGTAAGAACGTCCTCGCCACGCAGAAGGGCGTGCACTTCCGATTCGCGGAAGCGACGGTGCCCTCCGGGGGTACGGATGCTACTGATGCGGCCTGCCGCGGCCCAGCGCGTCACCGTCTTTGGGTCTACCCGGAAGAGGGCGGCTACCTCTCCCGGCGTCAGCAGACGCTCGCTGCTACTCTCCACCAATCTCTCCCCCTCGCATCCCGCTTCCTGCCAGCGGGCGGACAGGTACCCAGTGTGTCGAGCGAACCCTGATTTATCCGTGCTTTTCTACAAAGATCACGGGTTGTTATCAGCTGACTGCCCGATTGTTATATGATAGAGCCTCTTTGGGGCTCTCGTGGGTGTTTCTTTACGAAAGCGCCTAACTGGGAACAGTAGCAGCGCTCGTGCCCAGTGCGTAGAGCGACCGCCCGAGGGGCCGAGTAACCTCGACGTTGTGCGTCCTGTACTCGTTTACACCGCGTCGCGGATCGGGCTGTTTCTCGTGACCCTGGGTGTGCTCTACCTGCTGAACCTTCGCGACCCGCTGCTGCTGATCGCGGTGGCGTTCGTGATCAGCGGGATTGCCAGCTACGTCCTGCTGTCCAAGCAGCGTGACGCCGTGAGCGCACGCATCAGTGACAAGGTCGACCGGCCGAAGCCGGAGGACGACTAGGGCAGGGGGAACATGCCAATCCGGGCATGGTACTCCCGTCCGAGTCGCGTTGTGTCACTACCAACGAGTAGTCCGCCCGCGTGCGCCAGAAATGCCTTGACTCCGATGCCACGCTCGCGTCCCGGATTCCAGCTGAGCGCCTTTCCCGTGACGGGATGAATGGCGGCGATCCCCTGCCGTGGCACCGCTCCGGGGCCGGCGGAGTCGCGCCCGCTCGGATTGTCCATCCAACGCTGGTGTCCGCCCACGTAGACGGCTGACCCCGTCACTGACACCGAGTAGAGCGAATCGCCACCCGTGTGGTTGACCCACGTGGGCCTGACGCGCTCGCCACGGGCGTAGGTCTCGAACCTGGCCGCGGTGTCGCAGAGCTTCCTCCTGCCTCCTGGCCCGCCCGTCGTGACGACGGCGAAGTAGCTGCCGTCGGGGGCGAAGTCGAGCCCGCGCACGTACGAGGGGAAGACGGCCATGCAGTCGGCGGCGTAGGCGTCGGTGCGCCAGTCGGCGACCTTCGCGCTCACCCCGCCGACGTCGATCAGGCCGAGCTGCGGCCTCGACAGCCCGTTCAGCGTCGTGAAGGTGCCGTCGACGACCAGGCGGTCGCGGCTCACCGCGAGCGCGTGGACCTTCACCCTCGGCGTGCGCGGGTGGCCCGGTGTGATCGCGAAGCTCGAGTCGGCCACGCCTGTCGTGGCGCTGAGCCTGGCCAGCGCGAGCCTCGGCTGGGTGAAGTCGCCGCCCACGTAGAGCTTCGACCCCTTCCTGGCGAGCGTGGAGACCGTGCCACCGCTCACCCTGGGATTGAAGCTCCGTACGGCCGAGCCGTCGGACAGGCGCAGCCGTACGAGCCCCGCGCCCCCGACGTAGACGGTGCCGCCCGCGCCCTCGGCCAGCGCGTAGACGGGCGAGGACAGGTCGGGGGCGAAGTGGGGGAGGATCTCGCCGGTGCGCAGGTCGTAGGCGAAGAGATTGGCGCGCTCCAGCGTCGTGGAGCCGTGCGCGTCACTCACCTCGCTGAAGGAGCCGCCGACGACGACCGTGTCGCCGACCAGCGCGATGGCGTTGACGATGCCGTCGAGCACGTGAGGTGTGGTGTCGACGGGGTTGGCCGACACCACGCGCGCGTGCGCGATGGGGGAGACGGCGACGAGCGCCGCGAGGGTGGTCCGGGCAAGCATTCGCCAAGTCTTAGCATACTGTGAGTAATCGAGCGACTACTTCCGGTTTATTGCCGCTAAAGCCCTAGGCTTGTCCCATGACCCGCGCACAGTTGGACAAGCAGCCGCATGAGGTCGCCGCGATGTTCGATCGCACGGCCCGGCGATACGACCTCGTGAACGACGTCATCTCGCTCGGCCAGGTGCGATTGTGGCGCAAGGCCGTGGCCGAGGCCGTCGACGCGGGTCCCGGCGAGATCGTGCTCGACCTCGGAGCGGGCACGGGCACCTCCACCGACGCCTTCACCGGGCTGGGCGCTCGCGCGATCGCCTCCGACTTCTCCTTCGGCATGCTGAGCACCGGGGTCAGGCGCAGGGGGCGCAACGCGCTCACCGGCCCAGGCCTGCCGTTCATCGCGGGTGACGCGCTGAACCTGCCGTTCGCCGACAACGCCTTCGACGCCGTGACGATCTCGGTGGCGCTGCGCAACGTGCACGACACCGAGCAGGCCCTGCGCGAGATGCTGCGTGTCACCAAGCCGGGCGGCAAGCTGGTGATCCTCGAGTTCTCCCACGTGACGGTCAAGTCGTTCGACCTCGTCTACCGCGAGTACCTGATGAAGATGCTGCCCAAGGTGGCCAAGGTCTTCGGCTCCAACGACGACTCCTACGAGTACCTCGCCGAGTCCATCAGGGACTGGCACGACCAGCCGGCCCTGGCCAGGATCATCCAGAGGGCCGGCTGGGAGCGGGTGGCGTGGCGCAACCTCAACCTGGGCATCGTCGCCCTGCACAGGGGCTACAAGCCCCAGGGTTGAACCACTTCCATCGTCACCAGGCCGCCGTTGGCAGGGTGCTGATAGAAGACGACCGCCTGTGCCAGGCAGGCGGTCCTGATCTCGGCCGCGTAGTCCTCGAGCAGTTCGAGGCTCAGCCCCGACCGCAGCCCGAGGAGCAGCAGCACGCTGGCGCCCTCCACGCTCATCCTGAGCACGAGCGGGAGGCGGCCTCTCATCGTCCGCATCGAGGTTCTTCTGGCCAGTCCCTGGAAGCGGTGGCGCACGATCACCGAGACGGCGTAGCCGACGATCTCCCGTCTGGCCTGCGGCGTGCCCGCGCACGCGAGGGCGACGCCGACCAGCGCCATCCCCGCGGTGACCGCGTTCGTCCACACCGCCACCTGCGCGGTGGCCATCGCGGTCAGCCCGAAGGCCGCCACCTCCGACCGCCACCTGAACAGCGCTCCGAGGAAGGCCGGCAGGTCCCGTGCCTGCGGTATGTGCGGGTGGTTTCGCGGGTGCCCGTCACCGGGCGGCCCGCCTGCTGTTAAGTGGTGGTCCGAAGAGCTCCAGAGGAGGAAGCTCCCCTTGCGCGACACGCGCCTGGGGGTGACTCTGGTCATGTCTCAAGGCTCCGATGTCCTGTCGTAGGTGCGCGGGTGCTGCGGGACCTTACGGGCGGATGGGTCGCGACCATCCGCCCGCGTCGTCTGCGTGGACATCCGGCTCGATGGACCCGTGGGGAGGCGCTCGCGTCTTCATCCGATTCACCGCTTTTCGCGCTGCAGAGGCTAGGATGGAGATTTCCCTCCGGGAAGTGTCGTGCAATTCCCGCTGGGATTATTGGAGAGATGCCCGCCTTGAGAAGGGTTCAACCCTTCCGAGTGGTGGGTAGTACTTCGACACGCTTGTGAGGAGAGCTGAGTGGCGCGGGAGCCGAGCCCCACCGTCAGCCGACGCCGACTCGCCGCAGAGCTGCGTCGACTCCGCGAGGATGCCCAGGTAACGGGAACCCAGGTCGCCCAGGTGCTCGACGGGTCGTCCTCCAAGGTGTCCCGCATGGAAAAGGCCCAGGTGGCCGCCCATCGCGAGGATGTCGCCAGGCTGGCCGACTTCTACCAGGTACGGCCCGCCGTCCGCGACGCCCTGCTCACGCTGGCGGCCGAGGCGGAGGGCAAGGGCTGGTGGGACGCGCACAACGAGTCGCTGTCCGAGTCCTACACCACCTTCATCGGCCTCGAGGCCGGCGCTGAGAAAGCGCTCACCTGGCAGAACATCGTCTTCCCTGGGCTGCTCCAGACACCCGATTACGCCAGGGCACTCATCGGCTTCGGTGACGCGTGGAGCCCGCAGCCGCCGACGCAGATCGAGCGGCTGGTCAGGGTTCGTACCCGGCGGGGACACATCTTGGAGGGACCGGATCCGCTCAGCCTGTCTGTCCTGCTCGAGGAGTCGGTGCTGATGCGCAGGTTCGGCTCGCCGGAGGTCATGCGCGACCAGGTAAGGCACGTGCTCCGAATGGCCGAGCAGCCGAACGTCAGCGTCAGGGTGGTGCCCCTCGAGCGCTCCTGGGTGTTTCACGGTTTCGTGCTGCTGAAGTTTCCGCAGTGTGAAGGACTGGACGCTCTCCACGACGACATCGTCTACATCGAGAACGCCCGCGACGCCATTTTCGAAGAGAACGAGCAGGAAACGTTCGCCTACGAGCGGGTCTTCCACCGCATCCTGGCGGCCGCGCTATCCGAGGAGGATTCGCTGAAACTCATCGGAGAACACGCCCGGTGAATTGGTCCCTCACTGTCGGGGTATGCCGTCTTTGGTCCCCCGACAGTGAGGATATGCCCATGGAGTCATCGACCTCGGAAGAGATCGCGTGGCGCAAGAGCAGCCTGAGTGTTGTCAATGGCGAGTGCGTGGAGGTTGCGAGGGACGGTCAGGCAATACTCGTCAGACACTCCAAGCGACCGGACGACGCCGTGCTGCAGTTCAGCATCGGGGAGTGGAAGGCGTTCATCGGAGGGGTGGCGCTGGGCGAGTTCTCCTACGAGTGACGGCGGGGCGGCGCAGTCGCCCTTAGGTGCCGTCCTGTGGGGCAGCCTCAGCCGGGGTGTTTGTGCTGGTACGGGTGCCATGCCGCTACCCTTAGGTGATAAGTTCCTAACTTGCCGGCCTCGTTTTGATAACTCTCCGGTGTCGGTCGGCGATCTTGAGCTTCAATCCATGGAAGATGGGCCCGATGGTCACGCCCGCGCGCGGCTGCGACGACGCACCGTAGCGCCTTCTTCTTCTTGGATGAGATGTGAACAGTGCGGTGTTCGGGACAGGTCTTCCCAGCCTCCCTTCTCGCGACCCGGACACCACCTGGCGCAAGAGCTCGTTCAGCCACGCTACCGGCGAGTGCGTCGAGTTCGCTCGGGGTGTCGACGGCGGGGTCATGATCCGGGACTCCAAGGATCCGTCGGGCGGGGTGCTGGCATTCACGCTCGGTGAGTGGAGGGCGTTCGTCGCCGGGGTCCGCAACGCCGAGTTCGACGTCTGACTCCGAACCGGTGATCGAGTCAAGGCCCTCTGTCGCTGACGGGGGGCCTTCCGTATGGGCCAACCGAGTACCCGCCTGCCACCTGGTGCCGGAAAAGCGCTAGACTTCCAGCCGACAAAGTTTGTGAAGAGCTTCACAAAGGAACGAAGGCCCACACTCCGCGGCCAACAAGCGTGTAGGACAGGACAGGTCCGTGACCGTGCCAGCTGACAGCAGGCAAGCGCAGGAGCTCGCCGTGAGCGCGCGAGGAACCAGCCAACCAGCGGCGAGGCGGGCGCGACCATGAACGCGGTTGACGCCGACGTCATCGTCGTCGGCGCAGGTCCCGCCGGATCGGCGACGGCGTTCTATCTCGCCCAGGCCGGGCTCGACGTGCTGCTTCTCGAAAAGACCCGCTTCCCCCGCGAGAAGGTCTGCGGTGACGGGCTGACCCCGCGGGCGGTCAAGCAGCTCATGAACATGGGCGTCGACATCGACGCGCCTGGATGGGTCAGGAACAAGGGCCTGCGCGTCGTGGGCGGCGGCGGTCGCTACGACCTCGACTGGCCGCAGCTCGACAGCTTCCCTGACTTCGGGCTGGTGCGTACCAGGCAGGACTTCGACCAGGTCGTCGCCGCCACCGCGGTCAAGGCCGGCGCCCGCCTGATGGAGGGCGTCAACGTCACCGGCGCGATCCTCGACGACCGCAGCGGGCACATCGTCGGCGTCACGACCAAGGACGGCGCCTCCTACCGCAGCCGCGTGGTGGTGGCCGCGGACGGCAACTCCACCAGGCTCGCCCTGGCGATGGGGCTGTACAAGCGGGAAGACCGTCCGATGGGCGTGGCCGTCAGGACCTACTTCGAGTCTCCTCGTCACGACGACGACTACCTGGAGATCTGGCTGGAGCTCTGGGACGAGGAGACGCTGCTGCCCGGGTACGGGTGGGTGTTCGGCGTGGGCGACGGCACCTCCAACGTGGGCCTCGGGCTGCTCAACACCAGCGACGCGTTCAAGAACATCGACTACCGCGACCTGCTGAAGCGGTGGACGAGGAACATGCCGGCGGAGTGGGGCTTCACCGCGGAGAACATGACGACCCCGATCAGGGGCGCTGCGCTGCCGATGGCGTTCAACAGGCAGCCGCACTACACCCGGGGCCTGGTGCTCGTGGGCGACTCGGGTGGCGCGATCAACCCGTTCAACGGTGAGGGCATCGCCTACGCGATGGAGACGGGCGAGGTCGCCGCCGAGGTGATCGCCAAGGCGCTGCGCGGCACCACCGCCGCCCAGCAGGAGCGAATCCTGCGAAGCTACCCGCAGGTGCTCAAGGATGCCTACGGCGGATATTTCACGTTTGGCAGGTGGTTTGTCGAAGCAATTGGGAAGCCTGGCGTGATGAGCTTCGGCACACGGCATGGGCTGCACCACCCCAGGCTGATGCGCTTCGCTCTCAAACTCCTTGGTAATCTCACCGACCGGCGAGGCGATGCGTCAGACCGGATCATCAACGCTCTCGCGAAGGTCGCCCCACCAGCATGAACCGTTCATCCACCCGGCACACTTACAGATCAGTCTGCGCGCCCGCGCGCGTGGAGATGGGAGAGGAGGCGTAGCGATGGATCTTTATGTGCCCATCCTGGTGCTCGCCATTGTCGCGGGGGGCTTCGCGCTCTTCTCGGTGGCGATCGCTCCGTTCACCGGTCCCAAGCGCTGGAACCGCGCGAAGCTCGACGCCTACGAGTGCGGCATCGAGCCGACGCCCCAGCCTGCCGGTGGCGGACGCTTCCCGCTGAAGTACATGATCACCGCGATGCTCTTCATCGTGTTCGACATCGAGATCATCTTCCTTTACCCGTGGGCCGTGTCGTTCGACATGCTCGGGGTCTTCGGGCTGGTCGAGATGGTGCTGTTCATCGTCACCGTGCTCGTGGCCTATGCCTACGTGTGGCGCCGCAAGGGTCTGGACTGGGACTAGATAATGGGACTTGAAGAGAAACTCCCGAGCGGGTTCATCCTCAGCACGGTCGAAGCGGCCGCCGGGTGGGCCAGGAAGAACTCCGTGTGGCCGGCCACGTTCGGCCTCGCCTGTTGCGCGATCGAACTGATGGCAACCGGTGCATCGCACTACGACCTGGCGCGCTTCGGCATGGAGCGCGCTTCGGCGTCTCCTCGCCAGGCCGACCTGATGATCGTCGCCGGCCGCGTCTCGCAGAAGATGGCGCCGGTGCTGCGCCAGATCTACGACCAGATGGCCGAGCCCAAGTGGGTCATCGCGATGGGCGTGTGCGCCTCCAGCGGCGGCATGTTCAACAACTACGCCATCGTGCAGGGCGTCGACCACATCGTGCCCGTCGACATCTACCTGCCGGGGTGCCCCCCGCGGCCCGAGATGCTGATCGACTCGATCGTGAAGCTTCACGACAAGATCCAGAACATGAAGTTCGGCGCGCACCGCGCCAAGCAGATCGAGGAGCTCGAGCTGCAGGCGCTCCGCACGCTGCCCCTGATCGACCAGGAGGCCTCCAAGTGAGCGAGAACCTCCCCGAGGTGCCCAAGGAGCAGGTGCCCGAGGAGCCGGTGGCCCGCCAGGGCATGTTCGGCGCCAGTGGCACCGGCGACACCTCCGGCTACGCCGGCCTCGTCGTACGGCGGGCGCCCCGCCTGTCGACCCCCCGCCCCTACGGCGGATACTTCGACGAGGTCGTCGACAAGCTCGAGTCCTTCGTCGAGGACGGCGTCGAGCGCGTGGTCGTCGACCGCGGCGAGCTGACCCTCCACGTGAAGCGCGAGAAGCTGGTCGAGATCTGCCAGCGCCTGCGCGACGAGCCCGAGCTGCGCTTCGAGCTCAGCCTGGGCGTGAGCGGCGTCCACTACCCGCACCTGGCGGGCGAGGAGCTGCACGCGGTCATCCACCTGTGCTCCATCACGCACAACAGGCGCATCCGCGTCGAGGTGAGCGCGCCCGACTCCGACCCGCACATCCCCTCGACGGTCGGCGTCTACCCGACGCACAACTGGCACGAGCGCGAGACGTACGACTTCTTCGGGATCATCTTCGACGGTCACCCCGCGCTGACCAGGATTATGATGCCGGACGACTGGGACGGTCACCCGCAGCGCAAGGACTACCCGCTCGGCGGCATCCCCGTCGAGTACCGCGGCGCCGAGGTTCCCTCCCCGGACAACAGGAGGTCTTACGCGTGAGCGAGTTTGACGAGCTGAGCGTTGACGAGCGAAGCGAGGAGTACGCGTGAGCACCGGATATGACGAGGCGACCGAGGGCAAGGTCTACTCGGTCAACGGCGCCGACTGGGACGACGTCGTCGGCGCGGTGCGCGACTCCGAGGACGAGCGCCTGGTCATCAACATGGGCCCGCAGCACCCCTCCACGCACGGCGTGCTCAGGTTGATCCTCACCCTCGACGGCGAGTCGGTCACCGAGGCCCGTACCGGCATCGGCTACCTGCACACCGGCATCGAGAAGAACATGGAGTACCGAACGTGGACCCAGGGGACCACGTTCGTCACCCGCATGGACTACCTCGCGCCGCTGTTCAACGAGACCGCGTACTGCATGGGCGTGGAGAGGCTGCTCGGCATCGAGGACCGCATCCCCGAGCGGGCGCAGGCCATCCGCGTCATGATGATGGAGCTCAACCGGATCTCCTCGCACCTGGTCGCGATGGGCACGTTCGGCATGGAGCTGGGCGCGACCACGCCGTTCCTCTTCGGCTACCGCGACCGTGAAATGATCATGGACCTGTTCGAGTACATCACGGGTCTGCGGATGAACATGGCCTACGTCAGGCCGGGCGGCGTCAGCGTCGACCTGCCGGCGGGTACGGTCGACAAGGTCGGCGAGTTCCTCAAGGAGATGCCCAAGCGCATCAAGGACACCCGCAAGCTGCTCGACGAGAACCCGGTCTACACCCGTCGCACCAAGGACGTGGCCTACCTCGACCTGACCGGCTGCATGGCGCTCGGCATCACCGGCCCCATGCTGCGGGCTGCCGGCCTGCCGTGGGACCTGCGCAAGTCGCAGCCCTACTGCGGCTACGAGACCTACGACTTCGACGTCGCCACGCAGCAGAGCTGCGACGTCTACGGCCGCTACCTCGTCCGCATGCAGGAGATGGAGGAGTCGCTCAAGATCATTGAGCAGGCCCTCGACCGCATCGCGGGACCGCTGAAGAACAAGCCGGTCATGATCGAGGACAAGAAGATCGGCTGGCCCGCGCAGCTCGCGCTGGGCCCTGACGGCTTCGGCAACTCGCCCGACCACATCGCGCACATCATGGGCAGCTCCATGGAGGCGCTGATCCACCACTTCAAGCTGGTCACCGAGGGCTTCAGGGTCCCGGCAGGCCAGGCGTACGCGGCGGTGGAGTCCCCCCGCGGCGAGCTCGGCGCGCACGTGGTCAGCGACGGCGGCACCCGCCCGTACCGCGTCCACTTCCGCGAGCCGTCCTTCACGAACCTGCAGGCCGTACCGGCAACCTGCGAGGGTGGCCAGGTCGCCGACGTCATCGCGGCTGTGGCATCCATCGACCCGGTCATGGGAGGTGTTGACCGGTGAGTTACTCGCCGGACGTCCGGGAGCGTCTCGAGAGAGACGCCAAGGAGATCATCGGGCGCTACCCGAAGACGCGCTCGGCTCTGCTGCCGCTGCTGCATCTGGTGCAGTCGGAGGACGGCTACGTCTCCGAGCACGGACAGGAGTTCTGCGCGGAGATGCTCGGCCTGAGCAAGGCCGAGGTCACCGGTGTCGCGACCTTCTACACGATGTACAAGCGCAAGCCGATGGGCGACTACCACGTAGGCGTCTGCATCAACTCGCTGTGCGCCGTGCTGGGCGGCGACCAGATCTGGGAGGAGCTGTCGGAGCACGTCGGCGTCGGCCACGACGAGACGACCCCCGACGGCAAGGTGTCGCTCGAGCGCCTCGAGTGCAACGCCGCCTGCGACTTCGCGCCCGTGATGATGGTCAACTGGGAGTTCTTCGACAACCAGACGCCCGAGTCGGCCAAGCAGCTCGTCGACGACCTGCGCGACGGCAAGAGCGTCTCGCCCACGCGCGGCCCGAAGAAGCTCTGCACCTTCAAAGAGGCCTCGCGGGTGCTCTCGGGCCTGCCCGACGACCTGGCCGGTGACGGCCCGTCGGCGGCAGGTCCCTCGCTCGAGGGCCTGAAGGTCGCCAAGGCCAACGGATGGAAGGCCCCCGAGGCATGAGCACCACCCTTACTCCGGTCCTCACCGCGAACTGGGACCAGGCCAACTCCTTCACGCTGGAGGGCTACGGGCCCTACGACGCGGCGAAGAAGGCGCTCGGCATGGATCCCGACGCGGTGATCCAGGCCGTCAAGGACTCCGGTCTGCGCGGCCGAGGCGGCGCGGGCTTCCCCACCGGCATGAAGTGGGGCTTCATCCCGCAGGGCGACGGCAAGCCGCACTACCTCGTCGTCAACGCCGACGAGTCGGAGCCCGGCACCTGCAAGGACATCCCGCTGATGATGGCCAACCCGCACTCGCTGGTCGAGGGCATCATCATCACCTCCTACGCCATCCGCGCCAACCACGCCTTCATCTACGTGCGCGGCGAGGTGCTGCACGTCATCCGCCGGCTGCACGCGGCCGTGCGCGAGGCGTACGAGAAGGGCTACCTCGGCAAGGACCTCTTCGGCTCCGGTTACGACCTGGAGCTGGTCGTCCACAGCGGCGCGGGCGCCTACATCTGCGGCGAGGAGACGGCGCTGCTCGACTCGCTGGAGGGTTTCAGGGGTCAACCGCGCCTCAAGCCTCCGTTCCCAGCCGTGGCGGGCCTGTACGCGTCGCCCACTGTGGTGAACAACGTGGAGTCCGTGGCCAGTGTTCCCTCGATCATCGCGAACGGCGCCGACTGGTTCGCCTCGATGGGGACCGAGAAGTCCAAGGGCTTCGGCATCTTCTCGCTGAGCGGCCACGTCACCCGTCCGGGCCAGTACGAGGCCCCGCTCGGCATCACGCTGCGCGAGCTGCTCGACATGGCGGGCGGCATCCGCGAGGGGCACCAGATCAAGTTCTGGACCCCTGGCGGCTCCTCCACGCCGATCTTCACCGACGAGCACCTCGACGTCCCCCTCGACTTCGAGGCGGTCGGCGCGAAGGGCTCGATGCTCGGCACCCGGGCGCTGCAGATCTTCGACGAGACCACCTGCGTGGTCCGTACGGTGCTGCGCTGGACCGAGTTCTACGCCCACGAGTCGTGCGGCAAGTGCACGCCGTGCCGTGAGGGCACCTACTGGCTCAAGCAGGTGCTCAAGCGCCTGGAGGCCGGCCAGGGCACCGAGGACGACCTCTCGCTGATCACCGACATCGCCGACAACATCCTGGGCCGCTCCTTCTGCGCCCTGGGCGACGGCGCCACCAGCCCGATCCACTCGTCGGTGAAGTACTTCCGCGACGAGTACCTCAAGCACTTCGAGGTCGGCGGCTGCCCGTTCGACCACAAGAAGTCCACCTTGTGGGGTGACAAGTGACAACGACAGCCGTAGAGACCCAGGTCGTCACCCTCACGATCGACGGCTTCCAGATCTCCGTGCCCAAGGGCACGCTGATCATCAGAGCGGCCGAGCTGCTGGGCATCCAGATCCCCAGGTTCTGCGACCACCCGCTGCTCGACCCCGCCGCCAACTGCCGCCAGTGCCTGGTCGACATCCCCGACGCGGGCAACGGCCGCGGCTTCCCCAAGCCGCAGCCGTCGTGCGCGATCGAGGTCGCCCAGGGCATGGTCGTGCAGACCCAGCTCACCTCGCCGGTGGCCGAGAAGGCGCAGCGCGGCGCGATGGAGCTGCTGCTCATGAACCACCCGCTGGACTGCCCGGTCTGCGACAAGGGCGGCGAGTGCCCCCTGCAGAACCAGGCGATGTCCAACGGGCAGGGTGAGTCGCGCTTCCACGAGCACAAGCGCACCTTCCCCAAGCCGCTGCCGCTGTCGACGCAGGTCCTGCTCGACCGTGAGCGCTGCGTGCAGTGCGCGCGGTGCATCCGCTTCTCCGACGAGATCGCGGGCGACCCGCTCATCGACTTCTTCGAGCGCGGGGCCAAGGAGCAGGTGGGTGTCGCCGACGGCAAGCCGTTCGACTCCTACTTCTCGGGCAACACGATCCAGATCTGCCCGGTCGGCGCGCTGACCAGCGGTGCCTACCGCTTCCGCGCCCGCCCGTTCGACCTGGTCTCCACCCCGAGCGCCTGCGAGCACTGCGCGTCCGGTTGCGCCCTGCGCACCGACCACCGCCGGGGCAAGGTCACCCGTCGTCTGGCCGGCATGGACATGCAGGTCAACGAGGAGTGGAACTGCGACAAGGGCCGCTTCGCCTTCACCTACGCCACGCAGCCCGATCGGCTCAAGACGCCGCTGGTCCGCAACGAGGAGGGCCTGCTGGTCCCCGCGTCGTGGCCTGAGGCGCTCGCCGTCGCGGCCGCCGGTCTGGCCAAGGCGCGCGGCAAGGCTGGCGTGCTGGTCGGCGGCAGGGTGACCGTCGAGGACGCCTACGCCTACGCCAAGTTCGCCCGCGTCGCGCTCGGCACCAACGACGTCGACTTCCGCGCCAGGCCCCACTCGGCCGAGGAGGCCCAGTTCCTGGCGCACGCGGTCGCCGGCAAGGGCATCGAGATCTCCTACACCGACCTCGAGCAGGCGCCCGCCGTCCTGCTGGTCGGGTTCGAGCCCGACGAGGAGTCGCCCATCGTCTTCCTGCGCCTGCGCAAGGCGTGGAGGAAGAAGGGCCTCAAGGTCACCTCGATCGCCCCGTTCGCCACCGAGGGCCTGGCCAAGATGGGCGGCACGCTCATCAGGACCACGCCGGGCGGCGAGGCCGACGCGCTCAACGAGCTCGGCTCCGTGGCCGAGGGCACGATCATCCTGGCGGGCGAGCGGCTGGCCGCCGTCCCCGGCGCCCTGTCGGCGCTGGTACGGCTGAGCGCCGCCTCCGGCGCGAAGCTGGCCTGGATCCCGCGCAGGGCGGGCGAGCGAGGAGCCGTCGAGGCGGGCGCGCTTCCCAACCTGCTGCCCATCGGCCGCCCGGTCGAGGACGAGTCGGCGAGGGCCGAGGTCGCCCGAGCGTGGAACGTCGGCTCCCTGCCGGCCGCCCCCGGTCGCGGCACCGACGCGATGCTCGCCGCGGCGCTGAACGAGGAGCTCGACGCGCTGCTCGTCGCGGGCGTCGACCCGCACGACCTCGCCGACCCCGAGGCGGCGCTGACCGCGCTGGAGAACACGCCGTTCATCGTCAGCCTGGAGATCCGCGCCAGCGCGGTCACCGACAGGGCCGACGTGGTCCTGCCGGTCGCCGCGGTGGCCGAGAAAGCGGGGACGTTCGTGAACTGGGAGGGCAGGGGCCGCTCGTTCGAGCGCGCGCTCAGGGTCCCCGGTCTCATGAGCGACCTCGGCGTGATCGGCGCCATCGCCGACCACATGGACGTGCACCTCGGCCTGCCGGACGCCGCTTCGGTCCGCAGGGAGCTCGGCGCTCTCGGCGCCTGGCGCGGCACGCGGGTCTCGGCGCCGAACGTCAACGCCAGGGCCCAGGGCTCGCCCCAGCAGGGCGAGGCCGTGCTGGCCACCTGGCACCAGCTCCTCGACGCGGGCAGACTGCAGGACGGCGAGCCGTACCTCGCGGGCACCGCTCGCGCCGTCGAGGCGCTGCTGTCGGAGAGCACCGCCGCCGAGATCGGCGTGGTCGACGGCGACAAGATCGTTATCGGTGAGACGGTGTCACTGCCCGTGCGCGTCGCCGACCTGCCCGACCGGGTGGTCTGGGTGCCGGCGAACTCCGCAGGCAGCTCGGTCTCGCGCGACCTGCGCGCGGTGGCCGGCGACATCGTCAAGATCGGGAGTGCTTCATGAGCCTGCCAGTCCTCGCGGTCGATCCGACCCTTGCCGACTTCGGCAAGGACCCGCTCTGGATCACCATCATCAAGGCGGTCGGCGTCTTCGCCTTCCTGATGCTCGGCATCCTGTTCGGCGTCTGGTACGAGCGTAAGCTGATCTCCCGCATGCAGAACCGCTACGGCCCCAACAGGGCGGGCAAGTTCGGCCTGCTGCAGTCGGTGGCCGACGGCATCAAGATGGGCCTCAAGGAAGACATCTTCCCCAACACCGTGGACAAGGTGCTCTACCTGCTGGCCCCGGTCATCATGGTGATCCCGGCCTTCCTGGCCTTCTCGATCACGCCGTTCGGCCCCATGGTGAACATGTTCGGCGTGCAGACGCCGCTGCAGCTGGTCGACCTGCCGGTCGCGGTGCTGTTCATGCTGGCGATGGGCGCCGTGTCGGTCTACGGCGTGGTGCTGGCCGGATGGTCGTCCCGCTCGCCGTACGCGCTGCTCGGCGGTCTGCGGTCGGCGGCCCAGGTGGTCTCCTACGAGATCGCGATGGGTCTGTCGTTCGTGGCGGTCTTCCTGTTCGCGGGCACGCTGTCCACCTCGGAGATCGTGGCGGCCCAGGCCTCGGGAGGGGAGTTCTTCGGGATCCCGATGCCCTCCTGGTACGTGATCCTGCTGCTGCCGTCCTTCCTGATCTACGTGGTCTGCGCCTTCGGTGAGGCCGCCCGCATCCCGTTCGACCTGCCCGAGGGCGAGGGCGAGCTGGTCGGCGGCTTCCAGACCGAGTACTCCTCGTCGCTGAAGTTCGCGCTGATCATGATGGGTGAGTACCTGCACACGTTCACCGCCTCGGCGATGGCGATCACGCTGTTCCTCGGCGGCTGGCGGGCACCGTGGCCGATCTCGCTCTGGGACGGCGCGAACACCGGCTGGTGGCCGTTCCTGTGGTTCCTCATCAAGTTCATCCTGGTGTTCTCCTTCGTCGTCTGGGTCCGCGCCTCGCTTCCGCGAGTGCGTTACGACCAGCTGATGGCGCTGGGCTGGAAGGTGCTGATCCCGCTGAACCTGGCGTGGATCATGCTCGTCGCCACCGTCAAGCTGATGAGGGACGAGACCGGCGCCGTCGACAAGACGCCAGTGATGATCATCGGAGCGATCGTCATCGTCGGAGCCTTCGCCATCTGGTGGCGCTTCGACACCGTGAACCAGCGCCGCAAGGATGCGGAGAAGGCAAAGGTCGCCGCCGAGTTCGAGCAGCTCGCCGCCGAGCCGACGGCCGGTGGCTTCCCTGTGCCGCCGCTTGACCTGCCGCACTACCACGGGGTGGAGCGCAAGGAGGTTCCCAGTGGGACTAACTGATTTTCTGAACCCCGTGAAGGGGTTCGGCGTGACCTTTCACACGATGTTCAAGAAGCCGGTCACGACGAACTACCCGGAGGAGAAGAAGCCGACGGCTCCTCGCTTCCACGGTCGTCACCAGCTGAACAGGTGGCCTGACGGCCTGGAGAAGTGCGTCGGCTGCGAGCTGTGCGCATGGGCGTGCCCCGCGGACGCGATCTTCGTCGAGGGCGCGGACAACACCGAGGACGAGCGGTTCTCGCCCGGCGAGCGCTACGGACGCACCTACCAGATCAACTATCTGCGGTGCATCCTGTGCGGTCTGTGCATCGAGGCGTGCCCGACCAGGGCGCTCACGATGACCAACGAGTACGAGCTCGCCGACTCCAGCCGAGAGAGCCTCATCTACACCAAGGAGATGCTCCTCGCGCCGCTCACCCAGGGCATGGAGCAGCCTCCGCACCCCATGCGGCTCGGCGACACCGAAGAGGACTACTACCGCTTGGGGCGCGATAATGGGTGAGACCATTACGTTCTGGGTGCTCGCCGTCGTCTCCGTCGGCGCGGCGCTCGGAATGATTTTCAGCCGTAAGGCGGTCTACTCGGCGCTCCTCCTCGGCGGCGTCATGCTGTGCCTCGCGGTGCTCTACGCCGTGCAGGAGGCGCCCTTCCTCGCCGCGGTGCAGATCATCGTCTACACCGGCGCGATCATGATGCTCTTCCTGTTCGTGCTCATGCTGGTGGGCGTCGACTCGGCCGACTCGCTGGTCGAGACCCTGAGGGGGCAGCGCGTCTGGGCGGGCCTCGCCGGGATCGGCTTCGCCGTCCTGGTGATCCTGGCCATCGGCAACGCGCTGTTCGTGCCCGAGCCCGCGGGGCTGGCCGCCGCCACCGAGCAGGCGGGCGGCAACGTCCAGGCGCTGGCGAGGCTGGTGTTCACCCGCTACGTGTTCGCCTTCGAGGTCACCTCCGCGCTGCTCATCACCGCCGCGCTCGGCGCGATGGTGCTGGCGCACCGCGAGCGGCTCGAGCCGAAGGCCACGCAGAAGGACATGGCTCGCGCCCGCTTCGCCGAGGGCGACCCCTCGCCGCTGCCGGCACCGGGCACGTACGCCAGGAACAACGCCATCGACATGCCCGCGCTGCTGCCCGACGGCTCGGTCTCCGAGCTGTCGGTCAACCGCCACATCGCGCGCTACGACGTCGAGCGGGGCCACCTGCCCGATGACCCCAAGCTCGCCGAGGCGCTCAAGCACGCGGTCGAGGAGGAGCCCGTGACCGAGCGGAGCCACAGGCACGAGCAGGCTTCGTCGCAGGAAACCGACTCGCAGGCCGAGGTGACCAAGTGACCACCGAGTACCTGGTCCTGTCGGCCCTGCTCTTCGCGATCGGCGCGCTCGGCGTGCTGATCAGGCGCAACGCGATCGTGGTCTTCATGTGCGTCGAGCTCATGCTCAACGCCTGCAACCTCGCGTTCGTCACCTTCGCCAGGATGCACGGCAACCTCGACGGTCAGATCATCGCGTTCTTCGTGATGGTCGTGGCCGCCGCGGAAGTCGTGATCGGTCTGGCCATCATCGTGACGATCTTCCGAACCCGCAGGTCGGCATCCGTGGACGATGCCAACCTGCTGAAGTACTAAGAGGTGACAGTGGAACCGGCTGAGATCATCCCGCACTCCGGTGGAGTGATCGGGGCCTCCTGGCTGATGATCGCACTGCCCCTCTTGGGCGCGGCGATCCTCCTGCTCGGCGGGCGCCGTACCAACGCATGGGGGCACTACCTCGGTGTCCTGATGTCACTGGGTTCGTTCGTCGTCGCGGTGCTCGCCTTCCTCCAGCTCGCTGGTGGTCGTTACAGCATCCGCCTTTTCGACTTCATTCCCGGCATCGCCGACATCAGCCTGCTGGTCGACCCGTTGTCCATCAGCTTCTGCCTGCTGATCACCGGTGTGGGTTCACTGATCCACATCTACTCGATCGGCTACATGTCGCACGACCCCGACCGTCGCAGGTTCTTCGCCTACCTGAACCTGTTCGTCGCGGCCATGCTGCTGCTGGTGCTGTCGTCGAACTACGTCGGACTGTTCATCGGCTGGGAGGGCGTCGGTCTCGCCTCCTACCTGCTGATCGGCTTCTGGCAGTTCAAGCCCACGGCGGCCGCCGCGGCCAAGAAGGCCTTCATCGTCAACCGTGTCGGCGACTTCGGCCTGCTGGTCGGCATCTTCCTGATGTGGACCACGTTCGGCTCGCTCGCCTTCGGTGACATCTCCGGCAAGGTCGGCGAGGCCTCGCAGGGCACGCTGACCGCGATCGGCCTGCTGCTCCTGCTCGGCGCCTGCGGCAAGTCGGCCCAGCTGCCGCTGCAGTCGTGGCTCCTGGACGCGATGGAGGGCCCGACCCCGGTCTCGGCCCTCATCCACGCCGCGACCATGGTCACCGCCGGTGTCTACCTGGTGGTCCGCTCGGGCTTCATCTTCGAGGGCGCGCCCACCGCGCAGCTGGTCGTCACCATCGTCGGCGTCGCGACGCTGCTGGCCGGTGCGATCATCGGTTGTGCGAAGGACGACATCAAGAAGGGCCTGGCCGGCTCGACGATGTCGCAGATCGGCTACATGATGCTCGGCGCGGGCCTCGGCCCCGCCGGCTACGCCTTCGCGATCGGCCACCTGATCACGCACGGCTTCTTCAAGGCCAACATGTTCCTCGGCGCCGGATCGGTCATGCACGGCATGAACGACGAGGTGAACATGAGGAAGTACGGCGGCCTGTTCTCCGTGATGAAGGTGACCGCGGTGACCTTCATCATCGGCTACCTGGCGATCATCGGTTTCCCGCTGCTGTCCGGTTACTTCACCAAGGACGGCATCATCGAGACCGCGATGCACCACAACCAGATCCTCGGCTGGCTCGCCGTCGCCGGCGCGGGCCTCACCGGCTTCTACATGTCGCGGATGGTCTTCATGACCTTCTTCGGCAAGCGTCGCTGGGACTCCGAGGCGCACCCGCACGAGTCGCCCGCCGTCATGACGGTCCCGCTGATCATCCTGTCGATCGGCTCGATCTTCCTCGGTGGCTACCTGGTGCTGAGCAACAGGCTGATGCTCTTCCTCGCCCCCGCTGTCGGCCGGCCGGAGGAACTGCCCGTCTTCCACTGGAACAGCGTCGCGGGACTCGCGACGCTGGCGCTGGTGGCCGTGGGCGCCGTGCTCGCGTGGTTCAAGTACGGCAAGGCGGAGGTCCCCGAGGTCGCTCCTCGTGGCTCGTTCGTCACCGTCTTCGCGCGGCGTGACCTGTACGGCGACGCCCTCAACGAGGCGCTGCTCATGCGCCCCGGTCAGTGGCTCACCCGCATCGCGGTGTTCTTCGACAACCGCGGCATCGACGGCCTGGTCAACGGGCTGGCGGCGACGATCGGCGGCTCGTCGGGACGGCTTCGCCGCCTCCAGACGGGCTTCGCGCGGACGTACGCGTTGTCCATCCTCTTCGGCGCTGCCGTACTGGCGGGCGCTCTGCTCCTCGTAGGGAACCTGTGATGCCCTGGCTTACGATCCTGATGGCGGTGCCCGTGGTGGGCGCCGTCCTGGTGGCCCTCACGCCGAAGGGCAACGACAAGCTGGCCAAGCAGCTCACGTTGGCCGTCTCCGTCGTGGTGCTGGCGCTGACCATCGCGATGGCGGTGCAGTTCAGCCCGAAGGGTGACCGCTTCCAGTTCGTCGAGACCTACGAGTGGATCCCGCGCTTCGGCGTCCACTACGGCGTCGGCGTCGACGGCATCGCCCTGGTGCTGATCGCGCTGTCCGCCGTGCTGGTGCCGATCGTGGTGCTGGCCTCGTGGCACGACGCCGACGCGCCGAGCGCCAAGCGCTCGGTGAAGACGTACTTCGCGCTCCTGCTGGTGCTCGAGGCCATGATGATCGGCGTCTTCGCGGCGACCGACATCTTCCTCTTCTACGTCTTCTTCGAAGCCATGCTGATCCCGATGTACTTCATGATCGGGTCGTACGGCGGAGCCCAGCGGTCCTACGCGGCCGTCAAGTTCCTGCTCTACTCGCTGTTCGGCGGCCTGCTCATGCTGGTCGCGGTCATCGGCCTCTACGTGGTCGCGGGCAAGAACACCTTCATGTTCCCCGAGCTGATCGGGGCCATCCAGGACCCGACCACGCAGAAGTGGCTGTTCGCCGGCTTCTTCTTCGCGTTCGCGGTGAAGGCGCCGCTGTGGCCGTTCCACACCTGGCTGCCCGACGCGGCAGCCCAGGCTCCCGCGGGCGCGGCCGTGCTGCTGGTCGGCGTGCTGGACAAGGTCGGCACGTACGGCATGCTCCGCTTCTGCCTGGAGCTGTTCCCTGACGCGTCGAAGTTCTTCACGCCGCTGGTGATCGTGCTGTCGGTGGTCGGCATCATCTACGGCGCGATCGTGGCCATCGGACAGACGGACATGAAGCGCCTGATCGCCTACACCTCGATCTCGCACTTCGGCTTCATCGCCCTCGGCGTGTTCGCGATGACGAACGACGCGGGCGCGGGCGCCACGCTCTACATGGTCAACCACGGCTTCTCGACCGGCGCGCTGTTCCTGATCGCCGGGTTCCTCATCGCGCGGCGTGGCTCGCCGCACATCGAGGACTACGGAGGCGTGCAGAAGGTCACACCGAAGCTCGCGGGCGTGTTCCTCATCGCCGGCCTCTCCGGTCTGGCCCTGCCCGGGCTGTCGTCCTTCGTCAGCGAGTTCATGGTGCTGGTCGGCACCGCCGAGCGGTACATGGTCCCCGCGATCATCTCCGCGAGCGGCGTGGTCCTGGCGGCCATCTACATCCTGTGGATGTACCAGCGCGTCGCGGGCGGTCCGACGGCCGAGCCCGTCAAGGAGTTCAAGGACCTCAACGGCCGCGAGCTGTGGGTCGTCGCCCCGCTGATCGCCCTGATCATCGGGCTCGGCTTCTACCCCAAGCCGCTGCTTGACGTGATCAACCCGGCCGTGGACCACACCCTGGTCTCCGTCCAGGTGGAGAAGTTCACCCCGGCGATTGCCGAGAAGGGGGCCGGACAGTGAATGGCATCCAAGCGCCGACGATCGAGTACGGCACGCTCGCGCCGATGCTCGTCATCTTCGGCGCCGCGGTCATCGGCGTGCTGGTCGAGGCGTTCGCGCCGCGCTACCTGCGCAAGTCGATCCACGTGCCGCTGACGCTGCTCAGCACGGCCGGCGCCTTCGTGCTGGTCATCTTCCAGGTGATCGGCGGCGTGCCGACCACGGCAGCGGCCATGGGCGCCGTCGCGGTGGACGGTCCCGCGCTGTTCTTCTGGGGCGTCATCCTCGTCCTGTCCTTCGTGAGCGTGCTGCTGGTCATCGACGACGAGCACTTCGTGGCCTCGGCCGCGGCCGTGCCGGGCAGCGCGGCCGAGGAGGAGGCGGAGATCTCCGGTGGCGCGCACACCGAGGTCTACCCGCTGATCCTGTTCGCGGTCGGCGGCATGCTGCTGTTCGCCTCGTCGAACGACCTGCTGGTGATGTTCGTCGGCCTCGAGGTCATGTCGCTGCCGCTGTACCTCCTGTGCGGCCTCGCCCGCCGTCGCCGCCTGCTGTCGCAGGAGGCGTCGATGAAGTACTTCCTGCTCGGCGCGTTCTCCTCGGCCTTCTTCCTGTACGGCATGGCGTTCGTGTACGGCTTCGCCGGCTCCGTCGACCTGTCGAAGATCAACGACGCGCTCGGCACGGTCGGCGGGCTGGACACGGTGCTGCTGATCGGCCTGGGGCTGCTCGGCGTCGGCCTGCTGTTCAAGATCGGCGCCGCGCCGTTCCAGGCGTGGAAGCCTGACGTCTACCAGGGCGCCCCGACCCCCGTCACGGCCCTCATGGCCTCGGGTACCCTCGTCGCGGCCTTCGGGGCCGTCCTGAGGGTCTTTTGGGTGGCTCTGGGCAACCTCGACTGGGACTGGCGTCCGGTCATGTGGGGCGTCGCGATCCTGACCATGATCGTGGGTGCGGTTCTGGCCATCACCCAGACCGACATCAAGCGCATGCTGGCCTACTCCTCGATCGCGCACGCGGGCTTCCTGCTCATCGGCGTGATCGCGACCAGCCCCGACGCCGAGGGCAACGCCACCTCGCTGTCGGCGATCATGTTCTACCTGCTCGTCTACGGCATCACCACGGTCGGCGCCTTCGCGGTCGTCACGATGGTGCGCGACGCGGGCGGCGAGGCCACCCACCTGTCGAGGTGGGCCGGGCTCGGCAGACGGTCGCCGATGCTGGCGGGCGTGTTCGCCTTCTTCCTGCTGGCCTTCGCCGGAATCCCGCTCACCAGCGGGTTCTTCGGGAAGTACGCGGTCTTCGCCGCCGCCGTGGCCAACGGCGCGACGCCGCTGGTCGTCGTCGGTGTGGTCTCCTCGGCGATCGCCGCGTTCTTCTACGTTCGCGTGATCGTGCTGATGTTCTTCAGCGAGCCCGCGGCCGACGGCCCCACCATCGCGGTGCCCACTGCGGCCACCGCGGCTGTTATCACTCTTGCGGCAGCAGTTACGGTAGTGCTGGGGGTTTTCCCGCAGCCTGTCCTGGATCTCGCCGACAAGGCTGCCTCTGCCTTGTTTATCCGCTAAGGGGAATGTATGTCCGCGCCACCGGTTGTTGATCTGCCCATCGACGATGAGCGGTTGGCGCAAGACCTGGCCAGCGGTCTCGCGTCTGTCGAAAAGCTGCTGCGCACGTCGGTCGAGAGCGAGGACGCCTTCGTCACGGAGGCGTCCAAGCATCTCATCGAGGCGGGCGGCAAGCGCTTCAGGACGATGATGGTGCTGCTGGCCGCGCAGTTCGGCGATCCCTCCGCGCCGGGCGTCGTGCCCGCCGCGGTGGTGATCGAACTGACCCACCTGGCCACGCTCTACCACGACGACGTCATGGACGAGGCGCCGGTCCGCAGAGGCTCGCCCTCCGCCAACGCCAGGTGGGACAACACCGTGGCGATCCTCACCGGCGACTTCCTGTTCGCGCAGGCGTCGGAGATCCTCGCAGACCTCGGCGCCGAGGCCATCAAGATCCAGGCGCAGACGTTCTCCCGCCTCGTGCGCGGGCAGATCCGCGAGACGATCGGCCCCTCCGCCGGCGACGACCCCGTGGCGCACTACATCAGGGTCCTGGCAGACAAGACCGGCTCGCTCATCGCCACCTCGGGCCGCTTCGGCGGGCTGCTGGCGGGGGCCTCTCCCGACGTGGTGGAGCGGCTCTCCAACGCCTGTGAGGCGATCGGCGTGGCCTGGCAGCTCGGCGACGACCTGCTGGACGTCGCCTCCACCTCCTCCGAGTCGGGGAAGACGCCCGGCACCGACCTGCGTGAGGGCATCAGGACGCTGCCCGTGCTCTACGCGCTGGAGTCGTCGCCCTCCTCGCGGCTGCGCTCGCTGCTGAGCGCGCCCGTGGCGGAGTCCGACGTGGACGAGGCGCTAGAGCTGCTCAGGGCGGACCAGGGGATGGCACGGGCCAGGCAGGAGCTCGACTCGTGGGTGAACAGGGCCCGGAGCCAGCTGGCGGAGCTGCCTGACATCCCGGCCAGGTCGGCCTTCCTGTCGCTGTGCGACTACGTGGTCGAGCGGTCGGGCTGACGCCTTCTCCCTGGGTGCCGCGACGACTTCTCTGGATGCCCCATGCCCTGGCGGCTTCGTTGGATGCCCCCGCCGTGACGACCTCTTCGGACGCCGTGACGGCGGGGACCGGAGTTCTGCTGGGCGGCGCGCCCGCGGTGGGGGGAACCCTGTGACCGCGGGGGCGCCGTGGGGGGCTTGCCGTACGGGGGCTTCCAGAGAGGGTCAGGCCGGCTGCAGCTCGGCCGCGCGCCGGGCGCGCGCCGAGCGGAGGCTGTCGTAGGTGAAGACCGCCAGCGCCAGCCACACGATCGCGAATCCCGCCCACCGGCTCGGCGGCATGGTCTCCTTCACGATCAGGACGCCCACCAGGAACTGCAGGATCGGGGCGATGTACTGCAGCAGGCCGATCGTCGTCAGCGGCACCCTGATCGCGCTGGCCGTGAAGAACAGCAGCGGCACCGCCGTCACCACGCCGCCGCCCGCCAGCAGGAGCGCGTGCCACGGACCGTGGTCGCCGAACGTCGAGCCGCCCGACTGCTCCAGGTAGACGAGGTAGGCCAGCGCGGGGGCCAGGAGCACGAGCGTCTCGACCGTCAGGCTCTCCGCGGCCCCGACGTTCGCCTTCTTCTTCACCAGCCCGTAGATGCCGAAGCTCATCGCCAGCGTGAGCGCGATCCACGGCAGCCGGCCGTAGTCGATGGTCAGCACGAGTACGGCCAGCGTCCCGAACCCCACCGCGACCCACTGCAGGGTCCGCAGCCGCTCCTTGAGCAGGATCACCCCGAACAGCACGCTCACCAACGGGTTGATGAAGTAGCCGAGCGCCGACTCCACCACGTGTCCCGAGTTGACCCCGTAGATGTAGGTGCCCCAGTTGACCGTGATGAGCACCGCCGCCAGCCCGAGCAGTCCGAGCTGCCTGCGCGTCAGCTGCCTGAACCACGACCAGTGCCTGCGCACCGCCAGGATCGCCACGACGGCGACCAGCGACCACGCCATGCGGTGGGCGAGGATCTCGATCGCTCCCGAGGGCTTCAGCAGGGGCCAGTAGAGCGGAAAGAGTCCCCACAGGACGTAGGCGGCCACCCCGTAGAGGACTCCGCGACGTTGGTCAGGCATGTAACCGATTTTTACGCCTTACTCCATTAAATACAAATGCGTATTGCTATCTGGGATGATGTAGGGCCGCTTAAGTGTTGTCGCGTAGAGTCGATGGAGGAGGTGGATGATGGGCTGGCTGTTCGGCACGCACAAGTCATCGATGGTGGACCCCTCGGATGCTCTACCGGGCCGTCCGACCCCGATGCCGGTGCCCGCTCGCCACGCGGTCCTGGACGCTCCCCTCGAGGGCGCGAACGGAGAGATCGCGGACTTCGGGATGGGCTGTTTCTGGGGCGCCGAGCGCATCTTCTGGCAGACGCCGGGCGTGGTGTCGACCGCTGTGGGCTACCAGGGCGGCTACACCCCCAACCCGACGTACGAGGAGGTGTGTTCAGGGCGCACGGGACACACGGAGGTCGTACGGGTCTTCTTCGACCCTGCGAAGGTGTCGTACGAGGAGCTGCTGCGCGTGTTCTGGGAGGCGCACGACCCTACGCAGGGGATGCGCCAGGGCAACGACGCGGGGACGCAGTACCGCTCAGCCGTGTACTTCCACTCACCTGAGCAGGAGAAGACGGCACTGACGTCGCGCGACTCCTACCAGGAGGTGCTGAAGGGAGCGGGGTACGGCGACATCACCACAGAGATCGCCCCAGCAGGCCCGTTCTACTACGCGGAGGATTATCACCAGCAATATCTTTTTAAAGTACCGAACGGCTACTGCGGCATCGGTGGAACCGGTGTGGCCTGTCCGGTGGGCCTGACCTCCGGAGAGGCGTGAGCCTCATGCGGGCCGAAGTATCGCGGTTCTGTGCAGAAAGATATACAGTTCATGTATGACTGTTCTGCACGACGCTACTGAGCTGAGCGTCACAGAAGCGGCCCAGCGAGGGGTTGCCCGCCTGGTGGCTGATGCGGAGCAGGGGACCGATCTGGTGGTCACCCGCCGGCATCAGCCGGTGGCGGCCGTGGTGAGCATTCGCCGACTCAAGGAGTTGGAGGAGGCGGCGGCTGATCTGCGTGATCTTGCGCTTGTGCTCGCTCGGTCGGTCACGGACACGGGGGAGCGCGTTTCGCTCGATGACGTGCTTGCCGCCTTCGGGCAGACTCGCGAGTCGCTGGCCGCCATCCCGGACGATGAGTGAGTCGTGTCCGACGTCGTCTTCACGGCGCCGGCGGTCGACGACCTCCGACGCATCGGCCCAGACGCGGTGCCCAAGGTCCTCAAGAAGATCCTTCTCCTGCTGGACAATCCTGAGGCCGGTTACCCGCTCGGTGGGGAACTGACCGGTTTTCGGAAGCTGGTGGTCGGCCGTAACACCTGGCGGGTCGTCTACAGGATCACCGAGGACAAGTCGGTGGAGATCTGTGAGGTGTGGGCCGTTGGTGAGCGTGCCGACGCGGAAGTGTACGCGGAGGCGACAGCGAGGGTTCGCGAGGCGGTTGCTGCCCGTCCTGAGTTTGTCCAGCTCGGTCAGGTGATCGAGCGTCTCGGCACGCTAGCCGATCATCTTCGGATGGAGGAAGCACCCCCTAGAGAACCGGTTCCGGATTGGCTCGCGGACCGGTTGATCTACACGGTCGGGATGGCGCGCGAGGACGTTGCCGCTCTTGATCTTCAAGAGGCTGTCGACCTGTGGGCGGAGTACCGGTCCAAGCCTCATTAGGTCGTACATCTATTGCCTGAAGCGAAGCGCTTCCACCAGCAGTACCTCCACAAGGTTCCCAACGGCTACTGCGGGATTGGAGGGACCGGGGTCACCTGCCCGGTAGGCATCGCGCCTGCTGGTGAGTGAACCGCGCGGTCTTCAACGAGGTCTCGGTCCTCTGGGCCGAGCACCTCGGCCAGCCGTTTCCTGGCATGGGGGACGTCTTCCCGGACTTCGTGCTCGCGGATGCCTACATGGCGGGCATCGTGACCTCGTATGTCGGCTCTCAGCGTGGCGTTCTCACGGAGGAGCAACGGCGTATGTTGAGCTCATGCGCACGTGATCTTCGTTGGGTACTCAGGCGCGTCCGTGGTCGAGAGGCGCGAGCTTTCGTGGCCCGATCAGTGCGTATCGCCGACCTGATCCTGGGCCGAGCAACGCTGGGAGAGCGTCACGGACAGTAACACCGGCGACAACTCTCTCTACAGGTCAAGGCCGGTCCGCCTGCGGCGGCCCGGCGCGTCGGGCGGTCGCTGGCCGCGCTGCGGCTATGCGGATGCTCTGGTTATCTGGGCGCGCTGAATCGGCCGAAAGTACGGCCGGGATACCGCGCGCCCCGTCTTGTGGTCGATGTCCGCACCGGGCCGCATCCGGAGAATCGGGCCCTATGCCCTTAAAAGATCACGCTCCGGGACTGAATGCCGGAGATATGGCCGGAGCTCCCGGTGTCCCCTGCACCCGCGCCGAGGCGACGGCAGGGGAGGCTCGGCGATGACCTCGCCCGGCCGATCGCGTATCGCCGCGCTCGACGTCCTGCGCGGGTTCGCGCTGTGCGAGATCCTGTTCGCCAACATCCAGCTCATGGCCACCGGCAGCTCCGCCGTCGTGACGCAGCCCATGGGCGACTGGGACCCCTGGCTCGGAATGCCGATCTTCTCCCTGCTGTTCGGCATCGGGTTCGCGCTGCTGCTGGGCTCCGCCGCGAGCCGCGTCCCCCGCCCACGCCTGGCTCTGCTCCGGCGGCTGGGGGCGCTGCTCGCGATCGGCCTCGTGCACATGCTGCTATGGCCGGGCGAGATCCTGACCGACTACGCCGTCGTCGGCATACTGGTGCTGCTGCCCTCGACCTGGCTGCCCCGGTGGGCCATGGCCGGCCTCGCCGCTGTGCTCATCCCGGCGGCGCTGATCCTCAGCGGGGGCGGGCCTCTGCTGATCGCAGGGCTGTTCCTGCTGGGCTCGGCACTGGTCCGCTACGGAGTGATCGAGCAGATCGATCGGTCCACCCGAGGGCCGCTCCTGCTGGGCCTGGTCTTCGCGGCGGGACTGGCCTCTGCCCTGTGGGTGCAGGCCAGCATGCGGGCCGTGGGGGCCACGACGTACCTGGCTTCCACGTCCAGCCTTGCTGATCTACTGCTCGTCGGTGTGTACGTGTGCGGCATGCTGGTCCTGCTCAGAACGCCGCTGCGACCGGTGCTGCAGTTCGTCTTCGCGCCACTGGGCCGGATGGCACTGACCAATTACCTGACCGCCACACTCCTCGTTCTGGCGGCCAGTCACATCCTCGGCCTGCCGATCGGTCAGTCCTTGACGGCGGCGTCCTGGACCGCGGGAGCCATCCTGGCGGCCCAGTGGCTGTTGTCCACCCTCTGGCTGCGCCGCTACCGCCAGGGCCCCATCGAGTGGCTCTGGCGCTGGGCCACCTGGGCTCACCGCTCATCCCTGCGCATTTCTACGAGCCCTTGACCACCGGAGGCGCACGCCGACGCCTCGTCGACCACTACCCGCGACACCGACTCGTCGGCGACGACCGCCCGCTCAGGCCCGGTCGTACCGAGTCAGTGCCCCACCCCGTGCCTCTGCACCCCGTCAGCTGGACCACCGTGCAGCGATGCGTGGCCCACCGTGAGAACCGGCGCACCTGCGGCGGGGAGGTCGGCCCGAGCGAGTTCATCCCCGAGTCGCCGCGATCTTCTTGATCGCTCGGGTTCGCCACCTCTCGGCGGAAGAGCTGCGTGCCTTCACTTTGGAACTGGTGGAAGCGCTCTCTGACGCGGCGGAGTTGGATGTCGACGCCACCACCCACGAGGTCATAGAGGGCTGGCGGGCCACTGCCAGAATCAAGGCCGACCCTGCGCACTACGCCGAAGCTCGCAAACCCACGAGCGGTGACTTCGGGCCGGTGCAGGTTTCGGCATGAGCCCAAAGCGCGGAGATCGAGTTACGGTGCCACCGCCGGTTTCGCGCTGAGAGTCGTTTGACAGCTCGATTTGGCTGCTTGCTGACCATGGGCGCCGCTACGACGGAAGACGCAGGGTGAACGTCGTGCGGACACCTGGCACGCTGGCGACCGTGGCTGTGCCGCCGTGCGCCTCGGCCAGGTTGCGCACGATGGCGAGCCCGAGCCCGCTGCCGCCGGTCTGGCGGTTGCGGGACTTCTCGGCCCGCCAGAACCGGTCGAAGACGTGGGGAAGGTACTCGGCGCGGATCCCGATGCCCGTGTCGGTCACCTCGACGACGACCTGGTCGCCATCCTGGCGGGCGCACAGCGTGATGTGCCCGCCGCGTGGCGTGTAGCGCAGGGAGTTGGTCACCAGGTTGCCGATGGCCTGGCGGAGCCGTACCGGATCCGCGGTCAGCGGGGGGTCATCGGTGACCATGGTGGTCAGCGTGAGCCCTGCGGCTTCGGCCCGGCCCCGGTGAGCGGTGGCCACCTGGTCGAGAAGGTCGCCGAGGTGGACGGGTTCGACGTGCAGACGGAGCTTGCCCGCGTCGGCGAGGGCGAGCTCCTGAAGGTCGTCGACGATGTGCTGCAGCAGCAGGATCTCCTCGACCAGCGAGGCGATCAGCGCCGGGTCCAGCTCGGCGACGCCGTCCTGGGCGGCCTCCAGCCAGCCCCTGAGGTTGCTCAGCGGGGTGCGCAGCTCGTGGGAGACGTCGCTGACCATGGCCTTGCGCTGCTCCTCCATGCGCTGGAGGTGCTCCGACATCTCGTTGAACGCCGTGGCGAGCTCGCTGATCTCGCCGGTGGTCCTGACCGTGACGCGGGCGGAGCTGTCCCCGTCACGCATCCGCTGCGCGGCGTGGGTGAGCGCGTTGACTGGCCTGACCAGGCGCCTGGCCGCCATGACGCTCACGCCCACCGTCAGCACGAGCACGAGGAGGGCGGCACCGGCGATCGAGGGCAGCGGGATGCGCTGGCCGGTGGCCTCGGAGGGGGAGCCGATGTACAGGTACGCCGCGGGGGCGACGTAGGGATCGAGTTGCTCTTTGCGGGCGGTGGCGACGCAGGAGGAGATCGTCTGATCGGGTTCGGCGGCCGGCGGCATCGGCTGTTTCTCCTTGGAGACCCAGGTGAAGTCGAGTCCGACCGAGCCCCTTTCCGCGCCCTTGCCCTTGAGGCACCTGCTGACCAGGAGGTTGAGTTGTTTCAACGCGGCCTTCTCGGTGCGCGTCGGCGTGCTGAAGGCGGTGGTGTCGCAGAGGCTCACCACGGTGGGGGCGGCGCTCGGCATCGGGCTCGGCATCGGGCTCGGCTCCCGGCCGCCCTCCTGGCTGAGCGTCGTGACGAGGGGCCTGCCGGTGTTCGAGACGGTCACCTGTACGGCCTGCCCCGTGCGGCCCATGCAGGCGGCATAGGTGTCGGCGGCCTTCCTCAGCCGGGCGCGATCGCGGGCGGACAGCAGGAAAGGGCCCACCGCGCGTGGATCGATGCGGTCCCTGGCCGCCCCGGGCACCAGGGTCACGTCCACGGCCAGCGGGTCGACGACGGCCGACACCTTGGCGGGCAGTGGGGTCCCGGCGGTCGCCGAGTCCGCGATGAGGGCACCGTTCTCGGTGGTCAGCGCGATGCGGCGGCTGGTCTGGGCGGCGAGCTCGCGCAGGGTGGGTGCGACGCCCGACCAGTCCGAATGACGCGAGGCGTAGCCGAGCAGGCTGTTGTTGATCCGGGCGTCGCTGGCCAGTGTCTGGCCCTGCTCGCGCTGGATGGCGCCGGAGGTGCTGCTGGCAGCCAGCCACGCGGTCGCCGTGATGGAGCAGACCGCCACGACAGCCGAGCTCGTGAGCAACCTGACGAACAACGACCTCATGCGTTGGTCAGTTTGTAGCCGACGCCGTACACGGTCAGCAGCCGGACCGGGCGGCGCGGATCAGGCTCGATCTTCTTGCGCAGGTTCATCACGTGCACGTCGACCGTGCGTTCGGTGATGAACCTGTCGAAGCCGTGGATGCGCTCCAGCAACTGCTTCCTGGTGAACACCCGCTCCGGCTCGGCAGCCAGCGTCTCGATGATCCGGAACTCCGCGAGCGTGCAGTCCACCAGCGTGTCCGCCGCGGTGACGGTGTGCCTGACCGGGTCCACGAGGAGGTCGCCCGCCTGGAACACCTGCCGGTCGGCGTCCTGGGACTTTCCGGTACGGCGCAGCAGGGTCCGCACGCGAGCCATCAGCGCACGCGGGCTGTACGGCTTGGCGACATAGTCGTCAGCACCGAGGTCGAGCCCCAGCAGCAGATCATCCTCGGTGGACCTGGCGGTCAGCATCAGGATCGGCAGGTCGGACTCGGCACGCAGCACCCTGCAGACGTCCAACCCGTCAACCTTCGGCATCATCACGTCGAGCACCACGAGGTCGGGATCGGCCCGCCGCGCCTCGTCGATCGCGGAACGCCCGTCGTGCACGACGAGGACCTCATGGCCCTCCCGCTCCAGATACCGCCTGAGCAGTTCGGCCTGTTTGGGATCGTCCTCGGCGACCAGCACGTACGCGCACATGGGCTGAGGCTATGTCCACGTGAGGGGTGCACATGGGATCCGCATGACAACCAAACAGGTTCCACACATTTTGTCGCCAGGCTGCGGCAGGTGAGAACCAACCTGCTTCGTACGGCTGCCGCGGCGGCACTCGCGTTCCTGCTGGCCGGCTGTGCGGGCAGCGCGAGCAGCGCCGTACAGCGCGAGCCGGCGGACAGCGCCAGTTCCGCGAGCGGCGCCGTACGGCCCGAGTCGGCGAGCAGCGTCAGTTCGAAGATCGCGAGCGTCAGGGGATCTCGGATCACGGTCTACGGAGACAAGGAGGGGGTGGCACAGAGGACGATCACGAGCCCCAACGACTACGGCGCGACGCGTGTCTTCCTGGTGGAACGCGACGAGGGCGAGTGGCTCCAGGTGCTGCTGCCGATCCGGCCGAACGGCAGTAAGGGCTGGATCAAGGCCACCGACGTGACGCTCGCGGAGACCTCCTACCGGGTGGAGATCGATCGCGGCGCGTTCAGGTTCACCGTCTATGACGGCGACAGGGCCGTCAGGACGGGCAAGGTCGCGACGGGCGAAGCGGGCACGCCGACACCTCCGGGTCGCTACTTCTTCACCGAGCTGGTGAAGCCCGCCGACCAGGGCGGGGCCTACGGCGCCTACGCCTTCGGGCTGAGCGGCTTCTCGCCGGTGCTGAAGAGCTTCGCCGGCGGCCCGGGCCAGCTTGCGATCCACGGGACGAACAAGCCCTCCGCCATCGGCACGCGGGCCAGCCACGGCTGCGTCCGGATCAGCAACGACGACATCACCTGGATGGCGAAGAACCTGGCGATCGGTACTCCGGTCGTCGTCCAGGGCTGAGGCCCGACATGAATGAACAGGGGAATCCATATGAAGATCAAAGCCACGCTCATCGGCATCAGCGCGGTGCTGGCCCTGACCGCGGGCCTCGCAGGCTTCTCGGGCACGGCCGCGGCCTCTCCCGAGAAGCCGTCCGCGACGTCCGCGACGCCCGCCCCGGCGCCGGCCGACCAGCGGCCCACGGTCAAGACGACGGCGGGTCCGAGGGAGCCCGTCGTCGTCGCGCCGGCCTACACCGGCTGATCGTGGTGCGGCACCGCGCGGCGATCTCGCCGTAGAGGACGCCGGCCAGCCGTACCAGGCGTTGCGTGTCTCCTCTCCTGCCCGCGGTCGCGTCAGCGACCAGGCCATCGCGGGCAGGAGCAGGACCCCGTGCGTCCAGACCGCCTGCGCGGGCTCGAAGACGATAGAATTGCCGCTCTTATTCCGTTTTGCGTCTCTTTGGTCGTGCCGCCTCGCTTTCGTATCACCCTGACCGCGGTACCGGCCCGCGGAGCGCGGGGGCTGTGATGCCGACATGAAGATGTCCCGAGCTGACGACGACGCGCCGAACCGAGCCGCCCGCCGCGTGGCTCTGCTGGCACCGTGCGCCGCCCTGCTGATCGCGAGCTGCGCCCTGCCGTCAGAGGCGAGTTTCACGGCCGTATCCGCCACGTCGCCCGCACCTGCGGCGGAGGCGAGCGCCCCCAGCCCCACCCCGTCGGCGCTGAAGCCCGTGGATCCGGCCGCGTTCCAGCCCGCCTTCGAGCGTGCGGCGAAGAAGCTCATGGTTCCCGGCGCGGTGGTCCTGCTCCGCACCCCGCAGGGAACCTTCAGGGCGACCGTCGGCACCACCGAACTGGGCACGGCCAAAGCGCCCACCACGGGCGACCACTTCAGGATCGCCTCCAACACCAAGACCATGACCTCGGCGCTGATCATCCTCCTCGCCCAGGATGGCAGGCTCCGGCTGAGCGACCCGGTCTCCGCCCACGTCCCCGGAGTGCCCAACGGCGAACACATCACCATCGCCGACCTGCTGAAGATGCGCAGCGGACTCTACAACTACACCAGCGCGCCCGAACTCGCGGCGGCCCTGGACGCCGACCCGCGCAGGGTCGAGACGCCGCAGGCCATGCTGGACATCGCGTTCCGGCGCCCGCCGAACTTCGCACCGGACGCGTCCTACGAGTACAGCAACACCAACTACGTGCTGCTGGGCCTCGTCGCCGAGAAGGCGGGCGGCCACCCGCTGGCCGAGCAGTTCCGGAACCGGCTGTTCGCCCCGCTGGGACTGGAGGGGACCTCGCTGCCCGCCGCCGACGACCTGTCCCTCCCCGACCCCTCTTCCCACGGCTACATGTACGGAGGATCGGCCTACGCGCTGGTCGACCGGCCCTATCCCGACGACATGTAGGCGGCGGCCAGGTCGGGAAAGCTCCGGCCGGTGGACTACACCCACCAGAACCCCTCCTACGCCACCGCGGCCGGAGGCGTCATCTCCACCGCCGACGACCTGGCCACCTGGATCCGGGCCCTGGTGACGGGCAAGGTCCTCCATCCCGACTTCCAGCAGCAGTGGCTCCACAGCCCGCAAGCCCAGGACCCGGCCGCGCCCGAGGGGCAGAAGTACGGCTACGGCATCGCCTACCAACGCTTCGGTCCGAGCGCCTCGATGTACTACCACGGCGGTGAGCTGCCCGGCTTCAACTCCTTCATCGGCTACGACCAGGACAACGAGGCCACGCTCGTCATCTGGACGAACCTGACCCGGTCGCCCGACGGCAGGACCACGGCCCAGGCCCTGCTGCCCACGGCCCTCAACCAAATCTACGCCGGCCTCTCCCTCCCCACCGTCGCTGACTAGCGGGATGGCGTCCCTGTGCACCCGGCGGACGGTGAACTGCCCGGTGGTCTGTTCGGGTTATCCGAGGTCGCGACGGCGGAGCCCGGCCAGGCCGACGGCGGTGAGCCCGGTGGCGACGACGGCGAGCAGGACCAGCGGCGTCACGGTGAACGCGGCGACCGGAAGGCCAGGGGTCTGCGCGAACGGCGACACCTGCAAGATCGCTGGGTCGGCGCCCAGCAGTTCCACCGCGAACTCGAGCACGAGGCACAGGCCGAGCGCGGCATAGGGGATGATCGCGGCCAGCCGTGGCAGCAGGCCGTACGCCAGCGTCGAGACGGCGGCCAGCACCAGGACCGAGGGCAACCGCGTCAGGCTCGCACCCACCAGCCGTGCGATCTCGCCGCCCGGATCTCCCGTGGAGAGCCCGTGGACCAGACCCATACCGACGCCGAGCCCGGCGAGCACGATCCCCGACCCGGCCGCGACGATGGCCAGGTGACCGCCTGCCCAGCGCAGTCTGCCGACCGGGCCGGTCAGGATGAGGTCGGCACGGCCGGAGATCTCCTCCGCCCGCAGTCTCAGGGTCGCCTGAATCGCGTAGAGCGTGATGACCTGGCTCATGAGGTAGATGACGAAGGCGAAGAAGCCGTCGGCGGGACGGCCACCGCCACCCATCCGCTCGATCAGGTCCCTGAGGGCCTCGCTCGCGTTCAGCTGTTCGGCGGCGCTCCGCGCGGCGCCTCCCAGACCGGCGCCGAACGCGGTGAACGCGACGGCCCAGGCGAGCAGCGTCCCCCGCTGCAGCCGCCATGCCAGGGCAAGCGAGGTGCGCAAGCTCGGCGCCGCGTCGGCCGGACCGAGCCGGGGCGGGAGGATGCCGGCCCCCAGGTCCCGGCGCACGGACATCCGGTAGGCGCCTGCCACCAGCAGCAGGATCAGGCCGATGACAGGCAGGAGCGGCCAGTAGTGGTCACCGGCGAAGGGGCGCATGTGCTGGGTCCAGCCGAACGGCGACAGCCAGGACACCCAGGAGTTCTCCTCGACGTCCGCGCCCGCGCGCACCGCGTACAGGATGCCCATCGCCGCGGCGGCGAGGCCGCCGGCGGTACGAGAGCCTTCGGTCAGCTGGGCCGCCAGGCCCGCGACCGCGGCGAAGACCCAACCGGCGGCGGCGACCGACAGTCCCATCACCAGGGAGCCCCGCGGAGGCAGCCCCTGGCCCATGAGCCCCAGTGCCACGACAAGGGCGGTGACCAGGTTGGCGGCGAACGCCACGGTCAGCGCGGCCGTCAGCGCCGCGTGCCTGCCGACCACGGTCGAGCCCAGCAGCTCGCTCCGGCCCGCCTCCTCCTCCGCGCGGGTGCTGCGGATCACCAGCAACAGGCTCGCCAGCGCGATGAGCAGCGCCGCCTGCCCGCGTACTCGCCACGCGGCGAGCCCTCCCGCGGACGAGTCGTAGATCGGGCCGATCATCATGAGCTGTGTCGGGTCGCCGTTGGTCGTGTGGAGGAACGCCTGCCGCGCCTCTTCGGTGGGATAGGCGGCGGACACCGAGCTCGCGACGCCGATCACGAGCATCGCCACGAGCCCGAACCAGGCCGGTATCCTCACCCTGTCGCGTCGCAGGATGAGCCGGATCAGTCCGCCGGTGCCGGTGAGAGTGCTCATCGCCGTACCGCCGCGTGCTCTCCGGTCGCGCCCGCGCCGGACAAATCGTCTTCGTAGTGGCGCAGGAACATCTCCTCCAGCGTCGGCGGCCGGCTGACCAGGCTCCGCACACCGACCTTCACGAGCTCGCTCAGCAGCGGGTCGAGCGCGTCGCCGTCGACCTGGCAGCGCAGCCGGCTGCCCTGTGTCCACAGGTCGTGCACGCCGACCGATCCGGCGAGCTGGGGGACGGGGCCGGCGAGCTCGGCCGTGATCGAGGTGCGGGTGAGGTGACGCAGCTCGGTGAGCGTGCCCGTCTCCACCGTACGGCCGCGCCTGATGATGCTCACCCTGTCGCACAGGGCCTCGACCTCGGCGAGGATGTGACTGGACAGCAGCACCGTGCGTCCCTTGCTCCGCTCTTCCTGGATGCTCTCCTGGAAGACCGCCTCCATCAGCGGGTCGAGGCCGGAGGTGGGCTCGTCCAGGATGAGCAGGTCGGCATCCGAGGACAGCGCCGCGACCAGGGCCACCTTCTGCCGGTTGCCCTTGGAGTAGGCCCGCCCCTTCTTGCGTGGATCCAGCTCGAAGCGCTCGAGCAGCTCGGCTCGGCGCCGGGGGTCGAGCCCGCCGCGCATCCGGCCGAGCAGGTCGATCGTCTCTCCACCGGTCAGGTCCGGCCACAGGGTCACGTCGCCTGGCACGTACGCCAGTCGGCGATGCAGTGCGGTCGCGTCTCGCCACGGATCGCCGTCCAGCAGCTGAGCCGTGCCCGCGTCCTGGCGCAGCAGGCCGAGCAGGATCCGGATGGTGGTGGATTTGCCGGCACCGTTCGGGCCGAGGAACCCGTGCACCTCACCGGTCCGGACCGTCAGGTCCAGACCGTCGAGCGCCCGTGTCCGGCCGAAGGTCTTGACCAGACCGGACACGGAGATCATGTTGGACATATTTTGCACACTACATGAAGTTCACGAAATTCGTGAACTATCGATAGTCTGTAGCCTGGGGGCTGCCGGAGACGACGCGCAGAGGGTGTGCATGACCAAGAGAGTTGACGACGAGAGCGGCACGGCCGACGCGCTGCGGTTCCTCGAGCGCTTCGCCGTGATCATGTCCGACTCGGGTTACCCGCGCATGGCCGCACGCGTGCTCGCGGCGCTCCTCATCGCCGACGACGGCCGGCGTACCGCCGCCGAACTCGCCGACATGCTGCAGGTCGGCCCGTCGGCCGTCTCGGGCGCGGTGAAGTACCTGATGCGGGTCGGGATGGTGACCCGAGAGCGGGACCCCGGTGAGCGTCGTGATCATTACCGTGTCGACCAGACGGCGTGGTACAAGGCGGCGGCGTCGAGTGACGAGGTGTTCCGTCGCTTCGAGGAGGGCGCGCGCGACGGGGTCGAGGTGTTCGGCACGGACACGCCAGCGGGCGCGCGGATGGACGAGACCCGGCGCTTCTTCGCGTTCCTGCGCAGGGAGGTCCCCCAGCTGCTGCACAAGTGGAACGAGGTGAACGCCCAGCCCGCGGAGCAGTCAGGCGACCCGGATCGAGCCGTCCGATGACTCGCATCTGGTGTCGGTCAGGGCCCCGTACGGCCGGTCGCCTCCGGGTCGGCGGCGACCGCTGAGCTTGCGGGCCCGATCGCTTGTATCAGTCCGGCACGACATCGCCGTCGGGTCGCTCCGCGCAGACCCGTCTTCGCGTGGTTCGATCCCGGCCAGTACAGTACGCGGATGGCGAACCTACGGGAGCAGATTCTCGCCGAACTCGGCGTCAAGGCGACCATCGTGCCGAAGGTCGAGATCCGGCAACGGATCGACTTCCTCAAGGACTACCTGCGGTCGACCCCGGCCAAGGGTTACGTGCTCGGGGTCAGTGGCGGCCAGGACAGCACGCTGACCGGCAGGTTGTGCCAGCTAGCCAGCGAGGAGTTGCGGGCCGAGGGGCATGAGGCCACCTTCATCGCGGTGCGGCTGCCGTACGGCGTGCAGGCCGACGAGCACGACGCGCAGATCGCGCTGAAGTTCATCCAGCCCGACCGGTCGATCACGGTGAAGGTCAAGCCGGGCGCGGACGCCGTCGCCGCGGAGACGGCGCTGGGCCTGCGGGAGTTGCTGGGCGATGAGCCCAAGCTGCGGGACTTCGTGCGCGGCAACATCAAGGCCCGCGAACGCATGGTGATCCAGTTCTCGATCGCCGGTCAGCTGAGCATGCTCGTCGTGGGCACCGACCACGCCGCCGAGGCGGTGACCGGCTTCTTCACCAAGTACGGCGACGGCGGTGTCGACCTCACCCCGCTGACCGGACTGACCAAGCGCCAAGGCGCCGCCCTGCTGCAGGAGCTCGGCGCACCGCCGAGTGTCTGGGAGAAGGTCCCGACCGCCGACCTCGAGGACGACCGGCCCGCGCTGCCCGACGAGGTGGCGCTCGGCCTGACGTACACCCAGATCGACGACTATCTGGAAGGTCTCGACGTCGCGCCGGACCTGGCGGCGAAGGTGGAGTCGGCCTACCTCGTGACCCGGCACAAGCGGACCGTTCCGGTCACCCCCCTCGACGACTGGTGGCGCAGTTGATCCCGCGGTAACCGCCGGAATCCATCGACCACCGTCGATTTTTCAGCGCGGACGACATGGACGTGCGACCGTGATCTTCATGGTTTGGGCGACGATGTTCCGCTTGGTGTTGATCCTGGTCGCGGTGACCGGCTTGAGCTGTACGTGGATGCCCCTGGCCGACCCGCTGAACCCGCTCGTGCTCTTCACCGTGCAGAGCAATCTGATGCTCGCGGGATATTGCTCCTGGCGAGTGGTGACCAGACGGCGGCCCTCCACCGGGGTCAAGGGGGCGGTGACGCTCTACATCGTGATAACCGGGCTGGTGTGGCACTTTCTGCGCATGCGTGGAGCCAACCCCTTCGAGCACCTGTCCCTCACCGGTCCCGGCCTCGGCAACTTCCTCCTCCATTACGTGACACCGATCATGGCCGTGATCGACTGGCTGGCCTTCGACAGGACCGCCCCTCGGCCGAGGTGGGCGGCCGCCCCTGCCTGGCTGGCCTATCCGGTGGTGTACATGGTCTTCGCCCTGGTCCGGGGCGCCCTGCTGCCTCCACACGCATGGAAGCGATACCCCTATCCGTTTCTGAATGTGGACAGGTTCGGGTACGGCGGAGTCCTGCTCATGGCGGTGGCGCTGGCCGTCTGCTTCGTGCTGCTCGGTTATGGGCTGATCGCCCTCCACCGCCTCGTCAATCACGGGAACCATACGGCGGTCGACTCCATGGCCCGCCCTCCAGCCGAACCGCGACCCTCCAGTCAGATCCAGCCGCACATCTGATACCTCATGTGAATCTTGAGAGCCGGAGCCATTCTGTGGGAAGGGAACTCATGCCGGGCGCGGTGACGATCCGACCGTCCTCGTCGACTTACGGATAGCCACACGGGTGACGTGACACTCCGCCTCCCAAGATCGGCCTTCTCCTGGCGTTCGTGGACCGAACGCCGGCTGGCCGCGGGCCCCATCGCCGGCGGCTCGCGCGAGTGTGACCCCGTACCATCGGTCCCGTGTCCCGACGATCATCGATCCTCTGGGTGGCGGCCCTGCTCACCGCGGTGAGTCCCACCGTCTACTTCTGGATCGACGATGGCGGTGGCGGGTCGTTCACGTGGGGGTCCGCCGGACGGTGCTTAGGCAACGAGCTCAGCGATCAGCTGTGGTTCATGTCAGGCCTCCCGCTGTTCTGGTACGGCGGCGCTCCCCTGATCGTGCTCGGCTTCCTGGGCTGGTACCTGGCCGTTCGCGCCGGGCGGGAACGGCTCGCCCGAGCCCTGGCCCGGGCCGCGGTCGGTGCGCTGCTCCTTTGCGACGTTTCTCACTTCCTGCTGCTCATCCTTGATGCCGCCATCGGTGCCGAGTGCCTCGACGCGTGGGGTCCACCGGAGGCGATGAGTCTGAGCGTGCGCACCGGTCTCCTCTCCTTGGCGCCGCCTCTTCTGATACTGCTTGCCGTACGCCGGCCCTTTGTGCGGAGAGGTCGGTTCCTCCGTGCCACGTTCGCCGCCCTGACGATGATGGCGCTCCTCCTAGTCCCGACGACGTCCGCCTTTCCCGGCAGGATGAGCACCGAGAGCGAGCTCGACTGCGACGGTTCCGGCGACGGCACCGCCAAAGGGTTCAGCAAGGCGGAGAAGGACTTCCTCTGCCGCGTCCACGGCCATACCGTCTTCCACGGCGAAGGGGAGGCCTTGGCGGTGGCTTCGGATCAGGTGCTGTTGGAGCGGGGATATCGGCTCTGCAAGATGGCAGAACATGACATTGAGGGCGCGCTGCGGTCGGAGTACGCGCGAGCGCTGGGGAGCCTGTGCCCGGTGGTGGCCCAGGCGCAGGAGAACGAGGGACGACGGCGGCAGGAGGAGCAGCGGGCGTTCTTCGCCAAGGGTGAGAAGGCCTGCGCCGCGCATCCCGCGCACCGGCCGCGGGCGAAGCCTGTGCGGCTGGCGCGCGCCACCATGTGGACGGAGTCCTGGACGATCAACGGGTGGGACGAGGGGTTCGAGGGCACGATTCCCGACCTGGCCGAGGAACTGGTCGGGAGCGAGCGGGGAGCGCTGGCGATCTGGGCGGCTGACGAGAGCGGGCACGCGTGCGTCACCGGTGAGTCGTACGCGAAGCCGCCGCCGCTGGAGACCAAGGGGTGGGACGAGGTGGTCGAGGTCGGCTACGAGAGCCCGAGCGGGTCGCTGGTGATCGTCGACAACCAGGCCACCGCGCTGCCGGATCTCACGCCGGGTGGTCCGGGGTTCTATCGCGTGCGGGTGCATCTGCGTGGTCGGGAGCTCGTCTACCAGGTGCCCGACCCGCCGGACGGGGCAGTCGAGCTGCTGGTCATGGTGTTTCCCGGCAAGGAGACCGAGCCGATCGTCTACAAATGAGCCCGGAAACGAAGGGAATCTGGTCGTACGACCAGGGCTTTCGCGTGGTTCAGGCACGGTGAGGCTGGAGGGGAAATGGCTGTGTTCGCGTGCGCCGGCTGTGGCACCGTGCTGACCTCACCGGTGTCGCAGGTCGCGCTCCCCGCCCACGCCCATCAGTGTCACGGCCATGACCTGCTTCCCGCGCTTCTGGAGCCGGGGACCTACGCGGTGGATCCAGAGCCCTCCGGGCCGCCGTGGCGCAAGTGGGAGGAGATCGGTGCGGAGGAAGCAGCCGCCCGCGGCGTGTACGCGCCGACCCACGCCCTGTCGTACGGGCCGCCGGGAGCGGTCGCGGTCGCACCGGGCGACGTCCGCGGGACCGTTCTGATCCTGGAGCGATGTGACGGCTACTGTTGCGGTCTGGACGGCAGGGACGGACCGAACCTGGCCTGCACGCGATGCGGGCATGCCGTGGCCACCCTCATCGACGACTGCTCGTGCTGGCAGGTGGTGTGGCTGGACCCGCGCGCCGTACGTCTCCTCGACGTCGATGCGCCCTCCCGCCGGGTGCTCAGCTGGGAGGACCTGCCCGAGCAGCCAGAGACACCGCCGGTTGAGCCGCTCGGGGCGTGGAGTCCGGTGTGGGAGGCGGCGGTCGCGGTGGCGCTGGCTCACCTGCTGGCCGCGTCGGGCGGCATGCGGGTGGTGGTTCCCGATGGCCCTGTCGCTGATGCGTTCCGTCCGGCGCTCGATGCCCTGCTCCCACCCAGGTCGCCGGCGAAGAGCCTGGCCCTGGCCGGGCCGGGCCTGCCCGACACGGCCGCGGACATCGCCTTGGTTCCGCGGCATCCGCAGACCGGGGAGACGTGGTCGTCCTGCGCGGGATCGACGGTGCCGCTGGCTGCCGATGTGTGGATGTATGTGGCCTTCAACCGCGATCGGCGACTCCGCCCCGCGTCGGGCGGGCTACCTGAAGGCGTCTATCGCGACGACCCTCCACCGCTGCTGCCGGCCTTCTCGTTCCGGGCCGACCGAGGGGTGTTCCTCCACACGCTGGCCCGGCTGCCGGAGGTTCGCCAACCGTGGCTTCGTGCGATCTACGACCGAGCGGAGGACAACCGATCCAGTCACGCGTTCTGGCGGTAGGGAGACTTCACCGCCGGCACTGCTCGGGGCCTGCCCAGGTCGTTTCCGTCTGGAGGACCATGTGCTCATGTCCGTGACCGAGTTCGCCGGCGTGACGGAGGACAAGGATCGTGGCGTCACCCCCAAGGCAGGGCTGTACGAGTTCTGGACCGAGGAGAACGCCCATGTCTACCTCCACGACACCGACTTCAGGCGCCTGACCTATGAGCCAGGCAGGCGGCCGGTGCTGCAGTTGGAGTTTCTCCACGATCCGCGGTGGACTCCGCCCGAGCTGTCCGAGACGCCTGTCGTGGCCTTCCGGTTCGAAGACGTTCGCGTCGTCGAGTGGCGTGAGGACCGGCAAGGTCATGACAGCGTGGCCGCTCAGTCTGACGCCCCGCCTGGGCAGGTCGAATGCTTCGACTGGGACGGCGGCCACCTGTTCACCTTGGACACCTTCACACTACGTCTGGTCTTTCACGCCCGACGAGCAGAGGTGACCGTACGCGCGAAGTCCATTCCCAGGCCCCCAACGGGTACCGCGAAATCGGCGGCGCCAACGTCAAGCTAGGTGACCCGTTCGAGCGGGCTCCTGTCGGGCGGGTCCGATGCCCGCGCTGAGGAGTCGGGTGCGCGGTCGGGGTTACTGCTTCGGTGTGAGGGTGAGGTCGAAGTGGATCTCGACTTCGTCGCTCACCCTGAGGGCGCCGAAGAACGCCGAGTAGGGCCGGATCCCCCAGCGGGACTGCAGGACGGTCGCCGAGCCGTGTACGCGGCCCTCGGTCAGCGCGCCCTGTACCGTCACAGGCTGGGTGACGCCGACCATGGTGAGGTCGCCCTCGATGCGGAACGACTCCGCGCTTCCCTCGACCCGTGACGACCTGAACGTGATCGTGGGGTGGCGGCCGCTGTGAAGGACCTTCTCTCGAACGATCTTCGCGATCTCTTCACGATCGGAGCTCGTCAGCGGTTTGACGCCGCCGGTTCCTTCCTGGACCTCGAACGACTCGGCGTCGACCTCGACGGTCACCGAGCAGTTGGCCGGGTCGGCGGGGTCGATCGTGGCGTCGCCGCGCCAGCGCGTGACCCCGATGGTGAGATCGTGGCCGGCCTTCGCGCCCAGCCCGGTACGCGTCGTGTTGACCAGGAGCCGACCAGACTCGGGTCCCCACGCGTAGCCACCAGCGGTGATGCTCACCTTTCCAGGCTAGCCCCGGCTGGAGGGTCTGCAGTATCCCGCTCGGCGCCTGAGTTCGGCGGGCGGCGGCGCGCGTCTCGCGTCGCCTGCGTGCTCTGCTGGAGGGTGCGCACTTCGATGATGGCCGGACCAACTGGCGTGGGCTGCTGACAACGTCAGGGGCCGCTCCCTCGGTGAGCGACGCCGGGCATCCACGACCTCGACGCGACGAGAACTCGATCGCCGCTTGCGGGTGAAAGGGAGTGATCGGCCCCAAGGAACGGAGCTCACGCTTGATCACCCATGGCGAACCGGACGACGCGGAGGTGATCGACCGTGCCCGGCGAGATCCCGCCGCCTTCTCCGTGCTGTTCGACCGGCACGCTCCCGCGCTCCACCGATACGTGACCCGCCGGCTGGGCGACTCGCTGGCCGACGACGTCGTGGCCGAGACGTTCCTGGCGGCCTTCCGCCGGCTCACCCGCTACGACACCGCCCACCGTGACGCCCGCCCGTGGCTGTACGGCATCGCCGCCAACCTCATCGGCAAACACCGCCGCGCCGAGGTCAGGGCGTACCTGGCGCTGGCCAGAACCGGGACGGACGAGGTGGCGGAGAGCTACGCCGACAGAGTGGAGGCCCGCGTGTCGGCCTCGGCGGCGCACCAGGAGCTGGCGGAGGCGCTCGCGGTGCTGTCGCCCGAGGACCGCGAGGTCCTGCTGATGATCGCCTGGGCCGACTTCAGCTACGAGGAGGTGGCGCGGGCGCTCGGCATCCCTGTCGGCACGGTGCGTTCGCGCCTGCACCGGGCCAGGAGGAAGACCCGTGCGGCCCTGGGCGGGGTCGACCCGTCCGCTGTCGAAGAGGAGACCACCCGTGGATGACCTGGAGCTGCTGAGCGGCATGCGAGCGGACGCGCCCGAGCCCGGGGTGGAGCGGTTGAGGGCCCTGCGCGTCCGCGCGCTGAGGCGCCGGCGCCGGTTCTGGATGGCGCCGTCCCTGCTCGCGGTGGGCGGGGCGCTGGCGGCGGCGGTGGTGGTGAGCGGCATCGGCGCGCCCACCCAGGGCATGCGCCCGATCGTCATCACCGGGACGGTGCCCATGAGCGCGGAGGCTGTGCTGAGACAGGCCGCTCAGGTCTCCGAGCGGCACGCTCCCGCCCCGGCGCCCCGCCCCGACCAGTGGTTGTACCGCAAGACCCTGGTCAAGCAGCCGGGCGAAGCGACGGCCGAGGTCCAGGAGTACTGGACCCGCTACGACGGCACCCGGCAGGCCGTACGCCAGGGGCAGGGCCCGCTGGAGGAGCACCACCACAGGCCGGACCCGGATGACGACGACCTGAGCCCGCGGGGGTACGCGGCCAGGCTGGCCAAGCTGCCCACCGACCCCGGCAGGCTCCTGGCGCACGTCAAGGGCGACAGGCACTGGGCGACCAAGCCGAAGGAGGAGGCGGGCCTCGGGGAGCCTCCAGACGCGCGGGCCTTCCGGGTGCTGTCGGTCTACCTCGAGCAGGAGGTGCCCGTGCCACCCAGGCTGCGGGGAGCGATCTTCCGCGCCCTCGCCGAGATCCCCGGCGTGCGGGTGGACTCCGGCGTACGTGACGCGGCGGGCAGGACGGGCATCGGCATCGCCTACGAGTGGGGTGCTCCAGGCGTCGGCACCGAGCGCGACGCGGACGGCCAGGTGGTGGCCAGGTCGTACCTGGTCCTCGACGCCACGACCTACGAGTTCCTCGGCAGGCGGGTGGACTACGTGCGCGACCACGTCATCAACGGCGACGTCGTCTTCACCGCGGGGAGCTTCTACGCCAGTGCCGAAGTCGCGGCGGGCGTCGTGGACGAGCCCGGCGAGCTCCCCAGGTAGGTAGTGTCGGCGGATGTCGATCTTCCCCTCTCCCCACCTTCTCGATCTGGCGGCCGAGCTGCTGCCCGGCGTGTCCCTCGACGGAGCGAGGTTCGGCGGAGGGCAGTTCCACGACGTGGTTCTCCTCCCCGGCGCGGCCGCCGTCCGTGTCGCGCGCACGGAAGCGGCGGCGGCCTCGTTGCCCCGCTGCGCCGAACTGCTGGCTCGGCTGGCCCGGATGGACCTGCCCTTCCAGGTGCCCACCCCGCTCGTCCCCGTCTCCACGATCGCAGGCCGCGTGGCCGTCGCCGTGAGCTGGGTGGACGGCGCCGCGCATCCTCGGGGGAGCGGGGATCCCGCGAAGCTGCGCGGCCTGCTCGACGCCCTCGCCTCCGTGGACCTCCGACTGGTGGAGGACGTGCTGGACGAGCCGCACGCCTACGCGGGCAGGGAGCGCTGGGAGGAGATCCTCGTGGAGGAGGTGCTGCCCCGGCTGCCCGTCCATGTGCGGACGGAGGCGCGGCGCAGGATCGAGGCGGCCCTTGAGCTCGACAAGGTCACGGCGAGTCTGGTTCACGGGGATCTGGGCGGCGACAACGTGCACTGGAGTCCGGACGGCGACCTGGTCGGGGTGCTCGACTGGGATCTCGCCCAGCCCTTCGATCCCGCTGTGGACGCCACCTGCCTGGCCTGGCACGGGTGGGACGCCGTGAGGTCGGCGGTGGACGGCGAGACCTACAGGAGAGCGCGCGTGTGGGCGGAGACGTTCGCGATCGAGCAGGTCGCCTCGGCCCTCGCGAACGGCGAGCCGCCACACGTGGTCGATCGTCATGTCGAGTCGACGGTGCGCCGGCTGGAGCGCGGCGAGCATTGACGGTGCATGACGCCCGACTCTAGCCTGAAGCATCTACCTATCAGTTGGTAGGTCTTCGAGCGAGGGGTGGCGGGATGGACGACAGGCCCGGCATGGCGGAGAAGTTCGCCTTCTTCTCGGGGGTGTGGGGTGGCGTGCTGATGGGCGCGGGCTCCGGCTTCCTCCTGCTGTACCTCACCGACATCGTGGGCCTGGGCGCGGCGGCCGTCGGCACGCTCATGCTGGTCGCCAGGGTCGCCGACGGCGCCAGCGATCCGATCATGGGCTACCTCGTCGACCACCTCCCTCCCACCCGCTGGGGCAGGTTCAGACCGTACGTGCTCGTCGGCGCGGTGTTATGCGTGTGCTGCGTCATCGCGCTCTTCGTCGTTCCCGCGCTCCTGCCCGACGCGCTCGTCGCCCTGTGGATCACCTACCTGCTGTGGGGCCTGCTGCTCGACCTGTTCCAGATCCCGATGACCTCGCTGGTGCCCGCGATGAGCGCAGACCAGGGAGCGCGCGGCCAGCTCGCCGCGATCGTCGGCGTCACCGGGCTGTTCGCGGCGGCGCTGGCCACGGGGCTGACGCTGCCGGTCGTGAACCTGCTGGGAGGGGGCACACGCGGATGGCTCACCTACGTCATCGGCTCCGCGATCCTGGGGTTCTGCCTGGTCGTCGTCATGGTGCTGCGGGTGCGCGAGAGGGTGGTGCCGCTCTCGCCCGAGCGCTACCGCCTGTCGGACGTGCGCAGGGTGTTCTTCTCCGGCAGGGCGGTGCCGATCCTGCTGCTGTCGAAGGTGTCGGTGCAGGCGGCCAGCGGGGCGCTCACGGCGGCGATGCCGTACTTCTTCCTCTACTACATCGGCGACACGGTGTACCTGTCGGCGGCGGCGTTCGTGATGGCGATCCCGATGGTGGCGGGGGCCGTGGCGGTGCCCGTGCTGGCCAGGCGGGCCGGGGCCAAGCCGCTCTACGTGGCGAGCTTGGGCGTGTCGATCACGGGCCTGGCGGCGCTGATGGCCGTGCCACCCGATCCCGTGCCTGTGCTGGCCTGCTTCGCCCTGACGGGGGTGGGCCTGGGCGGGGCGGTGTCGCTCAGCCTGGTGCTGCTGGCCGAGCTGACCGACTACACCGAGTGGAAGCACGGTTTCAGGACCGAGGCCTCACTCACGGCGATGACCTCGTTCGCGGCCAAGGCGGGAGGGGGTGTGGGCGGCGGCCTGCTGGCGTACACGCTGGCGCTGACCGGCTACCGCAGCGGCGGAGTGGCGCAGAGCGAGGAGACGCTGGACGGCATCCTCATGGCGCAGAGTCTCGTTCCCGCGGGGATCGGCCTGGTGGGCGCGCTGGCCTTCCTCCTCTACCCGATCAGCGGTGAGGTGGCGCGCGAGGCTTCGCGGCGGCTGGCCGAGCGGCGCACGGCCGTGGTGGAGCCGGCATGATCGTCAAGACCGCCCAGGGCAGGGTGCGGGGGACGGTGGAGCGTGGCGTGGCCAGGTTCCTCGGCGTGCCCTACGCCGCCGCGCCGTACGGGGCCGACAGGTTCGCGCCGCCCAGGCCGCACGACGCGTGGGCCGGCGTGCGAGAGGCGACGAGCATGGGCCCCACACCGCCGCAGGTGCCGTACGCCGGAGGGCTGGAGAAGGTCCTGCCCAGCTTGATCATCCACGGCGAGGAGGTGCTCAACCTCAACATCTGGGCGCCGGCGGAGGGCACGGGGCACCCCGTCATGGTGTGGGTGCCGGGCGGCGCGCTCACCAGGGGCGGCAACGCCCTCGCCACCTACGAAGGGAGCGCCTTCGCCCGTGACGGCGTCGTGCTGGTGTCGATCAACTACCGGCTGGGCGCCGAGGGCTTCTCCGTGCTCGACGACGCACCCGCCAACCTCGGGCTGGCCGACCAGTTCGCCGCGCTGCGCTGGGTGCGCGACAACATCGCGGCCTTCGGAGGGGATCCGGGCAGGGTGACGGTGGCGGGCCAGTCGGCAGGCGGCGGGGCGGTGGCCGCGCTGCTCGCCCATCCCTCGGCGGGCGAGCTGTTCGCCCAGGCCGTCGTGCAGAGCGGTCCGCTGGCTCCTGGGCGGGCGGGCAAGGCCAGGCGGATCACCCGCCTGATGGCCAAGGAGCTCGGAGTGCGGGCGACGCGGGAGGAGTTCGCGCGGGTGCCGCCCGAGGAGCTGCTGGCCTGCCAGACGCGGGTGCTGGCCAAGGGCGTGGGCTTCGGCGTGGTGCCGGGAGACGAGCTGGTTCCCTCGGACCCCGGAACCGCCCTGCTGGCGGGCGCGGGCGCGGACATCCCGCTCATGATGGGCCACACGGCCGAGGAGTTCAGGCTGTGGACGGTGCCCACAGGGAAGATCGACAAGATCGGCCGGCTCCACGTGCTGGCTGCCAGAGTGCGTTTCAGGGACTTCGCGGCCCGCCCAGGTGCGAGCAGCGGCGACGTCTTCGGCGCGCTGGTCACCGACGCGCTGCTGCGCAGGCCGATGAACGCGCTGGCCGACGCCCGCCGAGGACGCACGTGGATGTACGAGTTCGCGTGGCGCTCGCCCGTCATGGATCTCGGCGCCGCGCACGCGACGGAGCTGGCCTACGTCTTCGACACGCTCGACAGCTCCGACGCCGAGATGATCGGCGGGTCCGGCCGTCCGCTGGAGCTGGCCGACAGGATGCACGCCGCGTGGGTGCGCTTCGTCAAGGACGGCGACCCGGGCTGGCCCGCGTGGGACGAGGGCCGCCCGGTGATGGTCTTCGACTCACCGGGCGGCGGTGTGGTCAGGACTTCAGGCTCGCCCTGATGGAGTCGAGCAGGGTCTTCCGCCAGGCGCGGGCGACGGGCAGGAGTCCGGTGAGCATCTGCGAGCCGTGGACCTGCCCTTCGAACTCCACGTGCGTCACGGGCACCCCGCTCTCACGCAGTCGTGCGGCGTAGCGGCTGCCGTCGTCGGCGAGCGGGTCGCACTCGGCCGTCAGGATGACCGCGGGAGGCAGCCCTGTCAGGTCGTCGGCGAACAGCGGGGAGACGAGCGGGTCGGCGGGGTCGTGGCCGCCGAGGTAGTTCTCGACGCACCAGCGCAGCTCCTTGGCCGTCAGCACGTAACCCTCGGCGTACGTCGCGATCGAGGGGGAGGACAGTGTGAGGTCGAAGGCGGGGATCTCCATGATCTGGAGATCGAGCGTGGGCCCGCCGCGCTCTCTCGCCAGCAGCGCCATCACCGCGGCGAGGTTGCCGCCCGCGCTCTCTCCCGTGACGCCCAGCCAGCCGGGGCCGAAGCTCTCGGCCGCCCACTCCAGCGCGCGGTAGCAGTCCTCCGCCCCGGCAGGGAAGCGGTGTTCGGGGGCGAGGCGGTAGTCGACGCTGACCACCGTGAGGCCGGTGCCCGCGGCGATGGTCCTGCACCGGGTGTCGGAGTCGTCGGGGTGGCCCGACCACCAGCCGCCGCCGTGGTAGTAGACGAGCGTGCCCGCACTCACGGGTCCGTGACGGTAGACGCGGACGGCGACGCCGTCGGGCGGGACGCTGTCCTCGTAGACCTCGTCCACGTCGGGCGCGGCCTCGATGTACCTGGCGTAGGGGCTCCCATCGGCCGATCGCCTGGCCTCGTCGCGTTCGCGGCGGCGCTCGGCGGCGCTTGTCCCTTCCGGGGTGGGAGGCAGTGAGGAGTGGACCTCGAGCAGCGGAACGAGCAGGGGGTCGAGCGGCATGCAAAAAACCTACCAACTGATTGGTGGTTTTTGTTAGCCTTGATCTCATGACCGCTCGAAAGCCCTCCTCCGTGGGCGTCGCACGCAGAAAGCAGATCCTCGCCGCAGCCCGCGAGTTGTTCAGTCTCAAGGGCTACAGAGGAGCCTCCCTGCGGGACGTGGCCGCCCAGGTCGGGCTCACGCTCGCGGGCGTCCTGCACTACTTCCCCTCCAAGGAGGAGCTCCTCGCCGCGCTGCTGCAGGAGCGCAGCGAGGCCGACACCACCTGGTTCGAGGAGACCTGGGAGGAGCTGGGCAGCTTCCGCCTCGCGGTCCGCGAGCTCATGATCCGCAACATGGACACCGCGGGCGTCATGCGGCTGTTCGTGACCCTCTCGGCCGAGGCCTGCGATCCCGAGCATCCCGCCCACGACTTCTTCGTGCAGCGCTACCGCACCAGCCGTGAACTGTTCTCCACCACGCTCGCCAAGGCCCAGAGCAGAGGCGAGGTCGACGCCAGGGCCACGGGTCCCGTGCTCATCGCCGTCCTCGACGGGTTGCAGACCCAGTGGCTGATCGACCCCGAATTCGACCTGCTCGCCTCGCTCGAGGCCTACCTGGACACGATCACGCCGTGAACGACCTGACCCTCGCCGAGAAGGCGGCGCTGACCTCGGGGGCGTCGCTCTGGACCACCAAGCCCGTCGAACGCGCGGGCATCGCCTCGATCACGCTGAGCGACGGTCCCCACGGGGTGCGCCGTCAGCTCACGGGCGGCGACCATCTCGGCATCGGCCGCAGCATCCCCGCCACCTGCATGCCGCCCGCCGTCGCCCTCGGCTCCTCCTGGGATCCTGACCTGTTACGCGGGGTGGGCGCCGCTCTCGGGGCCGAGGCGCGGGCGCTGGGCGTGCAGGTGCTGCTCGGCCCCGGCATCAACATCAAGCGCTCGCCGCTGTGCGGTCGCAACTTCGAGTACCTGTCGGAGGACCCGCTGGTCAGCGGCGTGCTCGGGGCGGCGCTCGTCGAGGGCGTGCAGTCGAGCGGCGTCGGCGCCGCGCTGAAGCACTTCGCCGCCAACAATCAGGAGACCAACAGGCTGAGGGTCAGCGCCGAGGTGGACGAGCGCACGCTGCGCGAGATCTACCTGGCCGCCTTCGAACATGTGGTGAAGCGCGCCAGACCGTGGACCGTGATGTGCGCCTACAACAAGGTCAACGGCGAGTACGCCTCCCAGAACCGCTGGCTGCTCACCACCGTCCTGCGCGAGGAGTGGGGGTTCGACGGCCTGGTCATGTCCGACTGGGGCGCGGTCGACGACAGGGTGGCGGGGGTGTGGGCCGGGCTCGACCTGGAGATGCCCACCTCGGGCGGCATCACCGACGCGCTGCTCGTCGAGGCCGTGAGGATCGGCAGGCTCGACCCCGCCCTGCTCGACCTCGCCGTCTCGCGCGTCCTGGCCCTCGTCGCCAAAGCCCGCGCCGCCCAGCCCGAAGCCCTCCTCCCGGAGTCCTCCGCCGTCCAGCCCGAAGACTCTGTCGCGTCGGCCCCCGGCGCGCGACCCGGAGCCGTGATGGTCGCCGAGGGCGGAGGGGCCGTCGAGATCGACGGGGTGCGGGCCTGCGCGCATCACCGGCTGGCTCGCGAGGTCGCCGCGCAGTGCGCGGTGCTGTTGAAGAACGACGGCGTCCTGCCGCTGGCCACCTCCACCTCCGTCGCGGTCCTCGGCGAGCTCGCCCGCACCCCCCGCTACCAGGGCGCCGGCAGCTCGCAGATCGTGCCGACCAGGCTGGACGACGCGCTCACCGAGATGCGCGCCCTCGCCGGCGCCGACCTCCCCTTCGCCCCCGGCTACCGCCTCGACCACGGCGAGCCCGACGAGGCGCTCGTCGAGCAGGCCCGTGAGGTCGCCGCCGCGGCGCAGGTCGCGGTGGTCTTCCTCGGCCTGCCCGAGGGCGAGGAGTCGGAGGGCTACGACCGCGCCCACCTCGACCTGCCTGCAGGCCAGCGCGCGATGCTCGACGCCGTGATCGCCACGGGCACGACGACGGTCGTCGTGCTGTCCAACGGCGGTGTGGTGGCCGTGTCGGGATGGGACGCGCGGGTGGCCGCGATCCTGGAGGGCTGGCTGCTCGGCCAGGCGGGCGGCGGCGCCCTCGCCGACCTGCTGTACGGCGTGGCCAACCCGTCGGGACGGCTGGCAGAGACGATCCCCCTGCGCCTGGAGGACACCCCCAGCTTCCTGAACTTCCCCGGCGACCCCGACCAGGTGAGGTACGGCGAAGGCGTCTTCGTCGGCTACCGCTACCACGACGCCGTGCGCGGTGAGGTCGCCTACCCCTTCGGCCACGGCCTGTCCTACACCACCTTCGCCTACTCCGACCTCACGGTGTCGGTGAAGGGAGCCGACGAGGAGATCGAGGTCGAGGTCGCGGCCCGCGTCACCAACACGGGCGGCAGGCAGGGGCGTGAGGTGGCGCAGCTCTACGTGTCGGCGCCGAGCGCCACGGTCGGACGGCCGGTCAGGGAGCTGCGCGGCTTCACCAAGGTCGCGCTGGAGCCGGGCGAGAGCGCCGTGGTCCGCTTCGGCCTCGGCTATCGCGACTTCTCCTACTTCGACGTGCGGGAGGGCCGATGGGCGGCCGAACCCGGCACGGCGAGCGTCCACGTGGGCGCCTCGTCCAGGGACCTGCGCCTGCACGCGGAGGTCACCCTCGACGTGGCGGGCAGGCGGCCGCCGCTGACGCCGGACTCGCCGCTCGGCGACTGGTTCGCCGACGACGCGGGCCGTACGGCGCTGCTCGGCGTGGCGCGGGAGCCGTCCCGCTTCCTGAGCGAGGAGTACGCCAGGACCCTCGGCTCGATCCCGCTGAGCCGCCTGGCCAGGTTCCCCGGCTCGAAGATCGACCCGGACAGCCTCGAGGAGCTGGCGGCGAGGGTGCGCGATGATCGACCGTGAGCGGCTGGTCCGCGCCCACAACGTCGTCGTGACGGCGTGGCATCCCTCCTCGACGCTGAGCGTCGGCAACGGCGACTTCGCCTTCAACGTCGACGTCACGGGGCTGCAGACCTTCCCCGCCGAGCACGAACTGCCGCCCAGGCCGGCCCTGGTGACCGACGAGCACGGCGTCAGGCGGCTGCCCGTGAGGGAGTTCGACCTCGACGACTTCCCCGTGCCGCTGCGCACCCAGTCCACGTGGGGGTGGTACGCCACGGAGCCTGCCGCGCCGTACACGCTGGACGAGGCCTCCACGGGCTACGCGACCAGGCGGGGCGAGGTGCGCTATCCCGACGGGCTCGGTCCCGTGCCCGAGGCGGCGGCGTGGCTGTACGCCAACCCGCGCAGGCTCGACCTCGGCAGGCTCGGCCTCGACTTCCCCTGCGGACGGGTCGCGCTCGGCGACCTTGAGGCCACGCGCGTCGAGCTCGACCTGTGGACGGGCTGCGTGCACGCGCGCTTCGAGGTGCTGGGCCGTCCCGTCGAGGTGTGGACGGTCGCCCACCCGCGCCTCCACCTGGTGGCCACCAGGGTGGAGTCGCCGCTCCTGGCCGCGGGGGAGCTGCGGCTCAGGCTGTCCTTCCCCGACCAGGGCGACCCACTGGTCAAGGACGAACGGCTGACGCAGGAGACCGTGTACGGCAGGGCGTCGGCCGTGCGGACGGTCGGCGACGCCTGCTACGTCGTGCGGGTGGCGGCCGACAGCGTGATCGGCCCCGAGCTGGAGCTCTCCACCGCCGCCCCCGCCCTCCACGCCACGGTCGCCTTCGGCCCGGTGCGGACAGGCGACCTGCCGGGCTTCGAGGAGGTGAGGGCGGCGGCCGCCGCGCACTGGCGCGACTTCTGGACCCGCGGCGCCGCCGTGAGCTTCGAGGGCAGCACCGACCCCCGCGCCCCCGAGCTCGAGCGCAGGGTCGTGTTGTCCCGCTACCTCACCGCCGTCCACAGCGCGGGCGTGCTGCCGCCGCAGGAGTCGGGGCTGGTCCACAACTCGTGGGGCGGCAAGTTCCACCTGGAGATGCACTGGTGGCACGCCGCGCACTTCGCCGTGTGGGGCAGGCCCGACCTGCTCGAAAGGGGTCTCGGCTGGTACGGGTCGATCCTCGGCGTGGGCAGGGAGAGCGCGCGGCGGCAGGGCTACGCCGGAGTGCGCTGGCCCAAGCAGACCGGCCCCGACGGGCGCGAGTCGCCGTCCGACATCGGCGCGTTCATCATCTGGCAGCAGCCGCACCCGATCTACTACGCCGAGCTGCTCAGGCTGAACAGCGACGACCCCGACGTGCTGGAGCGGCACAAGGAGATCGTCTTCGGGACCGCCGAGTTCATGGCCGACTTCGCCGAGTGGGACGGCGGCACCTGCCATCTCGGGCCGCCCGTCGTGCCCGCGCAGGAGACCTACTACCCGGGCAGGGCGCGTACGGCCGACCCGACGTTCGAGCTGACCTACTGGCGTTGGGCGCTGGGCGTCGCGCAGAGCTGGAGGGAGCGGCTCGGCATGGAAAGACGCGCCGACTGGGACGCCGTCATCGACGGCCTGGCCAGGCCCGCCGTCCGAGAGGGCCGCTACGCGGCGGTGGCGGTCGAGCCCTACACCCTGCCCGACGACCATCCCTCGATGCTGATGGCGCTCGGCTTCCTGCCGAGGACCCCGCTGATCGACCTGGAGACCATGGCGGCGACCTACGACGACGTGCTGGCCCGCTGGGACTTCCGCACCACCTGGGGCTGGGACTACCCCGTGCTGGCGATGTGCGCCACCAAGCTCGGAAGGCCCGCCTCGGCGGTCGACGCGCTGCTCATGGACACCGGCAAGAACATGACACTCGTCAGCGGGCACGTGCCGCAGTTCCCTGGAGGGCTGAGCGTCTACCTGCCCGCCAACGGCGGCCTGCTCGCCGCCGTCGCGATGATGGCCAAACAGGACGGCTTCCCCCGCGACGGCTCCTGGCGGGTCCGCCACGAGGGGCTGGGCGACTTCCCCTCCGACGCAGACCTCTCCTCAGGGGGATGATGTGCGACCGCACAGGGTGGACCACCCTCCCGTGGCCCGGCTGGCCGCCGGTCTGCTGCGGGAGGTTCCCGAGCTGACCCGCAGGGTCTTCACGGCGATCGTGGCCGAGGACGCGACCTACGCCGCGCTCGACACAGAAAGACTGGCCGAGGTCAGGGAGCACAACAGGCGCAACCTCGTCACGCAGCTGACCGACCTGGCCGAGCAGCGCCCGCCCTCCACGGAGGCGGCCAGGCAGACCGCTCGCCTGCGGGCGGCGCAGGGCTTCCCGCTGGGGGCGCTGCTCCACGCCTACAGGATCGGGTTCAGGGTGGTCTGGGAGAGCCTGGTGGAGCGGGCGACGGCCGATCCCCGCTACCCCGTCGACACGCTGGCCACCTCCATGACCACGGTCTGGACCCTCGTCGACGCCTACTCGGTGGCGGTCACCGAGAGCTACAGGGAGACCGTGGTCGAGCTGACCAGGCACGACGAGCGGAAACGGCTGGTGCTGCTGGACCTGCTCATCGAGGGCAGGGTGAGCGACTGGACGGCGCTCGACGGCAGCGCGCAGGCGCTCGGCCTGCCCGCCAGTGGCCCCTACCTGTGCGTGGTCGCCGACCTCGGCGTGACGATGCCGAGGGGGAGCGCGTGGCGGCTGCGCGCCGAGGACCAGGTGGGGGTGCTGCCCGTCCGCGCCTTCGAGGGCATGGACGGCAGGGCAGGCGTCAGCCCGCCGTACGAGCGGCTGACCGAGACGGCTGCGGCGCTGCGTCTTGCCACGCTGGCGCGGGCGAGCCTGCCCGCGGGTGCCACGGGCGTGGCCACGGTGGACGCGCGGCCCGTGGGCGCGCTGCTGGCCGCAAGCCCCGACCTCGCCGAACGGCTGGCGGGCACGGTGCTCGGCCCGCTGCTCGGCAGCAGGGAGAGCGCCCGCCTGCTGGAGGTGCTCGAGATCTGGCTGGAGACGGGGGAGTCCACCGCCGACCTGGCCAGACGGCTCTACTGCCATCGCAACACCGTCCGCAACAGGCTGGACAGGATCGAGCAGCTCACCGGCAGGTCGCTGGAGCGCCCTGAGGACGTGGCCGCGCTCTACACGGGAGTGCTCGCGCTGCGCCTCACGGGTTGTGCGCCCGCACAGGAGTCCGCTCGGAAGCGGCGTCCCGGGCCTAGTGACTCCAGAACATCGTTCCAGCAGGATCTGGGGACAGCCCGTCCCCGCTGGAGGCGATGATGTCGCGAGCCGTACGTGCCCTGCTCTCCGCACTGGTCATCGCCATGGCGGGGGCGCCGCCCGCGGCGGCCGGCGCGCCCGAGGAGTCCGTCGGCATCGCCGGGCCGCTGGCCGAACCTGTGTGGCTGTGCAAACCGGGCAAGCCGAACAACCTGTGCGGCCAGGACGCCGCCGGGCTTCCCCAGACCCTGCCCCGCTACCCCAGCGGGGCGACCACCCCGCTCGACGCCACCAGGGTCGGCGCGGACGGCACGCTCACCCACGAGCCCTTCGAGGTCGCCGCCCCGCCGCCCGTCGACTGCTTCTACGCCTACCCCACCGTCGACCTGGTCTCCAACCCGCTGCTGCAGATCGGCTCGCTGCCCCCGCTGCCGCGTGACGAGGAACTGGCCGTCACGCTCGTGCAGATCGGCAGGCTCGCCACCACGTGCAGGCTGTTCGTGCCGGTCTACCGTCAGGTGCCGCTCAGCGCGCTCGCGGTCGGCATCATCACGGGGCTGCCCACCGACATGCGTCCGGGAACCCTGGACGTCCAGCAGGCGTGGGAGCACTACTGGACGCACGACAACCTCGACCCCGTCACGGGCAAGCGCAGGGGCGTGGTCCTGCTGGGCCACTCGCAGGGCACCTGGCAGCTCGCCACGCTGCTCAGAGACAAGATCGACGGCACGCCCTCGCAGCGCAACCTGGTGTCGGCGATCCTGCTCGGCGGCAACATCGACGTGCCGGTGGCCACCGACGCGTACGGCGGTGTCCCCGTCTGCCGCAGGCCCTCGGCCGCCGACCCGATGCCGACCGGCTGCCTGGTCTCCTTCTCCGCCTACAACAGGCCCGAGGGCGCGCCGCCGGACGGAGCCTTCGGCCGTACCACCACGCCGGGCAACGAGGTCGTCTGCGTCAACCCCGCCCAGCTCCTGCGCGGAGGCGAGGAGCCCTACCTCGACGCCTACCTGCCCACCAGGAAGCTGCTCAACGGCAACGCGCTCACCCCGAACGGCTCACTCACCCTGCTGCTGGGCAGCTATCGGTTCAGCCGGCACCCCACCGGCTACGACCGCTACACCGACACCCTGCGCGGACGCTGCGCCAGAGCGGTGGACGAGAAGGGGCCCGTCAACTGGCTGCAGGTCAGCGGCGGCGACCACCTGTTCCCCTCGACCGCGCCCGACCACGTGCTGGGCCTGCACGTGGCCGACCACAGCGTCGTCCTCGGCGACGTGGCCGCGCTCGTCGCCGCCCAGGCGGCCGTCTGGAGACCATGACGGCCGCCGTGCCCCCGATCGGGCTAGGAGCGCTTGTCCTCGACATGGACGACGACCAGCTCGTGCCCGTCCTGGTCGCGCTTGCCCCGCCCGAAGAGGCCGACGGTCAGATCGTCGTCGGCCTCGAGCTCGTCGTCGGCGACGTAGGTCAGGATGTCGGGGTGGTGGCAGGTCACGGCCCAGCCGGGCGCGTCGTCGAGGCCGATGGTGGTGAAGTCGCCCGCGGGCGTGCCCGCCTGGACAGGGCCGAACTCGCGGAGCAGGTCTCTGGCCTGCCCGGCCAGATCGCCGTCGGGCTCCATCAGGATCACGCAGGTGCCGTTGGCGAACAGCACCCACGACCTGCCGGGATGCAGCAGCTGCCGCCAGGTCGCTATCACGCTCTCGTGGGTCATGTGCGAGACGGTAGCGAGCGGCTACGACAGATCTAGATCATCCTTGCCGTCGTCGTCACCTCGCAGGATCGCACCGACAGCCACCGCTCCGCCTTCGCCGTCCCCGCTCGTCGCGCTCGCCCCGGCCGCAGGGGTCAGCGCCCTCGGCCTCGGGCGCCGGTGAGTCCTAGGCCCAAAGCCGTACGGCAGGCCCGGCCCGGCGGCCGAGGTGGGACGCGGGTACGAGCGCGTAGCGTCCACGGCTATGACGTTTCTCGTGACAGGGGCGACAGGGAAAGCCGGCAGGCACGTGGTCGGCCAGTTGCTGAAGGAGGGGCAGCACGTCAGGGCGCTGACCCGCGACCCCGCCAAGGCGAACCTGCCCGAGGGGGTGGAGGTGGTGCGAGGAGATCTCACCGACCCCGCCACCCTCGGGCCCGCGCTCGACGGCGTGACAGGGGCGCATCTGCTGACCATGGGCGGGGACGACTACGCCACGCTGCGCACAGGACCGGAGCTCGCCGAGCTGATGGAGAAGGCCGGCGTACGGCGGGTCACCCTGCTGTGGAACGGCAAGACCGGCCCCGTCGAGGAGGCCTTCGCGGCCAGCGACCTGGAGTGGACCAGGCTGGAGGCCGTCGACTTCATGAGCAACACGCTCCACTGGGCACCGGCGATCAAGGCCGAGGGCAGGGTGGAGGAGCCGTTCGCCGACGTGCCCGGCGCGGTCGTGCATGAGGCGGACGTCGGCGAGGTCTCCGCGAGAGTGCTGGTCGACGGCGGGCACGGCGGCAGGTCCTACACGCTGACCGGCCCCGAGACGCTCACTGCGCGCCAGCGGCTGAGCGTGCTCGCCGAGGTGCTCGGCAGGAAGCTGGAGTTCGTCGAGCTGAGCGAGGAGCAGGCCAGGGAGCGCTGGAGGAAGGCGGGCTACGACGAGGAGCTCATCGACCTGCTGGCCGACTGGCAGGGCAACCCGCCGCCCGAGGTGTACACGGTGGTGCCGACGGTCGAGCGGATCATCGGGCGCCCGCCCCGCACCTTCGCCCAGTGGGCGGCCGAGCACGCGGAGCGCTTCCAGCAGGGTTAGTCGTCCAGGCCGCGGGCGCTCAGGGCCTCGCCGAGGGCGTCCGCGTGCCGGAGCGCGCTGACCACCAGCGGGATGGCGAAGGCGCGCATGCTCCACGAGACCCCGCGGGCCCGCTGCGCCTCGCGTACCCGGGTGGCGAGCGCCGAGATGACCGGCACGCTGCGCACGGTGAGGGACAGGAGCAGCGACACGCGGAAGGGATCGACGCCCACCCTGCGCAGCGGCCCGAAGCAGCGCTCGAAGAAGGTCATCATGTCCGCGAAGCGGGTGGTGAGGGTGACCAGCCCTGCCAGGGCGACCGCGAGGACGATGCGCAGCGTGGAGACGACGGCCGTGTCGAGGCCCATCAGCACGAACTGCATCACGAACAGCACGAGCGCGAACCAGCGCAGCGGCCGGATCTGCGCCCACGCGGCGGTGAACCCGACGCCGGAGACGACGTACAGGGTCGCGACGAAGGCGCTGAACCCGGCGAGCGCGGCGAGGGAGCCGAGCAGCACGAGCACCGTGCACGACACGACCAGGCCCAGCACCTTGGCCCACGCGGGCAGGCGGTGAAGGAGCGAGTCGCCGGGAACGTAGATCCCGATCACGACATGAGCTTGCGATAGTGGTCGATCGCCGACGAGGGCAGCCCGTCGGCGACGATTCTGCCCTCGTCGAGGACCAGCACCCGGTCGAAGGAGTCGAGCAGCCCGAGATCGTGGGTGACCACGACGACCTGCTGGGGGAGCTCGCCCAGGAGCTCGGCCACCACGCGGGAGTGCCGCAGGTCGAGCAGCGTGGTGGGCTCGTCCATGATCAGGATCCGAGGTTCGAGCACCAGGACGGAGCAGAGCGCGAGGAGCTGCTTCTGCCCGCCGGACAGCTGGTGGGCGGGGTGGTCGGCGTGGTCGGCCAGGCCGTGCCTCGACAGCACCTGCTCCACCCTGTCCGCCACCTCGGCGGCGGACAGGCCCTTGCGGCGCAGGGAGAAGGCGACGTCCTCGGCGACCGTGGGCATCACGATCTGCGCGTCGGGATCGGTGAACAGGAAGCCGACCTCGCGCCTGATGCGGGCGGCGTGGCGGCGGGTGTCGTGGCCGAGGACGGTGACCGTGCCCGAGGTGGGCATGGCCAGGCCGTTGATCAGGCGGGCGAGCGTGCTCTTGCCCGAACCGTTCGCGCCGACCACGCCGACGCGGCGCTCGGTCAGCGAGAGCGTGATGCCGGACAGCACGTCGCGCCGGCCGAGCCGTACGTGGACGTCGGTGAACTCGATCACTCACACCACCTCGAACAGGGCCGCGACGCCCAGGCCGCCGCCTACCGCGGCCGCCGCGAGTCCGAGCGTGCCCTGGGGCGCGCCCGCCCGCACGAGCCTGCTGAACAGCCTGGTCACGACCACCGCGCCGGTCGCGCCCCACGGGTGTCCGAGGGCGAGCGCGCCGCCCTGGGCACAGACCCTGTCCAGGTCGGCCTCGAGCGCGTCGGTCACCGCGAGCACCTGCGCGGCGAACGCCTCCACGATCTCCACGGCGGCGACCTGCTCCATCGTCACCCCTGTACGGCCCAGCACCCGCCGTACGGCGGGCACGGGGCCCCAGCCGGGCAGAGAGGGGTCGCAGCCGACGACCGCGCCCGCCACCAGCCGCAGCCCCGGCCGCCCTTCGCGCAGCCGGTCGGGGACCAGGGCCACGGCGGCGGCGCCGTCGCTGATGGGCGAGGAGTTGCCCGCCGTGACCGTGCCGCCGAGTACGAAGGCCGAGGGAAGCCTGGCGAGCGTGGCCATGCGCAGCGCGCGCGGCCGCTCGTCGGCGGACCTGCCGCCGACGGGCACGATCTCCTCGCCGAAGTCGGCGGCCAGCGCCAGCGCGTGGCTGCGGTGGGCGTAGGCGTCCTGCCGCTCCCTGCTCACGCCGCGCGCCGTCGCCAGCGCCTCCGCCGCGGGCCCCATGTCGGGGTCGGGATGCCCCTCGGGTGCGAAGGGCGCCCTCGGGTACGGCCCGGCCGCGCCGCGCATGGTCCGCAGCGGCGCGGTGGAGGCGCTCTCCACCCCGCCCGCCACGACGAGCTCCAGATCTCCCGCGCGGATCGCCTGGCCCGCCAGCAGGATCGCGGCCAGCCCGCTGCCGCACTGGCGGTCCACGGTGACACCGGGGACCTCGTGCCCGAGCCCCGCCGCCAGCGCCGACACGCGGGCCAGGTTGCCGCCCGGCCCCATGCAGTTGCCGAGCACCACGTCCTCGACGGCAAGGTGGGACACCTCGGCCGCGACCGCCGCGATGACGGGCGCGGCGAGCCGGTCGGCCGTCAGCGACCTGTAGGCGTGGCCCGCGGTGCCGATGGGGGTACGGCGCGCCGCCACGACGACGGGCTGCTCGCTCATCTCACACCAGCCGGCTGATCGCGGGATCGTCATCGGCCAGGCGCGCGGCGACCAGAGCGCGCGCGGGCTTGCCGGTGGGCGTGCGGGGCAGCGCGCCCATGGCGTACCAGCGGCGGGGGCGCTGCGCGGGGTCGAGCCCTTCACGCGCGGCCGTCTCGAGCGCCGACCGCGAGGGCGAGCCCTCCACGACCGCCGTGACCACCGAGCCGAGCTGCGGATGCGGCGAGCCGATGACGACCAGGTCGGTCACGCCCCGCACGTCGCGCAGCACCGCCTCCACGTCCTCGGGCACCACGGTCGCGCCACCGGTCTGTATCGCGCCGTCGCCTCTGCCGCGCAGCCTGAGCACCTCGCCTGGGCGGTACGGCTCGGCCAGGTCGCCCACGCTCGTCCAGCCCTCGGCGTCGGTCGTGAGCGGGCCCGCCGCCCCCGCGAGGTATCCCTGCGCCATCCACGGCGAGCGCGCCCACACCTCGCCGCGCCTGACCTCGATCTCCACCTGGGGGAAGGGCCGCAGCCCCGAGCCGTCGGCGTCCACGGCCACGAAGGACATCTCCGTCGCGCCGTAGTACGACACGACGCGCACCCCCGCCTTCGCCGCCATGGCGCGGGAGCGCTCAGGAAGCGCCGCGCCGCCGACCACCGCCGTGCGCAGCGGCCCGCCGACCTCCTCCACCACCGCCAGGACGGCCGGCAGCCTGTGCGGCACCAGGTGGACCACGCTCGCCCGCCTGAGCTGGACGGTCAGCGTTCCTGGCGACCAGCGTCCGGGCACGATGGCCGTGGCGCCCGCCGCCAGCGCGTGCACGGCGGCGAAGCCGTACAGGGAGGAGACCAGCGGGCCCGGCACCAGCACCACGTCGTCGGGGCCGATGCCCGCCAGCTCGCTCAGGTGGGGGAAGGAGCCCGTCCACGAGTGGCGGGTGCGCACGACCGCGCGCGGTCTGCCGGTGCTGCCCGAGGTGAGACACGCCCACGCCAGGTCGTCGGGGCCTTCGCTGGGCGAGGGCGCGGGGTCGGGAGCCTCGGGCAGCGCGCTTTCGACGTGCATGCTCACCGGGACCGCGGCCGTCACCCTGGCGAACTGATCAGCCTCGCACAGCAGCGGAGTGGCGCCCGCCAGGTCGGCGGCCAGCACCGTCACCAGCTGCTCCACGGGGTCGGCCAGGCTGATCGCGACCAGTCCCTTGTCGCCCAGGCGCCGGGTGCTGACGCGCTCCCACAGCTGGGCGTAGGTGAGCGAGCCTCCGGGGCCGCACAGCGCGAGCTGATGTGGACGTTCGGTGGCGTGACGCAGGACCTGTGCGGCGACCGGCATGCTGGGCTCAACCGGCCTTGACGCGCTCGCTGTGGACGGCGGGGATCGCGTCGGGGTAGGCCCGCTGGGTGCCCCTGGCCACGACCGCGGCCAGCACCGCCTTGGCCACGTCGCCAGGCACGAACGCCAGGCTGAGCAGCGCCGCCTGCGCCAGCGGAAGCCCGGTGACCGCGGCCTGGACGGGGATGCCGAACAGGTAGATCACTCCGACGCCGCCCGCCAGGCAGGCGACGACCAGCCGTACGATGCCGGGGTTGCTGCCGCCGCGCTCCACGATCCAGCCGGTCAGGGCCGCTCCGGGCAGCCAGCCGAGCAGGAAGCCGACCGAGGGCCCGGTGAAGACGCCGAGCCCGCCGCGTCCGCCCGCCAGCAGCGGCAGACCCGCGGCGACGAGCAGGATCAGCACGGCGACCGCGAGGGCGGCGCGCCACGATCCGAGGATGGCCCCCGCCAGCATCACGCCGAACGTCTGGAGGGTGATGGGGACGGCGTTGCCGAAGACGTTGAGCGCACCGGGCAGGCCGAGCACGGCGATCAGGGCCGCGAACACGCTGATCCTGGCCAGGTCGCCGGTAGGGAACCTGCGGCGGGGGGATTCATTCGTCATGCGTCTGATCCCACACCAGGACGTCTGGGTTCAAGCATGGAGAGATCCCACAACATTCTCGGTGTTCGTCTGAGCTACACGGACGTGACAACGGTACCTGCCTCTCGAACAAGCAACAGACCCGTGTCCTCGCGGAAAGAGTCGCCGCCTCGCGTCCGGGTAGCCGCAGCCGTTCAAAGCTAGGCATCTGGAGGCAAGGTGACTGAATATCAGTCAACCGGCAACAGACCGGCATCAGAGGTAGCAGATACCGCGCGCCGTCAGGCCGCCGTGGTGACGGGCGAAGCCAGGTCACAGGCGAGCAGGGTCGCGGGGCACCTCAAGGACCGAGTCGGCAGAGAGGCCGACTCCCAGACGCACAAGGCGGCGCGGAGCATCCGCCAGTGGGCCGACGATCTCGCCTCGATGGCGGAGAGCAGCAAGCCTGACTCGCCCATGCGCTCGGCGGCTCACCAGGTGGCGAACACCGGCCAGCGGGCCGCCGACTACCTGGAGGAGCAGGGCCTGTCCGGGGTCGTGCGGGAGGTTCAGCACTTCGCCCGCACGCGTCCAGGAGTCTTCCTCGCCGGCGCCGCCGCCGTGGGATTCCTCGTCGGACGGATCATCAAGGCAGGGGCCGACGCCGCCCAGGAGGAGACGCACCGGCAGGTCAGGGATCCGTACACCGGGCCGAGCACCACAGGAGGCCCATGATGAGCGAGCCGATCGGTCGGCCCGACCGCTCGATCGGCGAGCTGGTCGGTGAGATAGGCGAGGACCTGTCGAAGCTGTTCAGGCAGGAGGTCGCCCTGGCCAGGGCGGAGATCAAGGAAGAGGCGCGCAAGGCCGCCAAGGCGGGAGGCATGTTCGGCGGCGCCGGCTTCGCCGGCGTCATGACCGCCGTCCTGCTCAGCCTGGCTCTGGTGTTCGGGCTGGCCAACGTCATGGACGCGGGCTGGGCCTCGCTGATCGTCGCGGCCCTCTGGGCCGTCGCCGGCGCGGTGCTGTACGGCAAGGGCCGCACCCTCGCGCGCGAGGTGTCCGTCAAGCCGGAGCAGACCGTCGAAACGCTCAAGGAGGATGCTCGATGGGCACGAGACCTGACGAGATAAGGCAAGAGATCAGCCAGACCCGGGCGGAGCTGACCGGCGACGTCGACAGGCTCGCCGAGCGCACCAGCCCCTCGCGGATCGCCAGGCGCCGAGCCGCCCGCGTCCGCGCGGCCGCCCGCACGTGGCGCGAGCGGGTCATGGGCGTCCCCACCCAGGCGGCGCAGACCGGCAGGCAGGCCGCCCACCAGACCGCCGAGACCGGACGGCAGGCCGCCCACCAGGTGGCGGAGACCGGACGCCAGGCGGTCGACGCCGTCGCCTCGGTTCCCGCCCAGGCGGCCCGTACGGCTCGGGGCAACCCGATGGCGGCGGGCCTCATCGCCTTCGGCGCGGGGCTGCTCGCGGCCAGCGTCATCCCCGAGACCCGCGCCGAGCGCGAGGCCGCGCGACAGGCCAGGGAGTACGTGGAGCCCATGGCCGAGTCGCTGAAGGAATCGGCCCAGCACCTGGGACAGGAGGCGAAGGAGGCCGCCCGCCAGGCCGGTGAGCAGGTCAGGCAGACCGCCGCCGAAGCCGCCCGCTCGACGGGACAGGAGGCGCGAGAGCAGGCCCAGAACGTCAGGAGGGACGGCTTCTAGACCGGTACCCCCGTGGGCGCGCTCCAGGACCCGCGCCCATGGCTCCCTCCCGCCAGACCACCCGCTCGTGATCGACCCGGAGTGCTTCATGTCAGGAACCCGCTGGAGACGGGACCTGCCGGGCGACGGGCATGTGTAGGAGGACGACGGTCAGCGGTCGAACCAGGATCTGGTCCCCGGCGCGCACAGCAGGACCAACGCCGTCGCGGGCAGGATCACGTGGGGGTTGAGCAGGTCGCCGAGGATGACGTAGCCGAGAAGGACAGGCGGCAGGACCTGGAGCCCCAGAGCCACTGCCTCCACGATGATCGCCAGGATCAGGACGGCTCTTCTTCTCGAGTGCCATCTCACCACCACGAACAGCAGCGCCGCTGTCAGCAGCAGCATCACGGCGAAGACGATGCCGACGATCGTCAGTCCGGACGGCACGCCCAGCATGAAGAACAGACCGAGGAGCCCGACGACGGCCTGGATCGCCAGCACGATCCTGGACGCGTGGGCGACCACGGGCATCCGCGAGGCGAGTTGATCAGTCACCGGCACACCATGGCACACCGAGAACGGTGGGACCAGGCTGCGGCTGCCGCCGGGGCGGGCGGCCCCGGCGAGGGGTGGATGTGGCGGGGAGGGGCTGGCGTTCAGGGGGTGGCTCAGCTGGTGGCGGCCGTGTCGTGGCGGGGCAGGGCGCCGGAGGTGTTCGCGGGGCGACCGTGAGCGGTCCGCAGGAGCAGCGCGCCGGTCAGGGCGACCAGGACGGCGGTGAGGCCGTGGACGAAGTACGCCATGACGGCCGACCCGCCGTGGCCGAGGACGAGGGCGGCGTCGCCGAACGGGATGAGGGCCATGGCGAGCATCGTCCAGCCGAGGGCGCGGCGCTGACCGGTGGCGAGGAGGGCGACGATGATGAGCCCTGATGCCAGATCCCGGACGCCCTTGACCTGGAGGAACCCGTTGTCGGACGGGATGAAGGGCAGGCCGAACCCGGCGGCGGTGGCCTGCGGCGCGAAGAGATAGCTGACGCCGATGTAGGCGATGAACAGAGCGCCGATAACGGCGAGGACGGTGGCGACGCGGTTCATGACAGACTCCTTGATTAGTTATTAGTCACTAAGTTTCATGGGCGTGCGGCGACGCCGGCGCGCCCCGATGAGGGATCAGGGGGCGAAGTCGGCCCAGACGCGATGGCTGATGGGGAAGCCGAGGGAGACGAGGGTGTTGATGAGCATGCCGTACGACATGAAGAAGGTCGTCTCGTGCGTGTCGGCGCCGAGGAGCAGGTGCATGGAGTCCCACCAGTCTTCCCACACCTTGCGGACCTCCGCGCCGAACTCGTCCTCCATGGCGGCGACCGCGACGTAGACCTGCATCTGCATGAGCAGCATGTCGCGGTCCTCGATGAAGGTCTTGTAGGCCGCGGCCATCGACATGTGCGGGTCGGCGTCGGTGCGGGCCTCCTCCAGCACGCGGCGGGTCTCCGCCAGGCAGCGGGTGGCCGCCGCCAGGAAGATGGCCTGCTTGCCGGGGAAGAGCCTGAAGAGGTACGGCTGGCTGACGCCGACGCGGCGGGCGATCGTCTCGGTCGAGGTGCCGTGGTAGCCGCCGTGCGCGAACTCGGAGATCGCGGCACGGATGACGCTCTCGCGCCGTTCCTCGGCGCTCATTCTGACCATGCGAGAAAGTTAGTGGCTAATCACTAATGGGGTCAAGTTCGGCGGAACAATCCGCGTCCAATAGTGTCCGGAGCATGAGCACTCACTTCGACGTTGTCGTCCTCGGCGCGGGGCCCGGGGGATACACGGCGGCGGTCCGCGCCGCCCAGCTCGGCCTTCGCACGGCCGTCATCGAGGAGAAGTACTGGGGCGGCGTCTGCCTGAACGTGGGCTGCATCCCCTCCAAGGCGCTGCTGCGCAACGCGGAGCTCGCGCACATCTTCACCAAGGAGGCCAAGACCTTCGGCATCAGCGGCGAGGTGAGCTTCGACTACGGAGCCGCCTTCCAGCGCAGCCGCAAGGTGGCCGACGGGCGCGTCAAGGGCGTGCACTACCTGATGAAGAAGAACTCGATCACCGAGTACAACGGTCGCGGCACCTTCGTCGACGCCAACACCATCGAGGTGAACGGCGAGAGCATCACCTTCGGCAACGCCATCATCGCCGCGGGCACCACCACCCGCCTCATCCCCGGCACCAGCCTGTCGGAGCGCGTGGTGACCTACGAGGAGCAGATCCTCACCGAGGACCTGCCCGGCAGCATCATCATCGCGGGCGCGGGCGCCATCGGCGTGGAGTTCGCCTACGTCCTGCACAACTACGGCGTCAAGGTGACGATCGTGGAGTTCCTCGACCGCGTGGTGCCCCTCGAGGACGAGGAGGTGTCGGCGGAGCTGGCCAAGCGCTACCGCAAGCTCGGCATCGACGTGCTCACCTCGACCAAGGTCGACAACATCGAGGACACCGGCGCCTCGGTGAAGGTCACGGTCTCCAAGGACGGCCAGCAGCAGGTGCTCGAGGCAGACAAGGTGCTGCAGGCCATCGGCTTCCAGCCGCGGGTGGAGGGCTACGGCCTGGAGAACACCGGCGTCAAGCTGACCGACAGGGGCGCGATCGCGGTGGACGGGCGCGGGCGCACCAACGTGCCGCACATCTACGCCATCGGCGACGTCACCGCCAAGCTGATGCTGGCCCACGCCGCCGAGTCCATGGGCATCATCGCGGCCGAGACGATCGGCGGCGCGGAGACCATGGAGCTCGACTTCCCGATGATCCCGCGCGCCACGTACTGCCAGCCGCAGATCGCCAGCTTCGGCTTCACCGAGGCGCAGGCCCGCGACCTGGGCTACGACGTGAAGGTGGTCAAGTTCCCCTTCACCGCGAACGGCAAGGCCCACGGGCTCGGCGACGCCCAGGGCTTCGTGAAGATCATCGCCGACGACACGCACGGCGAGCTGCTCGGCGCCCACCTGATCGGCCCCGAGGTCACCGAGCTGCTGCCCGAGCTGACCCTGGCCCAGCAGTGGGATCTCACCGTCCACGAGGTGGCGCGCAACGTGCACGCCCACCCGACGCTCGGTGAGGCGGTCAAGGAGGCGATCCACGGCCTCGCGGGCCACATGATCAACATGTGACGTCCGCACGCAGGCGTCCTCGGGCCCCCAGCGGCCCGAGGAGCCGACCGCTCCTGGCGCCCGCCCGCCCCGGCGGTCTGTCGTCGTCCGGCGGCTCGTGAAGCCGGTTGCTTGCGGCGCTCCGGTCCCGGCGGTCTGTCGTCGTCCGATGGCTCGTGGAACTGGTTGCTTCTTGCGGCCCGCCCGTCCCGGCGGTCTATCCTCTCCAGAGGAGGGTCGCATGGACGCACCACCTGGCTGGCGCCGCGGTGGGAATCTCCCCGCCGAGCTCGCCTCCTTCATCGGCCGCGGTGAGCATCTGCGGAGGCTCACCGAGATGCTGGCTGCCTCGCGCCTGGTCACGGTGACAGGCCCCGGAGGGGTGGGCAAGACCAGGCTGGCCGTACGGGCGGCCGGCTCCCAGCACGGTCGCTTCCCCGACGGTGTGTGGATGGCCGACCTCTCGCAGGTCCGCGACCCCGAGATGGTGCCCCACGCGCTGATCGCCGCGCTCGAGTTACAGGACCGCTCCACACGCGACAGGGTCGACTTCCTCGTCGACTTCCTGCACGACAAGGAGCTGCTGCTCGTGCTCGACACCTGCGAGCACCTCGTGGCCGAATGCTCCGAGCTGGTCGAACGGCTCCTGGGCGGCTACGGCGTGCGCGTGCTCGTCACCAGCAGGCAGCCACTCGGCCTCGACGTCGAACAGCGCCTGCCGCTCCCGCCGCTCGACGAGGCCGACGCCGTCGAGCTGTTCCTGGACAGGGCCTCGCTCGTCCAGCCCGACCTGGCGCCCGACAGGCAGACCGTCGCGCAGATCTGCCGGCACCTCGACCGCATGCCGCTGGCCATCGAGCTGGCCGCCGGACGGCTGTCGGCGCTCTCGGCCGAACAGCTCCTCTCCCTGCTGAACGACAGGTTCAGGCTCCTGCGCAGGGAGGCGCACGGCGTCGGCCCCACCCGCCACCACGCGCTGCGCGCCACGATGGGCTGGAGCCACGAGCTGTGCGAGGCCGGCGAGCGGCTGCTCTGGGCCAGGCTCGCGGTCTTCGCGGGCTCCTTCGACCTGGCCGCCGCCAAGTACGTCTGCGCCAGCGACGAGCTGCCCGAGGCCGAGGTGGCCGGCGCGCTGAGCGGGCTGGTGGACAAGTCCATCGTGACCAGGACGTCCTCCTCGGGGCGCTACCGCCTGCTCGACACCATCCGCGCCTACGGGGCCGAGCGCCTGGAGGAGCTCGGCGAGACGGCGTGGCTGTGCAGCAGGCACCGCGACTACTACCTCGACCTGGCCAGGCAGGCCGAGCGCAGCTGGTCGAAGGGGTCCAGGCAGGTCTACTGGTACCTGCGGATGGTGGTCGAGCACCCCAACGTCATGGCCAGCATGGAGCACTGCCTCGCCACGCCGCACGAGATCGAGCGCGGACTCGACCTGGCCGCCTCGCTGTGGTTCCTCTGGCACGCCTGCGGGTTCACCGGCGAGGGCGCCCACTACCTCGACCGGGCGCTGAAGGCCAGCAGGAGACCCAGCAGGGAACGGTGCAAGGCGCTGTGGGTGCGGGCCTTCGTCGCCTCCGGCCAGGGCGACATCGAAGGGGCCGAACGGCTCGCCCGGCGCTGCGCCGAGGAGGCCGCGCTCCTGGGCGACTCCGAGGCCATGACCTACGCCTCCAAGATGACCGGCCTGTGCGCCTACCTGCGCGGCGACTTCCCCAGGGCGACCGCCTACCTCGAACTGGCGGTCAAGTCGTTCAGGGCGGAGAGCGGGCTCAACCCGGGGCTGCTGCCCGCGATCGTCGAGCTGGCGCAGTGCCTGGGCGCGCAGGGCCAGCCGGAGAACGCCGAGCAGCTGCTCAGCGAGTGCCTCGACCTGTGCGAGGCGAACGGCGAGCGGTGGGTGCGCTCCTACGCGTACTGGGCGCTCGCCGACGTCCACAGGGCGCTCGGCCGTACCTCCAGGGCGATCACCTCCGCGCAGCGGGCGCTGCGCAGCAAACGGGAGTTCCACGACGTCATCGGCTCGCTGCTGGTCATGGAGACCCTGGCATGGCTGCTCACGGACGGCTCGCCCGACGCCGCCTCCGCCGAGCAGGCCGCGCTCCTGCTCGGCGCCGCCGAGGCGGGATGGCGGCGCTTCGGGCTGGAGCGGCTGTTCGGGTCCCCGCCGTTCATGGACCAGAGCGAGGAGGCGGTCAGGCGAGCGGTCGCGGTGCTGGGCGAAGGCGCCTTCCAGGAGATCGCGGACAAGGGTGCGGCCTTCGACCTGGACGAGGTGATCGCCAGGGCCGTCGCCTAGGACTGTCGGCGCCGTCTGGTTACATGTGCGGCATGGGTGTGAGCGTCGAGGAGTTCATGGCGATCGTCCTGCGGTTGCCTGAGGTGTCGCAGCACGAGAGCGCCGGCTATGTCGGGTTCAAGGTGCGCGGCAAGGGCTTCGGCTACCTGTGGGAGGAGACCGAGACCGTCGGCCTGAAGGCCACGGTCGAGGAGCAGCTCGCCCTGGTGGCCGAGCGGCCCGAGGTCTTCGAGGTCCAGTTCACGGCGGGCAGGTTCGGGTGGGTGGTGGTGAGGCTGGCGGGCATCGAGGCCGACGAGCTCGCCGAGATGGTCACCGAGGCGTGGTCCCTGTCGGCGCCCAAGAGGCTCATCGAGTCCACCCTCTGACGGCATGGGCGCTCGCTCGGCGTGGCGCTCGGGCCGTCTCGCGGCGCACCGGCCTGCGTCCTCCGCCGGGCAGCGTGATCTACTGAGGGCCGTGGACGTGATGCAGGGGTGGGACAGCGTGGCGACGCTGGTGGACGGGCGATGGATCGACAGGCGCCCGCGCCGCCCCGAGGTGGCCGATCTGCTGATCATGGAGACCAGGGTGATGCCCTGGCTGGCTCCCCAGCTCCCCCTCAAGGTCCCCGTCCCGCGCGTGGTGGACATCGAGCCGCTGGTCGTCAGGCATGAGGCCGTTCCCGGTCGGCCTGTCACGGAGTTGACGGCCGTCCACGGCAGGCAGCTGGGCGCCTTTCTCCAGGCGCTCCACGGGGCGGACGTCGCAGGAGCGGTCGAGCACGGGCTGCGGGGCGCCGAGGCCGCCCTCCAGGAGCGGCGGGCCTTTCTCGGGCGGTTCAGGGAGGTGGTCGTGCCCATGGTCACCGAGCGCGCGGAGGCGGAGGCGTTGCTCGACGCGGTCGAGGCGCTGCCCGCCGACACCGTGGTCCATGCCGATCTCGGGCCCGAGCATCTGCTGGCCGTGGGCGGCGAGCTGACCGGGGTGATCGACTTCTCCGACGCCCATGTCGGTGACCGGGCGATCGATCTGTCCTGGCTGCTGTACGGCACGCCGCCGCCGTTCGCCGAGGCGCTGGCCGAGGCCTACGCCGTGACAGGTGAGGAGCGCGGGCGCGCCCTGCTGTGGCATCGGCTGGGGCCGTGGCACGAGGTCCTCTACGGCCTGGATACCGACGACCCCTCGACCGTCGCCTCCGGCCTGGAGGGCGTGAGGGACCGCCTCACTTCGTGAGCCGGCCTGCCGGGTGCGGGCGCGGGCAAAAAGCGGATGCTCAAGGACACAACGGGCCGCTAGGGTCGGGCGGCGTGACAGCTGACCACGCCGAGGTGTTCGAGCGGTTCGGCATCCCCTCGCAGGAGTCGATCTACCCGTACGCGCCGGTCTTCACCGGGTTGATCGACGGCGTGCGCGTGGCGGTGAAACGGACCCGTGACGCCGAGGCGATGGGCCGGTGGGTGCGCAGGCTGAAGGAGCTAGGGCTGCCCGTGGTCACGCCGCTGGCGGGGCCGTACGAGATCGGCGACGATCACTGGGTGGCCTACCCCTGGGTGGAGGGCCGCGCCTACGACGGGTCGGAGCGGGACGTCGCCGCAGCGGGCGAGCTGCTCGGCCGCCTGCACGCGGCGGGCACCAAGGAGGGGCTCGAGGACTTCGGGTGGCCCGACCACGACGAGGCCTCCGTGCAGGAGGACGTCGACGGGCTCGCGCCGTACACGAGCAGGTTCGAGGAGCCGCTGCGGGCGTTCATGACCACGACGCTGCCCGCGATCCGCGACGCCGGGCTGCCGGTGGCCGAGGTCAGCATGGACTTCAAGGCGGTCAACCTCGTCTACACGGGCGAAGGGCCCGTGCTGGTCGATCCGGACAACGGCGAGCGCGCGCCCCGCCTGCTCGACCTCGCGCTGGCGGCGCTGCTGTTCCACAACGACCTGGACGGCGAGCCCGCGCGGGTGTTCACCGCCGCCGAATGGGCGAGCTTCCGCGACGGCTACCTGCGGCACGTCGAGCTCACCGAGAAGGAGCGGGAGCTGTGGCCGACGGCCCTGCTGTACATGATGCTGGAATGGGGCGTCTGGACGGTGATCAACGGCGAGTGGCACCTCGACAGGCACGCGCGCTTCCTCACCGACCTGCTCGCCCTCGATCTCGGGAGGTACGCGCTGTGAGGCTGCGCGAGTGGACGGCCGGCGACGCGGACAGGGTGCTCGAGGCCTTCAGGTCCGAGGACATGCGCGCGCAGAGCGGCGAGCCGATCCGCACGCTCGACGACGCCGTGCGCTGGATCGAGGGCTGGCAGGACAGAGGGCACGCCTTCGCGGTCGAGCTCGACGGGCTCGTCGTGGGCAACGTCGCGGTCACAGGCATCGACAGGCACGGCAACGGCTGGGTCTCCTACTGGACCACCGCGCAGGCGCGCGGCAGGGGGGTGGCGGCGCGGGCCGCGGGCCTGCTGGCCGAGTGGGCCTTCGCCGAGCGGGGGCTCTTCCGGCTGGAGCTCGGCCACCGCACCAACAACCCCGCCTCCTGCAAGGTCGCGGTCAGAGCGGGGTTCGTGGCTGAGGGGATCGAGAGGGGAAAGCTCGTCTACGACGGCGTCCGCTACGACGTCGAACGGCACGCGCGGCTGGCCACCGACTGACACGCTCCTTTACTCTCGGGCTGTGGACAGCGAGAGCCGCGCGGCGGCCGGGCTGCTGGCGGCCATGAGCAGGGCGGCGGCCATGTTCGACGAGCTGCGCCATCCGTTCGTCAGGCGCGAGCAGCTGACCTACTTCCAGCCCGCGGGGTGGACGACGGGCGTGCTGTTCACGCTGCCCGACGGGCGGACGGTGCGCTTCTCGGTGTCCTTCGCCCACTCCGAGGCGTTCTTCCACGTCAGCGGCGAGGCGCTGGTCGAGGAACGGGCGCTGGTGGAGTTACCGACGAAGAGCACGGGCAGCATCCACGAGGCGCTGGCGCTGCTCGAAGGGCACGTCGGCGAGGTCGTCTCGCCCGCCCGCCGGCTGCTCGACCAGCTGCTCGAGGAGATCACAGAGATCTGAGGCCGTGCAGCACCTCGCGCAGCACGCCCACGTCCTCGGCCGCGTGCCGTACGGTGACCAGCTGCCTTTCGCGCAGGTCGCCGAGCAGCACGCGGACCACGCCGAGCGACAGCCCCGTGGCGGAGGCGACCTCGGCGACGGATATGGGATTGCGGCAGGCGGCGAGCACCCTGAGGTACTCAGGGGTGAGACCGGCGCTGGGTGAGGGCACCCCGGTCGCCGCCACGATGGCGATCAGGTCGAAATCCTCGCCCGTCGGGCGAGTACGGCCGCGCGTCATCATGTACGGCCGGACTAACCAGTCTTCACTCATCTCGTCGCCTCCGGGAAGCGGCCAACAGTAGCAACCTCTGACCCGTCGGTGACAGTATCTGCGGGCACTCCCTACGTCGAGAAGGGAGTGCGAATGCTCATCGGGGAGCTTGCCGAGACACAGGTGTGGCTCGCCGCCCCACAGGTGGTCGAGCGAGGGGAAGAACTCGAGGAATCGGTGCAGGTCGTGCGCTACGCGCCGACGGTCGTGACCGCCGAGGTGGCGGGCGGCGCGGCGCACGTGGAACTCCGTGTGGTCGACGGCTCACTGGCGTGGTTCTGCACCTGCGGTGAGGGCCGCAGGGGCGTGTTCTGCGCGCACTGCGTGGCCACCACACTGGCAAGGCGCAGGCTGCTGGTTCAGTCGGCCTGCAGGAGAACCGACAGGTAGGCGTCGCCGCCGGCGCCGTCGGCGACCGCCTCGGTCAGCACGGCCGCGATCGCGTCGTAGGCCGTGGCATCGGCCGCGCGCAGCGGCGCGGGGTTCGACCAGATCAGCACGTGCTCGCCCGCGGGCAGCCAGGACAGGTCCGTGAGGCAGTCGTAGAGTGCGTCGAGGTTGTGCCCGAAGTAGGAGGGGAACTCCAGCGCGGAGGCGATCGCCGCCATCACCGCGTCGGAGGTGTCGAGCGTGTCGCCGCCGATCTCGTGCTCGAACCTCATCGCTTCACGTCCACGGAGACGAAGGAGCGGTAGTGGTCGGCGGTGTAGTAGAGCTCGTTCGCCTGGGCCCCCGTGACCAGGCGCCGCGCGCCCCTGTCGCGCGAGCCAGGGGTCGGCACCGTGTACTCGTGGTAGTAGCCGCGCTTCTGCTGCGGCAGCAGCCGCTCCCGGTTCTGGAACACCACGCCGTCCCTCCTGTAGGGGAAGGGGCCGTCGTTCTGGATGAGCTTCCAGGTCCTGGCCGCTTCGGGCGGGAGCGAGGAGAGCGCCTTGACGGGCATGGCCGTCGGGACGACGGCGGCTCCGCAACCCCCGATGAACGTGACGAGTACCAACAGGACCGCTGCGATGCCCCTGAAATTCACCTCATTCGGTTTACCCGGACATTTCACTGGACGAACCTTGTCTAGTTGTCAGACAATGTCCGAATGAAGAACGTCCTCGCCGCCGCCGTCCTCTGGGGAACGGCGGGCACGGCCGGCCTGCTGATCACCGCCGATCCGGTCTCCGTGGCCGCCGCCCGCCTGGTCATCGGCGGCCTCCTGCTGGCTCTGCTGGCCAGGGGCGCCCGCGTCACGCCCGCCCTGCTGCTCGGCGCGGTCGCCGTCGCCGCCTACCAGCTCTGCTTCTTCGCCGCGGTCAGCCGTACGGGGGTGGCCATCGGCACGGTGGTGGCGATCGGCAGCGGCCCGATCTTCACCGGACTGCTCTCCAGGCAGTTCTCCGCCAGATGGGCCGCCGCCACGGCCGCGGCCATCGCGGGATGCGCCGCGCTGATCGTCGGCGGCGAGGCGCAGGCGGGTGACGAGGTGCTGGTGGGCGTGCTGCTGGCGCTGCTCGGCGGGCTCATCTACGCCTTCTACGCCGTCACCGCGGCGAAGGCGATCAACGGCGGAGCCCCCTCCGACGCCGTCATGGGCATCATGTTCGGCGGCGCCGCGGTCATCATGCTCCCCGTCCTGATCCTCACAGGCCCCGGCTGGCTGGCCGAGCCGCGCGGTCTGCTCGCCGCCCTCTACCTGGGCGTCGGCACCACCGCCCTGGCCTACTTCCTGTACGGCAGGGGCCTGCGCACCACCCCCGTCGCCACCGCCGCCACCCTCGCCCTGGCCGAACCCGCGGTCGCCGCGCTGCTCGGACTCCTCGTCCTGCGTGAGACGCTGACCCCTGTGTCGTTCGGCGGGCTGGTGCTGCTCGGGGCCAGCCTCGTGGCGGTGGCCGTACCGGAGAGGAAGAAGATCAGTGTTGAGGCCGGTGTCGACGGTCAGCGCGCTCGCTGACGCGCTGCGGCAGCGGGTGCTGTCGGGTGAGATAGATCCGGGCACGTCGCTTCCCGAGCAGGAGATCGCCGCCGCCTACGGCGTCGCGCGGCCGACGGTCAGGGAGGCGCTGGCCGTCCTCGTGCACGAGGGTCTCCTCAGGCGCGAGCGCAACCGCAGCGCGTACGTCCCCGAGGTGACGACGGCGGACCTCGACGACCTCATGTTCGTCCGCAGGCCGCTGGAGCAGTTGATGGCCAGGTCGCTGGCCGGACGGCGGGTGCGGGAGGCCGACGCGGCGCTGGAGCGGATGGCCGCGCTGCCCGACGACGCCCCCTGGTCGGACGTGGTGGCCGAGCACATGGCGCTGCACCAGGCGCTGGTGGAGGCGGTGGGAAGCCCCAGGCTGCTGCGGCTGTACGGGGCGCTGGCGGCCGAGACGAGACTCGGCCTGGTACGTCTGCGCAGGGTCTACGAGGACCGCGACCAACTGGTCGCCGAGCACCGCGCCCTGCTCGACGCGATAGCCGCGGGAGACGCCCAGGCCGCCGTCCACGAACATCTCGGACATTCCTGGGGCTCGACGGCCGGCGACTAGGCGGGCGGCCTGGCGTAGAAGGCGACGTGCTCGTAGCGCCAGCCCTCGGCGATCGCCGCGTCCCTGGCGGCCGGGCCGATCACGTACCGGTGGTAGGCGCCCTTCTGCAGGCGATGGATGTCCACGAGGCCCGCCGTCGGTGACACGGAGGCGTAGAAGGCCACGCCCTCGACGGTGTAACCCCATCGCGTCACCGCGGTGTCCCGCTCGGCCGCGCTCGTGAGCAGGAGCCTGTCGCCCGTCGCGGGGTGGAGGAGACGGTGGACGGGAGCCAGCGCCCGCGCCCGGCCCGAGGAGGCGAGGAAGCCCACCCCTCGGCTGTCGTAGCCACGGGACGCGGCCCGCTCGGCCTCTCGCCTGTCCAGTGTCATCAGGACGTGACCGGTCGCCGCATGCACCAGAAAGTGGACCGGCCTGCGGAGCACCCCCTGCCTGTCCGTAGGCGTGGGGGAGGGTGAGGGAGAGGCGGTGGCCGGGGGTTCGGAGCCGCCGGAGTCCGAGTCGGGCCAGCGGAGCGCGCCGAGCGGGGGCCGGGTGCCCTCTTCCACCTCGAGCGCGGCCGCGATGTCGGCGGGCAGGGGGGCTCCCTTCTCCGCCGCCTGGCTGTCCTGGAGGACGCGGTAGTCGTCGGCGCCGGCGAAGAGCGGCTGGGCGCCCTCCAGATAGCGGCCGTGCCTCTCGTGCCCCGTCGCCTTGAAGGCCGTGAGAGTGGGGTAGCCGACCTCGCCGCCGCTCGGCTGCGCCCACGTGACCAGGTGAGGAGGGCTGGAGGGCCCGGCCCTGTGGTAGGCGTTGTGGTCCATCTGGGTGCCGGGAATCATGCCCTTCGCGCCCACCCGCCTGCCCGACGCCTGCCCGTTGGCGTCGACGGTCTCGATGACGCCGGCGCCCTGCGCCCTGGCGGCGAAGACGTTGTTCATCAGCGTCACGTCCGAGGTGTCCCAGGTCACGCCCCGGGCCAGGGCCTCCTCGCTGGGGCAGTTGTCGGCGTCGCAGCGATCGGTGTTCGGCCTGGGATCCTCGGCGACGAGGAGCGTCTGCGCGTTGTCGGCGAGGGTGTTGTTGTACACGCGCACGTGGTTGGAGCCGCTGATCTTGAGCCCGGACTGGCCGTTGCCCGTCATGAGGTTGGAGGCGATGAGCCCGCGGGCGGAGACCTCGTAGTACAGGCCGTGTTTGGCGTTGCCCTTGGCGAGGTTGCCGACGATCGTGACGTCCTCGCAGGACAGGTCGCACCAGAAACCCGTGCCGACGTTGCCCTCGAAGACGTTGTCTTTGATGATCGCCTTGCGCAGGTAGGTGGCCTTCATCCCGGCGCCCGCCAGGCTGCGTGACGACTCCAGCCCCGTTCGCTCCTGGTTGTTGCCCACGATCTTGTTGCTCTCGAAGCGCAGGCCCACCGCCCTGTAGGAGAGCACGCCGTTGGAGCCGTTGAAGGAGATCTCGTTACCGGTGATCCGCATGTTCGAGGCGTTGGCCACCACTCCGGCGGCGGCGTTCAGCGTGATGGTGTTCTCCTCGAGAACCACGCCGTCCGCCTGGCTGATGACCACAGCCGGGTGCTTGCGGTAGTCCTGGCTCGTGGCGTACTGCGCGAAGCCGATCCCGCGTACGACGGAGTTCTCGGCTCCGGCCAGGAACTGCAGCGCGTAGCGCCTGCTCGAGACCTCGACCACCTGCCCGGCGGGGTCGTTGCCGACGTACAGCCTGCCGCGAGCGCTGTCCCAGTAGAAGGTGTCCTTGCCGAGCCGGTCGTGGGCCGCCACCTGGCGAAGCGGCGCGCCGTTGTAGAAGACCATCGCGGGGTCGCCCGCCAGCTCGTTGCCCTGGACGATGTCGGGCGGGAAGACGCAGGCCCTGCCGTCCGCGCCGGGCCTGCAGATGTCAGGGTTCCAGCCGTCCAGCCGCCAGGCGGAGCCGTCGGCCACGAACGTGCCGGGCTCGACCAGCGTGCTGCCCTTGAACCACACCTCCTCACCGGGGTACGCCTCGATCGTCACCGGCTTGGCGATGCCGCCGAGCGATTCGCGGTAGTCGCCTCCGCGGAGCACGATCGTCGTCATCGCGTCGGCCTTGGCACGGCCGACCGCGGCGGCCGCGGTGCGCAGGGGGCTCTCGGCCGTTCCCGCGTTCCCGTCGTCTCCGTCCGCAGCGGACACGAAGAGCTGAATCCCAGGAGAGAGCGTCGCCGCTGACGTGCCGGAGAATCCCGACGGCGTCAATATGACGAGCAAGCTCAAGGCCACGCTGCTAAAGCGAAGCTTCATGTCACCTTCATACCGATATAGGTGGTTTGCTGCCTATGAAAGTGCTCAACCGTTCTGGATCCCGGGCGACGCTGGGCATGTCACCGTACTTTCCGCCATTCTGCGGTGTAGGTCCCTTGCGGGAAACACCCTGAACTCGCAAGAATCGCGCCCATGCACGGCAACGCAGTGCCGGACTCCTACGTGTACGTCACCGAAGAGGGCGTGACCCGCCACTACTCCGACGGGAGCGTCGAGGCGATGGCGTGGGAAGACGTCGTCGAGGTGCGGGTCGTCACCGAGTCGGAATCCGAGCTTCTCTACATTCTCCTCGACCGCGATGGGGAAGGCTGCGTCGTGCCGCGGTCCGCCACGGACGCCACCTTCCTGGCGCGACTGCGCTACCTGCCCGACTTCGACCTCGAGCGGCTGCGTGCCGCCTCGGAGGCGATCGCTGACCGGATCGTCGTGGTGTGGCGGAGCCCCGAACCCCCCGCCGCGCTGCAGGATCTGGAGTACGACTGACGCGTCTCGGCTGATCTGGATCGCGGGTCTTCTGTCAAGGGCGATCTTTGCCATAGGCGTTGATCGGCAATTTAGTCCCGTATGCCGATACCGGTGATCACCCATGGTGCTGGTGATGCGCCGTCGAATTGCCGGCCATGGTCGTGGCATCTGAGGCGGCGACCTGTCAAGACCGACTCCTATCAATCCGCGTGGCCGGATCTGGACATCCAAGTTGACTTCCGATGAACGGCAGGCGTCTTGGATTCTATGGATGATCCCGATTTGGGGGCTTTGGCTGTCAACCAGTGGGGCTAGTGGCACGTCTGTTGTGCATGGGGCGCGGTTAGTGCAGCGAGGGGCAATGGATACAGCCGTACAGAGAGCAGCGTTATCGACCGATCAGAAGGAGGGGCGGTTATGGTTCAGGCGCTACGTCCGCACCGCGATCGCGGGCGACCTCGCCTGCGTCTTCGCCGGCCTGACGACGGTGGTGGTGATCAGAAGCTTCACGGGCCAGCTCACACCCATCGAGATAGGCCTGGCCGGAGTACTCGTGGCGAGCTGGCCGGTGGTGATCGCGGCGGCAGGCGGGTACGACGAGCGCTACCTGGGTGACGCGCCCGACGAGTACCGAAGGGTCTTCCAGGCCGCCGCCGCTCTCGCCTCACTCGTGGCGATCATCGCGTACGGCACGCAGACCCCGATCGCCAGGGGCTACGTCATGGCGGGCCTCCCCCTGGCCGCCCTGGCCGACCTGTTCTTCCGCTACCGGCTGCGCAAGCGGCTGCACCAGCGCCGTTACGAGGGCGAGTGCATGCGCAGCGTCCTGGTCGTCGGTCACTGGACGGCCGTCATCGAGCTCCACCGCCAGCTGAGCAGGGAGCGCTACCACGGCATGCGGATCGTGGGCGCCTGCGTGCCTTCCCCGCTCGACCCCGAGGTGCCGCACCAGTTCGACGGCTTTCCCGTGCTGGGTGACTTCTCCCGCGTCGCCGACGTGGTGACCGAGGTGGGCGCGGACACGGTCGCGGTGCTCTCCTGCCCGGAGTTCGACGGCATCGCCCTGCGCCAGCTGGCATGGCGGCTGGAGGAACGTGACACCGACCTCTACGTGGCCTCGGCCCTCATGGAGGTGGCAGGGCCGCGCATCAACATCCGCCCTGTCGCCGGCCTGCCGTTGCTGCACGTCGACCACCCCTACCTCAAAGGCGGCCGGCAGATCGTCAAGAGCGTCTTCGACAAGGTGCTCGCCGCCTCGGCCCTTCTCCTCCTGCTGCCGGTCTTCGTGCTGGTCGCCTCCGTGATCAGGGTGAACAGCTCCGGGCCCGCGCTGTTCCGCCAGACCAGGGTCGGCAAGGACGGTAAGGAGTTCACCGTCTACAAGTTCAGGACGATGGTGAGCGACGCCGAACAGATCAAGACCGACCTGCGTGAGCTCAACGAGAGTGACGGCGTGCTCTTCAAGATTAGGAACGATCCAAGAATCACCTCCGTGGGGGCCTGGCTGCGGCGTCGCTCCGTCGACGAGCTCCCTCAGCTGTTCAACGTCATGCGCGGCGACATGTCCCTGGTGGGGCCGCGTCCTCCCTTACCCGAGGAGGTGGCCAAGTACGGCGACGACGTGCGCCGCAGGCTGCTCGTCAAGCCCGGCATCACCGGTCTGTGGCAGGTGAACGGGCGATCCGACCTCAGCTGGGAGGAGTCGGTCAGGCTCGATCTGCGCTACGTCGAGAACTGGTCGCTGATCCTGGATCTCCAGATCCTGTGGAAGACCTGGCCCGCCGTCACCCGCGGTGAGGGGGCGTACTGATGAAGGCTCTCGTCCTCGCAGGAGGATCGGGCACCCGGTTACGCCCGATCACGCACACGTCCGCCAAGCAGCTGGTCCCCGTGGCCAACAAGCCGGTGCTCCACTACGCGCTGGAGGCGATCGCCGACGCCGGCATCACCGAGGTCGGGATCGTGGTGGGCGACACGCAGGCCGAGATCGAGGCGGCGGTCGGCGACGGCACCCGATTCCACCTGTCGGTGACCTATCTCCGTCAGGCCGCGCCGCTCGGCCTCGCGCACGCGGTGCTCATCGCACGGGACTACCTCGGGGACGACGACTTCGTCATGTACCTCGGCGACAACTTCATCGTCGGCGGCATCAACGACCTGGTGTCCACGTTCAGGGCCGAGCGTCCCGCTGCGCAGATCCTTCTCACCCAGGTGGCCAACCCGCAGGAGTTCGGGGTGGCCGAACTCGACGACGGCGGGCGGGTCGTCGCTCTGGAGGAGAAGCCCTCCAGGCCGAAGAGCGATCTGGCGCTGGTCGGGGTCTACCTGTTCACCCCGGCGATCCACACAGCGGTGACCGAGCTGAAGCCGTCGTGGCGCGGGGAGCTGGAGATCACCGACGCCATCCAGTGGCTGATCGACGAGGAGTACCGGATCGAGTCCACGGTCATCTCCGGATACTGGAAGGACACGGGTAACGTCACCGACATGCTCGAAGTCAACCGCCTGGTCCTGGAGTCGCTCGAGCCGGAGGTGTCGGGAAGCGTCGACGGGGCCAGCCAGCTGATCGGGCGGGTGGTGGTCGAGAAGGGGGCGGTGGTGCGCGGGTCACGCATCGTGGGCCCCGCCATCATCGGCGCGGGCACCGAGGTGAGCGCCTCCTACATAGGCCCCTTCACCTCGATCGCGAAGGACTGCAGGATCATCGACAGCGAGATCGAGTACTCGATCGTGCTGCCTCGCGCGTCGATCTCGGGGGTCCGGCGGATCGAGGCCTCACTCATCGGGCACGACGTCGAGGTCACCCCCGCCCCTCACACCCCCCGAGCACACCGGCTCGTGCTCGGCGATCACAGCAAGGTGCAGATCAGTTCATGAGGATTCTCGTCACCGGCGGCGCCGGCTTCATCGGGTCGCACTACGTCCGCACGCTGGCGTCCGGCGGCTATCCCGCGTTCGCGGGCGCCGACGTGACCGTTCTCGACCGGCTCACGTACGCGGGCAACCTGGCCAACCTGGAGGCGGTGGCCGGCCGCTTCCGCTTCGTCCACGGCGACATCTGCGACGCGGAGCTGCTCGGGCGGACCGTTCCAGGGCACGACCTGGTGATCAACTTCGCCGCCGAGTCCCACGTGGACCGGTCGATCGAGGGGGCGGCGGAGTTCGTGCGCACGAACGTGCTGGGCACGCAGACCCTGCTGCAGGCCTGTCTCGACGCCGGAACAGCGAAGTTCGTGCAGGTCTCGACCGACGAGGTCTACGGCTCGATCGAGACGGGTTCCTGGACGGAGGAGGCGCCCGTACGGCCCCGCTCGCCGTACGCCGCCTCGAAGGCGGGCGGCGACCTGATCGCCCGCGCCTACGCCATCACGCACGGCCTGCCGGTCTGCGTCACCAGGTGCGGCAACAACTACGGCCCCTACCAGTACCCGGAGAAGATCATCCCGCTCTTCACGACGAATCTGCTGGAGGGGCGGAACGTCCCCCTCTACGGTGACGGCGAGAACGTGCGCGACTGGGTCCACGTCGCCGACCACTGCGCGGGGATCCAGCTCGTCGCCGAGCGGGGCGAGGCCGGCGAGACCTACCACATCGCGGGCACGGCCGAGCTGACCAACAGGGAGCTCACCGATCGCCTGCTGCGCGCCTGTGGAGCGGACTGGGAGCGGGTGGAGCACGTCGAGGACCGCAAGGGCCACGACCGCCGCTACTCGCTCGACGACGGCAAACTGCGCGCCATGGGCTACCGGCCCGCCGTCGGCTTCGACGAGGGCATCGCCGAGACGGTCCGCTGGTACGCCGACAACCCCTCCTGGTGGAAGCCGCTCAGGGCGGGCGGATGAGCACCTGGATGGTGACAGGCTCCACGGGCCAGCTGGGCGCCGAACTCGTGGCGCTGCTGGAAGCCGAGGGAGAGCGGGTCGTCCCCCCTGGGCGGCGCGTCCTCGACCTGTCCGACGAGGGCTCGGTGCGCGACCTGGTGGCCAGGGTGAAGCCGTCCGTTGTGGTCAACTGCGCGGCGTGGACGGCGGTGGACGACGCCGAAGCGCAGGAGGAACGCGCCCACCAGGTCAACGCGGCGGGCCCGCGTGCCCTCGCCCTCGCGTGCCGCGAGGCGGGCGCCCGCCTCATCCACCTGTCCACCGACTACGTCTTCTCGGGGACGGCGACGACGCCCTACCCCGAGGACGCGCCCACCGCGCCGCTCAACGCCTACGGACGCACCAAGCTCTCAGGCGAACGCGCGGTGCTCGACCTGCTGCCCGACAGCGGCTACATCGTCAGGACGGCCTGGCTGTACGGCAGGTCCGGCGCCAACTTCGTCAAGACCATGGCGCGTCTGGCCGCCGAACGCGAGACCGTGCAGGTGGTCGACGATCAGCACGGGCAGCCGACCTCGGCGGCCGACCTCGCCCGGCACCTCCTCCTGCTCGCCCGGTCGCAGGCGCCCCCCGGCATCTACCACGGGACGAACGCGGGACAGGCCACCTGGCACGGACTCGCCCGCGAGGTCTTCACCCTGCTGGGCGCCGACCCCGACCGGGTGATCCCCGTGGCCACCTCGGCCTTTCCCCGCCCCGCGCCCAGACCCGCCTACGGGGTCCTGGGCCACGCCCGGTGGGCGGCGGCCGGGCTGCCCGCGCCACGGGACTGGCGGACGGCCCTGCGCGCGGCGTGGCCGGCCCTCCAGAGCTGAGGCGGCGCACGCGGCGTGGCCGGACCTCAAGGGTTGAGGCGGCGCAGGTGGCGTGGCCGGCCTCAGGAGCTGAGGCGGCCCACGAGTTCGGCGGCGCGCTCGGCGGGGATCAGCACGACGTCGCGTGAGCCGTACCGGGGAAGGGGCGCCTCGGCGGCGAGTTGCTCGTCGGTGACGGGGTGCAGGGCGTCCTCCCCGATCGCCCACACCTCCCAGTCGTGGGCGCGCAGCTCGACGAGCAGCCAGCGCAGGTCGGGAACGTTCCTGAGCACCTCGAGCACGATCGTGGGGCGCCCTGCGAGGATCTGCGGCCACGCGGCCCTCAGGACCTTCGCCTCGTAGCCCTCGATGTCGAGCTTGAGCAGGTCGACGCCGCCGATCAGGTCGGTGATCCTGACCGTGGGCACGCTGATCGTGCGGGAGGCGGGCCTGTCGGTGATCCCCTCGCCGCCCTGTGCCAGGTAGGCCCCGGTGGGCGCCACGTACTGCTCCTGGTCGGGGAGGGCCAGTTCGAGCGAGTCAGGGGCGTCGTCGTCGACCACGGCGGCCTGCACGACCTTGACGTTGTCGAGGGAGTTGGCCGCCACGTTGCGCTCGACGATCGCGGCCGACTCCGGGTTGGCCTCGACGGCCACGTAGGCGGCCGGACGCGCCGCACTCGCGCCCTGCACGGTGTAGTAGCCGATGTTGGCGCCGAGTTCGAGGACGCTGCTCGCGCCGCCGCACAACCGCCGCCAGCACTCGGTCTCCATGCCCTCGTAGCCGCGCTCGCCGTACCAGAAGAGCAGGCGGACCAGCCGCGACTCGACGGAGACCAGCCGGATCTCTGGATTGTCCGGCAGCGAGAAGTCGGTGAGAAAGTCGAGCGGCCGGTGGCGAAGAACTCTGACGACCTGCCCGAGCACCGCTCTGCTGGTTCCGTGTGACCGTGCGAAGGCGTTTCTGGCACGGAGTGTGGCGCTTCCCGGAATTATGCGCAGGGATCGCGACAGGGCTATTCGGGCCCTGACGCGGATGCGCAGGGAAAGGGGGAGCGATGAGGGCATGACTTCTCTCGGCTCGGCGCGAATAACGATAAAACGATACACCACGAAATGCATTGTCAAATGTCCAGAAGTGGACATTTTCAGCGTGCGGTGAGCCTCAGATCGAAGCTCACGTCGCTGGAGGCGACCTGGGCCTGGTGCACCTCCACGGCCAGCGTGTTCTGACCCGCCGACAGCAGCGCCGGCGCGATCGACAAGGTCTGCCAGACGTTCTCCGCGTCGCCCGAGACGGTGCTGGGCGCCAGGGTGGCGGAGGTGATGGTCCCGGCAGGCATGTTGCTTCTCATCACCTCCCGTCCGTTGAGGTGGACGACCGCCCCGTCGTCGCGCAGGACGCTCAGCGTGACCGCCTGCAGCGCGCCGGGGTCGGGCACCGTGAAGGTGTGACGGAAGTAGTAGGTGGTCCGTCCCGCGGTCAGGACGCGGCGCTCGTCGCCGTCGCCGAAGCCCAGTTGGGCCGGGCCCGACGGCCACGCCGAGTCGTCGTGCGCCGGCTGCGACCAGGCGGTGCCCAGGTCGGCGCCGCTGTCGTCGTAGCGCCACGTCGACCCCTGGGCGATCAGCGGGATGTCCGGGCTGGGCGGGCGCAGGGGGAACTCGGTGTAGTAGGGCCTCGACTGGCCGTTGAGCTGGGAGTACGCGCCGCCCGCGCGCAGCGCGTCAGGGCCCGCGTCCAGGGCGAATATCTGCCCGTTGGCCGTGGGCGCGAAGTCGGGATCGACGGCGCCGGTGGCGGCGTCCACGGCCGCGAAGTCGCATCGCGTGAAGCCGGAGAAGTCAGGGCAGAAGTGGCCCCCCGCGTAGACCCGGCCGTCACGGACGGCCACGGACTCCACGTCCCCGTCGGCGAGCCGCTCCCAGCGGCGGGCGCCTGTGCCGAGGTGGTAGGCGGCGAGCCTGCCCCCTGGGCCTGCGATGGAGGCGTAGGCGCTGTCGCCCTCGACAGCCAGGTCGGTGACGATGCACTGGTTGCTCGGGACCATGCAACCCGGCGGCGGCTGCCAGCCGGTCACGGCCCCTGACGCGGCGTCGAGGCTGCCCAGGTAGTTGCGCGTGGTGCCGCCGAGAGTGGTGAACAACCCGCCCACCAGGAGCGCCCCGCCGTCAGGACGGGCGGCGAGCGTGTAGACGGTGGCATTGGCCGCCGAGACCCAGCCTGCGCGCAGAGCGCCGCCGGTTGTGTCGATGGCGGCCAGGCGGGTGCGGGCCTGACCGGCGACGGAGGTGAACTGCCCGCCCGCGTAGAGCGTGGAGCCGATGACGGCCAGCGCGCGCACCGAGCCGTTGGCGGCGGGGTTCCAGCCCCCGATCACCGCGCCCGAGGCCTGGTCGAGCGCCACGAGGCGGGCGCGGCTCTGGCCCGCCACCGTCGTGAAGTCGCCGCCCGCGAAGACCCTGCCGCCGCCCACCGCCAGCGCCCTGACCGATCCGTTCGCCGCGGGAGCCCACGACCTGACGAGGTCGCCGGTGGCCGCGTCGAGCATCGCGATGCGGCCGCGGGCGACGGATTCGCCGGTCACGGGGTTGCGCAGGCTGGTGAAATCGCCGGCGATCACGACCCGGTCCCCGGTGTGCGCGATGGCGGACACTCTCGCGTTGGGCAGCCAGTTGTTCTTCGGCTGGGTGGAGTAATCCGCCGCGCGGGCGGGCGAGGCCGAAACCAGAACGACAGGTGCGGCGAGTAAGAGAGCCCCGAGGAATGTTCGGATGTGCATGATTCCCCCACGCGGCATGTTGCCGTTAATTATGCGAGGAAAGCGGTGGCCAGCTATTCATCTGTCCCGTTGTGATGGAAGCGCAATGACGTCGGCGGAGGGTGAATGCCGCTCCCGTCGCCTGCGGACCGCGCTGCTCGCCGCCCCCGCGCCGACCAGCAGGAGCAGGAGCGCTCCCGCGCCGGCGAGCCACGCGAGGGGCAGGTCGGACCCGCCGGGCTCGCTCTCCTGAGCCGCGGGGGCGCTCGTCATGGGCCCCGGGGTGTTGGCGGGCGTCGCGACCAGGCTCTCCGGCAGGGGCAGGGAGAAGACGGAGCTGCCCTTGCCCTCGCTGCCGGCGAGCAGGGACCTGCCGTCCGCGCTGATCGCCAGAGACTCGCCCTGCGGCTGCTGCGGGGCGGGAATCGTCTCGAGCAGCTTGCCGGTGATGTCGGCGAACACCCGGATCTTGTTGTAGCCGCGGATGAACATCAGGCCGTCGGCGTTGAGCGCCCCGTCGGAGACCACGTGCGGGAGGGGGCCGAGGTGTTCCAGCCGGTTGTTCACATCGGGCACCAGCGCGGACGGCGCGCCGTAGATCGCACCGCCCGAGGGGCCCTTGGTGATGAGGTAGAGGTTCCCGGTCTGCGGGTGGACCAGGATGCTCTCCGCGTCGTGCGCGCCATCGGGATAGACCAGCTGGTAGCGCTGGGCGCTCACCTCGCCGTCGGCGAGGACCGTCGGCTCGGGGACGGCGAGCACGGTGACGCCGCCGCTCCTGCTCCCCTCGTTGTCGCCGATGTCGGCCAGGTACAGCATGGAGTTGCCGCGGACGTCCACCGCGCCGCCCATGGCCTCGGTGTCGACCGCCTCGGCTCCCTTGATGGAGATCGCCGCCCTGGTCCTGCCGTCGCGCCCTACCGCGTACAGCGTGGGCGGCCCCGCGCCGTCGTTGTGGGTCCAGACGACGCCGTCGTGAAGGCGGCTGGCGTACAGGCCACTCGATTCGGTGATGCGGTCGTCGGCGTAGGCGAACTCCTTGGTCCACGGCGCGGCGGTGGCGGTGGGCGAAGGGTCGAGGCGGCTCTCGGCGGCCGCGGGGGCGGAGGTGAGTGCCGCCACGACGACTGCCGCTAACGCCGACCTCGCAGGCAGGCTAGATCGCATGGGTCCCTCTTTCGGGATCGGTGTGACGTGCGCGCACCCTGTCGCGGATGATGCGCAGTCGCCACCATAGAAGCAAGCCCGAGACCATACCTCCGAGACCAATGCAATACGGGGCAAACACCGCCAGATCTGGGCGCAGGACGAGCAGGATGAGGACCGCCGCGAGGCCGACCGCCGTTTCGGCCCCACGCACCAGGAACACCAGCCGTGACTGCTTGTACGCGGTCGCCATCGAGGCCAACGGGAGGGTGGCGGAGAAGCTCACGGCGTAGACGGCCCAGCCCCCCACGCTGACGGCGTCGAGGGCGAACGCGCCACCGGTGATCAGCGGACCGAAGAAGCCGAGCGTGGCGATCGCCGCCACTCCGCACGCGCAGGAGACCCCCGCCAGGACGAGCGAGCCCACGAGCGCGTTACGGGGGCGCATCGGGATCCCGGCGTCGCGTTGCCTGACGAACGTGGGAAGCAGGTAACCGCCCGCTCCGGAGATCAGAGTGAGCGCGGGAGTCATCAGCAGCCTGGCCGCCTCGACGACCGCGAGAACCGTCCTGGAGGCGAAGGTGTCGATGGCGACGCGGGTCACCAGCAGGGCCAGGGGGCGCAGGCTCGACTGGGCCGAGCGCCAGGCGGCGAACGCGCTGAGCTCCCGCATGCCGGCCAGGCGGGGACGCACGAGCGCGTACTCCTGTCGCGGAAGCCGACGGAGGGTGACGGTGAGCGCGGCCAGGCACCCCACGCACATGGCCAGGAGAATGCCGTCCAGGTCGAACCCGCCCGTGACCAGGCGAAGGCCGCCGAGGAAGACCAGCGTGGTGATCACGTACGTCAGGTCGTTGGCCAGCAGCGCGCCGAACTCGAGCCTGGCGTGCAGCACGCGTCTGAAGGTCTCCTGGGCCAGCCACAGCGTGATGAGCACGGCGAAGAGCGCCACGCCCGCGGGGCCCGTGAGCCGCAGGACGAGGGCGAGCGCCACCCCGGCGGCCGAGCCGGCCGTCGCGAAGAACAGCGCGGAGGCGACGAGGGAGGAGCGAAGCGCCGGATCGAAACGGTCCAGGACGTTGAGCGAGTCGCCCACCCACGAGGTGTAGACGGTCGTCGCGGTCACCAGGATCGCCGACAGCAGCGCGAAGGCGCCGAGGGCGACGGGCCCGATGAAACGGACCGCGACCAGTTGCAGGACGAGGCTGCCGAGCGCGGTCACGGCCTGGGAGGCCACCGAGCCACCCGCGGAGGCGGCGAGTCTGCGAACGCGGGCCATCGCCGCGCGCGGGGACGCCACGGTCAGTGCTGACTGCTGGAGGAGCCGGTCCCCGCGTCGACGGACACGCCGTTCTCGCCCGGTTTGTTCCTGGCGACGTAGCCGAGCAGCTTGTCCCTGTCGTAGACCGCGGTGACGTCGTCCTCCTGCTCTTCGTCCGAGGAGGGGGTGGGGGCAGGGGGCGGAGTGGCGGTGGGGGGTGTCTTCGAGGTGCGCTGGCGCTGGCCGGTCCCCGTGGTCACCCGCTGCGCGGTCGCGATCGGATTGGTGGCCCGCAGGAAGGCGATCACGATGGCGAGAAGCAGGCCCACCGCGAGCCCGATGCCGGCGTTCTTCGGCGCCTGGCTGGGCGTGACCCTGAGCGGGTTGGCCTGGTCGACGAAGCGCACTCCGGAGCCGTACTGCGCCAGGTCGATGGCCGCGTCGCCCTCCTTGAGCTGGAGCTGGACGAGAGCCTCGCCCAGGGTGACGGCGGTCGTGCTCCTGGCGGGGGCGCGCTTGAGCTCGGCCTCGATCCTGGCGCGGGTGCTGCGGACGCTCTTGAGCAGCTTCTGCTGCTCGCGCTGGGCGTCGGCCTCGGTGAGCATCTGGTAGGCGGCCACCACGGCGTTGGCGATCTGGGCGGCGGACCGGTCGGTCTTCGCGGTGACGGTGACCTCGACGATGCCACCGTTGGTGCCGGGCTTGGCCTCCACGGCCTTCCTGAGGTCCTCCAGCCCGATCTGCATGGCCTGCTCGGCCGCGAGCAGCTGCCTGGCCTTGTCGAGGACACCGGCTGATTCGGTGAAGGCGGCGCGCTGGCTGGTGTAGGCGATGTAACTGCTGTCGGAGGAGACGCCCTGGCGGAGGAAGGTGGTGCTGCGAGGGTCGGTCACGGCGAACTTCGCGGTCGCCTCGACGCTGGTGAAGACGTAGACGGTGGCCAGCCCCCCGGCCAACCCCGCCAGCACGATGAGCAGGAGCGAAGACCACTTGTACCGCCATAAGGCTTCGAGGAGCCCGACCTCGCGGTCCTCGTTGCTTCTCTCTGTCACCACGAAGCCCGCTCTCCCCGCCCTCGTCCATCTTCACGTAATGAAGCGGCCTAGGGGCGATTCTAACCACGAGGCAAGTTACCGAAAATGGCCGTTCTGACCTCCTCCTGATATCGAGCGAGGCTGTACCGGGATAATGCCTCAGACTGGCCTTTCGTCGCTATTGTCTGAGCCAGCGCCCAGTCATTCAGCAGGGTTTCGATCGCGTCCGCCAGGGCGGCCTCGTCCTTCGGCGGCACGAGCAGCCCTGTCTCCCCGTGCGTGATGATCTCGTTGAGTCCCTGGACGTCGCAGGCCACCACCGGGCGGCCCGCCATCATGCCCTCGACCGCCACCAGGCCGAAGGACTCGCCGTGCGAGGGCACGAGCACGATGTCGGCCTCGGCGAGGTGCTGGTCGACGCAGTCGCTGAACCCGGCGAAGGTGACGTTCGGACCCGCCTGCGCGCGCAGTTCGCGCTCGAACCATTCGTAGCCGGGAAAGACGTCCCCCACGACCACGAGCGACACCTCACGACCGCGCCGGGCCAGGAGAGCCGCGGCGCGCACGGCGACGTCGCTGCCCTTGCGCGGTGACAGCCTGCCGACCATGACCAGCGCGCCGCGCGGTGCCCTGGCGAGCGGGGTGGGCACGGGCGGGGCGACGGCGTTGTGAACGGTGACCGTGCGGGCACGCGGCGCTCCGTCGGCCACGATCCGCGCGTGGCAGCTCGCGCTGTTGGCGATGGTGACGTGGGCCAGCCGCGTGGGCAGGCTCAGCGCCCGCCTCATGGGGGACGGCAGCTGGTCCTCCGCCTCATGGACGTGGCAGACGACGCGGGCCAGCCCCGCGAGCCTGCCCGCCGCTGCCCACCAGGGAAGGGTGAGGGTGTTGACGTACAGGACGTCGGGCCTTCTCCTTCGCAGGAAGGTGACCATCGCGGGCATCCTCGTGGCCAGGAGCGCCGCCAGCCTGATCAGCCCTGCCGGGGACAGATAGGCCTTGCGCAGGACCGGAACGTCGAGCACGACCACCTCGGCCCCCGCGTCGCGGAGCCGGTCGCACAGCGGGCCCTCGGCGGGCACCGTGACGACGACCTCCGCGTGCCCTGTGAGCGCCCGGACGGATTCCAGCAGCATGCGGTCCGAGCCGTACAGATCCGGCGACGGATGAGCCAGCACCACGCGTTTCATACTCTTGATGTCCCCGGCCTTTGATTAGTGTTTAGGCTGGCACGCCTATTTTGTCATCCTCGATGGCTTATGAAGGGGAACAATGCGTATTGCCATGATTGGCACCCGAGGTGTGCCCGCGCGGTACGGCGGGTTCGAGACCGCGATCGAGGAGATCGGCTCACGTCTGGTCGCCGCAGGTCATGAGGTGCGGGTGTACTGCCGGGGGGCGGAGAGCCCGCAGGGTGAGTACAAGGGCATGCGGCTGGTCCATCTGCCCGCCGTACGGCACAAGGCGCTGGAGACCCTCAGCCACACCACCCTGTCCGTCGCGCACCTGCTGTTCAGGCGGACCGACGTGGCGCTGGTCTTCAACGCGGCGAACGCGCCCCTGCTCCCTCTCATCAAGCTGGCGCGCATCCCGGTCGCCACACATGTGGACGGCCTGGAGTGGAAGCGTGCGAAATGGAACGGTACAGGCAGGCGCTACTACCTCGCGGCCGAGCGGCTGGCCGTGCGCTGGTCGCGCCAGATCATCGCCGACGCGGTGGCCATCCAGCACTACTACAGGGACCGCTACGGCGCGCCGAGCGTCATGATCCCGTACGGCGCGCCCATCCAGGACGACTGCGACGCCGGGCTGTTAGCCCGCGAGGGATACCAGGTCGGCGGCTTCCACCTGGTGGTGGCGAGGTTCGAGCCAGAGAACCACGTCGATCTGATCGTCGAAGGCTACACAAGGAGTTCGGCCAAGCTGCCCCTGGTGGTCGTGGGATCGGCGCCCTACGCCGAGGAGTACAGCAGGCGCATCTCGGCGCTCGCCGAGAAGGACGAGCGGGTCAGGCTGGTCGGCGGGGTCTGGGACCAGGACCTGCTCGACGCCCTGTACGCCGGATGCGCCAGCTATCTGCACGGGCACTCGGTCGGCGGCACCAACCCTTCGCTCCTGCGCGCCATGGGCGCGGGCGCCCCCGTCGTGGCGTTCGACGTGGTCTTCAACCATGAGGTCCTCGGTGACAGCGGCGTCTTCTTCGCCGGCCCCGACGACCTGGCGGCGGCGGTGGAGGAGGCCGAGGCGTCGCCGTCCCACGCTCGCGAGCGGGGCGACAGCGGAAGGGAACGTGCCAGGACGCACTACACATGGGACGACGTCGCGGCGCGCTACGAGCGGCTCTGCCATGACCTCGAGGCGGGCGCGTGAGCGGAAGGTTCGTCCGCTATCCACCAGGCCGCGGCAACGTCTGGATCCCGGTGGACGACGCGCGGTCCTGCGCCGCCGGCCTGTCACTGCTGACCTTCTCCAGACCGATGCCGCTGACCGCGCAGCGGATCCTGCACGCCGGCGCCCGCCTGGCGGGACCGTGGATCCTTCCCGGCCGCCGCGAGCGGTGGGACGCCGAGCCATGGCTGCCGGTGCTCAAGAGCGCGGAGGAGGCGATCGGCCCCTTCGACGGCTACGCGGTCTACCACCGGCCCCAGGCCTCCCGCGAGGGCGCGGCGCTCCTGCTGCTCAGGTCGGGTCGGCCGGTGGGCTTCCTCAAGGCACGCGCGCGGGCACGTGAGGTCGAGCGCGAGGCCGAGGTCCTCCAGATGCTGGCGGGAGGCCGAAGGCCGGGGTTCCGCGTGCCGGAGCTCATGGGCACGGGCTCGGCGGACGGCATGGCCTGGCTGGTCATGTCGCCGATGGAACCGATCCCCTGCAGGCCCGCGAGGAACGTTCCCGCGGCCGAGGTGGCGGCCCAGATCACCAGCCTGCTGGCCGGGCTGCCGCGTCCCGAGGGGGTCGCCGCCCACTGGGAGCCGATGCACGGCGACCTGACCCCGTGGAACCTGCGGATGACCAGGGGCCCGGTGCCGTGGCTGATCGACTGGGAGGACGCGGGCCATGGTCCGCCCGGTGCCGACGAGGTCTACTACCTGGCCACCAGGGCCGCGGTCTTCGGCGGAGCGGTCACACCGACGGATCACCTGGAGGCCGCCGACTACTGGCGGGCCGTGGTGATCGCCCGCCAGGCCGACGACAGAGGGCTCACCGACCGCCTGCTGACGGCGCTCGACAGGCTCGGCGGCTAGCGCGCCCGCGCCCGGCCTCGCCCGCCCGCGCCCGCTCGCGCGGCGGAGGTCTCAGGGAGCGGTCCAGTCGGGGAACGTCCTGCCCAGCATCCGTTCCAGTTCGGCGTTGTGCGGAGCGAAGTGCTCGGCCAGCCTGGCCCGCACCTGATCTGGCATGTCCGACTTGGGGGCGGGGTTCCACACCCGTCCAGCCGAGGGGAGAGGGGCGGAGGGCAGGCCGAGGAAGGCCGCGGCGCCGTCGCAGGCCTTCTGCGGGTCCTGGTAGAACTCCTCGCTGGTCAGGATGTGGAACCGGGAGAGGGGGAACCGCTCGAACCAGCGGCGCAGGCAGCGGGCGTACTCGCTCTGCGCGACGTAGGACTGGTGCTCGTGCGCGTAGCTGGAGTAGGCGGGGTCCGTGACGAGACGCTCCTCCTCGCCCTCGGTCCTCTGCTTCTCGGCCTCGAGCGCCGCCTCGAAGTCGAGCGGCTCGGTCGCGCTGCGGACCCGCTCCCGGTAGTGGGAGAAGGTCCGCTCGACGGGATCACGCAGGATGAGGAGGATGCGCGCGTCAGGCAGATCCTTCGCCGCCCGCTCGGCGGCCAGCGGGTGGTGAAGGTAGTAGGGCGAGCCCTCACCTGTGACGACGGGCCCGCCTGATTTGCGGGCGGCCCTCGCGCGGGTGAGTCGGCTGGGCAGGTGCGAGCGGTACCACCGCAACCCGCGACCGTAATTCGAGTCGAAGAAATGCACGCCCTTGGTGTGATTCGACTTGGGAATCAGACCTGCCGCGGGAAAGAGCGGAACGACGCGAGGATGTTCGAGCAGCGCATAGTAGAAAGAAGTCGAACCGCCGCGTTTCGCCCCGATCAGCAGGAAGTCGGGGTCTGGCCGGAGGCCGGCGGTGGCCATGCCGTACAGGCGGAACCCGGCGCGTCCCGCCTCGATTAACGGTTCGGGCAGCAGATCTCGCATCCCCATAAAACAGGCCCTCTCCCTACATTTCGCCGCCGGCGTTACCGTCGTATGCTGACACACGCAGCGCGATCGAACGGTCCAAAACGGGGTGCCAGGTGGAGACAGCGCGTCACCGTCGATCGCGTCCGGCCTGGTGGCCGACGCTCGCGCCGATGGCGCTCATCCTGGCGAGCGAGTACAAGCTCAGGTCCAGGGGGATCGGCGAGGCGATCAGCGGTGGGGTGGACACCCAGATCCTCGTCGAGATCGGCGTCTACGGCCTCGTCGCGGTCTATCTCTACCGCAGGTTCGGCATCAGGTCGCCGCGTCGCACGGCTTCGATCGCCCTCGTGCTGGCGTGGATCTTCGCGCTCTACGTGGCCATGTCCGTGATGTGGACGCCCTATCCGCAGTTCGCGGTCGTCCGCGCGGCTCAACTCCTGGTGACAGCCAGTGTCTGCCAGGTCGTCGCCACCAGGGCGACCAGGGAGGACCTGCACAGGCTCGCCCACGCCTTCATCGGCCTGGTCGTGGTCTCGGTGGGGATCGGCGTGGCGATGCCTCTGCAGCGGACGCCGAACACCCAGGACCGCTTCAACTGGCTGTACGTCCATCCCGTGACGGCCGGGATCTTCCTCGGGATCGCGCTGCTGCTGGCCGTCGCCTTCCTGCTGCCAGGAGGGCCTCCTCGGCGCTGGCGCAAGGGCTTCTACCTGATCGCTGTGGGTGTGACAGGGGCGGCGCTGATCGCGACAGGCACTCGTGGCGCGGCGGCGGGGTGCGTGGTGGGCCTGGCCGTGCTGCTGCTGTGCTCCCGAGGCCCGCGGGGCAGGGCGGAGATGCTGCTGTTCGCGATTCCCGTCGGCGCGCTGGCCGTGCTCGCCTTTCCCGACGAGATCATCGCGTTCGCCACGAGAGGGGAGTCCGCCGAGCAGCTGGAGTCGCTGAACTCCCGTACCGACCTGTGGACACTGGCGCTGGACGCCGCCATGAAGCAGCCGCTCTTCGGCAACGGGATCTCCTCGGCCCGTGGCCTCTTCCTCGAAGAGATCGGGCTCGGCGGCGGGCACAACGCGTTCGTCAACATCCTGGTCGAGGGCGGGATCGTGGGTGTGGTGGCGTTCGCGGGGCTGTGCTTCGCCGTCATGGTCGTCCAGCTGTCGCTGACCCGGGTCAAGGAAGTGCGCGCGGAGGCGGCGCTGCTGCTCGGGCTCATGGCCTTCCTGCTCGTGGACGCGCTGACCGCCGAGATGATGGCGGCGAGCGCCAACGTGGCCTCCATCTGGCTGTTCCTGATCATCGCGTGGACTTGTGTGATCGCCGGTAAACCAGTGGGGCTGGAGAAGCGTCATGGTGACGATCGGACTCAAGTGATCGCGAGGGGCTAGATCTCGCAGCCGCCATAGAAGGACCGCATGGCCGCGCTGCGACCAAGGCGTGCGGTCCAGCCCTGAGGGGGGTACATGCGTAAACGACTCATGGCGGCGGGGATGGCCTGCTTAGGCCTCTCCATGCTGCTCGTTCCACCGATGTCGGCAGGCGCCGACACCACGCCCGCTCCAGGCGAGCCCGCCACGGTCACCGCCGACGCGCTGCCGACCTGGCAGACCGACGGCGTCGTGCTGGCGATGGAGATCGTCAACGGCGTCGCCTACGTGGGCGGCAACTTCGACCACGTCAGGCCGCCGGGCGTGCCCCGAGGCGGCGCGGGAGAGGTGGCGCGCACCGGTCTCGCGGCCTTCGACGCCGCGACGGGAGCCCTGCTGCCCTGGGCGCCCGTCGCCACCGGCCCGATCTTCACCGACGACGTCGTGCAGACCGAGTGCGACAACCTCGGCAGCAACCAGTACCGCTGCGACACCGTCTGGGAGATCAAGGCCTCACCTGACGGTTCACGGCTCTACGTGGCGGGCGACTTCGGCAAGATCGGCACCGAGCGGCGGTACCGCATAGCGGCCTTCGACACCGCGACGGGAGCGCTGGACCCGGACTTCGCGCCCTCGCCCAACAGCCGGGTCAGGGCGCTGGCCGTCTCGGACACGACCGTCTTCGCCGGGGGTCATTTCACCGTCGTCAACGACGTCACCAGGACCAGGCTGGCCGCCTTCAACCGGGCGGACGGGGCGCTGCTGCCCTGGGCGCCGACCGCGGACAAGCGGGTCATGGCCATGGTGCTGTCTCCGAGCGGGACCAGGCTCATCGTGGGCGGCGACTTCAACAGGATCAACAACATCTGGCAGCACGGGCTGTCGGCCGTGAACGTCAGCAACGGCACCAAGGCGAGCTTCCTCAGCAACGACATCCCCTACAACAACTCCAACAGCCGCTCCTGGGTCACCGACCTGGTCACCGACGGCACCAGGGTGTTCGCCAGCGCCGACGGCGTCGGCACGTTCGACGGCCGGCTCGCGGTGAACCCGGAGACCGGCGCGCGCATCTGGATCAACAACTGTCTCGGCGCGACACAGTCGATCTCGGTGATGGACGGCGTGCTCTACAGCGGCTCGCACGCCCACCGCTGCGACATGCAGACCTACTACGAGGGCAACGGCTTCCCCGAGACCCGCCCGCACAGGCGCTTCCTCGCCGAACCCGCGGACACGGCCCAGGGGGTGAAGCAGAGGATCCTCCACTGGTTCCCCAACGCCCAGCCGGGGACGACCTACCCGTTCGTCCAGGGGCCGTGGACCATGGCCAACGACGGCACCCACCTGTGGGCGGGCGGTGACTTCACCCAGGTCAACGACGTTCCCCAGGAAGGCCTGACCAGGTTCACCACCCACGACGTCAGCCCCGACGTCACCGGTCCCGTGCAGACCAACTTCCAGGCGCCCACGGCGGTGGCCAACGGTGGCGGCAAGGTGACCATCACCTGGGGCGCGACCTGGGATCTGGACAACCGCAAGGTCCGCTACGAGGTGGTGCGCAGCGACGGGCAGGTGGCCTGCACCGCGGAAGCCAACAGCGTCTTCTGGACTCTGCCGAACCTGTCATGCGCGGACCTGGGCAGGGTTCCAGGATCGGTTTACAAGTATCGCGTTCGCGCGATAGACCCGCACAATAACCGCATTTCCAGCCCGAGCTCTCCCGACGTCACAGTGACCTGACAGACGGCCCATTTCCGCCCGGGTTGGATCGCCGATCCGGGCGGTACGGCACGCTGCCCTCCGGTGCCATCTACGTGGAAAAACGCGCCGGATTGTTACAAAATTCTACTAAATAGGGTCTCCTCGTCTTTGTAGCGCCATATTACGATTCGCATCCAGCGTGACCCGTGGGGGGCGCGTTATTCCCTGAGATGTAGGAAAAATCGTGATCAAAGCGCTTTTATCCAGGACCGCGATGGCGCTCATCGCGCTTCTCGCGGTGACACTGGTCATACCAGCGGCCCAAGCGGATATCGATCCCGAACAGGGGACCCCGGAGACCGTCAGCGCCGACGCCCTGCCCAACTGGCAGATCAACGGAGTCGTCTGGAAGATGGCGACCGTCGGCACCACCGTCTACGCCGTCGGCAGCTTCTCCAAGGCCCGCCCTCCCGGCACGAACCCGGGATCGGCCCAGGAGGTGAACAGGTCGAACATCCTGGCCTTCGACATCACCACGGGCAACCTGCTGCCGTTCAGCCCCGCCCTCAACGGCCAGGCGCGGACCGTCGCGGTCGCCCCCGACAAGTCCAAGATCTACGTCGGCGGAGACTTCACCACGGTGAACGGCCAGGCCCGCAACCGGGTGGCCGCCTTCGACGTGGCCACGGGAACGCTGGACGCCGCCTTCGCCCCCTCGGTAGGGAACGTCGTCCGAGCTCTGGCCGTCAGCAACACCACGGTGTACATCGGCGGAGCCTTCTTCAACGTCAACGGCTCGACGAGGTCACGCCTCGCTGCCGTCGCGCGGTCGAATGGCACGCTCCAAGCGTGGGCGCCGACCACTGACGACGAGGTGTTCGCCCTCCTGATGTCCCCCGACTCCAGCAGGGTCATCGTGGGCGGCAAGTTCCAGTCGCTCAACGGCGTCACCAGGGTCGGCATCGGCGCGCTCGATCCCGTCACCGCCGCCTCGCTGCCGTGGAGCAGCAACCCGATCCCCGCCCGCCAGGGGACCAACTACTCGATGACCTACGACCTGGTGACCGACGGGACCAACGTCTACGCGGCCGCCGACGGCGAGGGGTGGCACTGGTTCGACGGCCGCTTCGCGGTCGAACCGAACACGGGCGACCTGCTCTGGCTCGACAACTGCTACGGAGCCTCCTACGGGGTCTTCCCCATCGGACAGGCCCTCTACAGCGTGGGCCACGCACACGACTGCGTCTCGATCGGCGGCTTCCCCGAGGTCTCCCCGACGCGCTGGCAGCGGGCGCTCGCCACGACGATCTACCCCACCGGCAACGACCCCGCGCCGCCCTCCAACAACAGCCAGTACAGCGGCCAGCCCGTGCCGACGCTCCTGCACTGGTACCCCACGGTGAACGCCGGCAGCTACACGGGCATGAACCAGGGCGGCTGGGCGCTGACGGGCAACTCGCAGTACCTCGTCATGGGCGGCGAGTTCACCACGGTCAACGGCGCGCCGCAGCAGGGACTGACCCGCTTCGCCGTCAAGGCCGGCGCGCCCAAGGACTCAGGCCCCCTCGCCCTGCCCACGTTGACGCCGAGCGCCGTCTCGCTCAACGCGGGCACCGCCAGAGTGAGCTGGCAGGCCACCTGGGACCGCGACCAGGAGAAGCTGAAGTACCAGATCCTGCGCGACGGCGGCTCCACGCCGGTCGGCGAGGTGGAGTACAAGTCGAACTTCTGGACGCTGCCCTCGCTCGGCTTCATCGACACCGGTCTGGCCCCTGGATCGACCCACACCTACCGCATCCGTGCCGTCGACCCGTCGGGCAACACGGTAGGCAGCGGGACGTCGGCGCCGGTGACGATCTCGTCGTCCGGCTCCATGAGCGCCTACGCGCAGAAGGTCGTCGGCGACGGCGCCGCCCACTACTGGCGCCTCGGCGAGAGCAGCGGCGCGCTCGCCTACGACTACGCGGGCTTCCTCGACTCGACCCGCGAGGCAGGGGTGGGCCACGGCTCTCCCGGCGCGATCAACGGTGACACCGACGCCTCCTCGGCCTTCAACGGCACGGGCACGGGATTCACCAGGACCCTGTCCATGGAGAACGCGACGACCAGCTTCAGCATCGAAGCGTGGATCAGGACCGGTTCCACCAGCGGCGGCAAGATCGTCGGCTACGGCAACGCGGCGACCGGCGACAGCTCCAACTACGACCGCCACGTCTACATGGACAACGCGGGACGCGTGTGGTTCGGCGTGTATCCGGGCGGTGTCCGCACGGTCAACAGCTCCGCGGCCTACAACGACGGGCAGTGGCACCACATCGTCGCCACGCAGGGCTCGGGCGGCATCGCGCTGTACGTCGACGGGCGCAGGGTGGCGCAGGACGCCGGCACGACGGGCGCCCAGCCGTACGGCGGATACTGGCGCGTCGGCGGCGACAACCTGAACGGCTGGCCGGCCCAGCCCACCAGCCGCTACCTGGCCGGTGACATCGACGAGGTGGCGATCTACCCGTCCGCCCTGTCCCTGACCAAGGTCAACGAGCACTTCGTCGCCAGCGGCAGGACGAGCACCCTTCCGCCGAGGCCCACCGACGACTACGGCAGATCGGTCTACGACGACGAGCCGAGCCTGTACTGGCGTCTCGGCGAGGCGAGCGGAACGGTGGCCGCCGACTCCAGCCAGACCGGCACGCCCGGGACCTACACCGCCACCGGCGTCACCTACGGGCAGCCCGGCGCGATCACCGGAACCGGCAACCCCGCGATCGCGGTCAACGGCGGCAGGGTGATCTCGACCGCGCCCGTCTCCAACCCGACCACCTACTCCGCCGAGCTGTGGTTCAAGACCACCACCACGAGCGGCGGCAAGCTCGTCGGCTTCGGCAACGCCGCCAGCGGCACCAGCGGGAACTACGACCGCCACGTCTACATGGGCAACGACGGCAAGCTCACCTTCGGCACCTACACCGGCGCGTTCAACCTGATCACCACGCCGACCGCCTACAACGACGGCCAGTGGCACCACGTGGTCGCCACGCAGGGCTCGGGCGGCATGACGCTGTACGTCGACGGCGCCGCTGTCGGCACCCACCCGCAGACCAGCGCCGAAGGCTACACGGGTTACTGGCGAGTCGGCGGCGACAACCTCAACGCCTGGCCCGCCAGGCCGTCCAGCGACGACTTCGCGGGCACGCTCGACGAGGTGGCGATCTACTCCGCCACGCTGAGCGCCGCCCAGGTGTCCGAACATTGGCAGAAGGGCTCGGGCTCGGGTCCTGCCAACCAGCCGCCCACGGCCTCCTTCACCGTGTCGTGCGAAGACCTGGAGTGCGCGTTCGACGGCACCGCCTCCGACGACCCCGACGGCACCGTGGAGGGCTACGCGTGGAACTTTGGCGACGGGCAGAGCGGCACAGGGGCCAACGCGACGCACACCTACCAGGCCGCAGGTGACTACACGGTCACGCTGACCGTCACCGACGACGACAGCGCCACGGGCCAGAGCGGTCAGGTGGCGGTGCCCCGCCCGCCGGACAACCCGCCGTCCGTCCTCGCCGCGGACGCCTTCTCCCGTACGGTCAGCGGCTCGCTCGGCAACGCCGACACGGGCGGAGCCTGGAGCCTCCTCGGAGGCAGCGCGAACTTCTCCGTGAACGGCAACGCGGCCAAGATCAACCTTCCGGCGACCACCGCGGGCCCCCGCGCCTTCCTCGACTCGGTGTCGAGCACGGACACCGACCTCACGTTCAAGGTGTCGGCGGACAAGACGGGAACCGGCAACGGCACCTACATCTGGGCCGTCGGCAGGCGGGTGAGCGGCCAGGGCGAGTACCGCGCCAGAGTGCGGCTGCTGCCCACAGGGGTGGCGCTGGCGCTCACCAGGATCACCGCGCCGAACACCGACAACCTGCTGACCACCGAGCAGCTGATCCCCGGCCTGTCCTACGCGGCGGGGGATGTGCTCAGGATCCGGCTGCAGGTCACCGGCACCTCGCCCACGACGATCTCGGCGAAGGTCTGGAACCAGGCGGCGGCCGAGCCTGCGGGGTGGCAGGCCACGGTGACGGACGCCACGGCAGGCATGCAGGCGCCTGGAGGGGTGGGCCTGGCCTCGTACCTCTCGGGCACGGCCACCAACCCGCCGGTCCTGCTGACCGTGGACGACTTCTCCGCCACGAGCACGGCATCGGGACCCACGGCCGCCTTCACGGCCGCGTGCACCGCCCTGGCGTGCTCGGTCGACGCCACGGCCTCGACCCCCGGCTCCGCGCCCATCGACTCCTACACCTGGAGCTTCGCCGACGGCCAGGCCGGCAGCGGGGTCACCGCCCAGCACACCTACGCCCAGGCGGGCACCTACCGCATCACCCTCACGGTGACAGGAACGGACGACCGCACCAGCGTCTCCACACAGACGGTGACCGTTCCCTGATCATCTGATCCGACGCGTACGGCTCGCGGCTCCCCCGCGGAGTCGCGAGCCGTACGCACCCCAGCGACCGGAGGGGTCCTTGCACACGGAACAACTCACGATCGAGGGAGCCCACGTTCACTCCCCGACCGTCCACGAGGACGACAGAGGCGTCTTCCTGGAGTGGTTCAGGGGGGACAACCTGAGCGGCGCGGCCGGTCATCACCTGCGCCTCGCGCAGGCCAACTGCTCGGTGTCCCGCGCGGGGGTGCTCAGGGGCATCCACTTCGCGGCGGTGCCCCCCGGGCAGGCGAAGTACGTCACGTGCGTGGCGGGGGAGGTGCTCGACGTGGTGGTGGACGTTCGGGTCGGCTCGCCGACCTTCGGCCGCTGGGAGGCGGTCGCTCTCGACGAGCGCTCCCGGCGGTCGCTCTACCTCGCCGAGGGGCTCGGGCACGCCTTCATGGCGCTGAGCGAGCGGGCCACCGTCGTGTATCTCTGCTCCGAGCCGTATGCGCCCGGCCGGGAGCACGGGATCCACCCCCTCGACCCCGACCTCGGCATCGCGTGGCCCGACGGGGTCGAGCCCCTGCTCTCACCGAAGGACGCCGCCGCGCCCTCGCTGGCCCAGGCCGCCGAGCAGGGTCTGCTCCCTTCGTATGACGACTGCATGGCCTACTACGCCAAGCTCGGCTCCGCATGACATCGGCCCGCAGAGGGTGATCCTCTGCGGGCCGAAGGTCCGTGCTCTAGCCGATGCGCCAGGTGTCGCCGCCCATCAGCAGGTCGCTCAGGTCGCCAGGGCCCTTCTGCGCCACGGCCTCCTCGAGCTGCTCGGCCATCAGCGTGTCGTAGGCGGGCCGCTCGACCTGCCGGAAGATCCCGATCGGCACGTGCTCGAAGGCGGGCTCGTCCAGGCGCGACAGCGCGAACGCCACCGAGGGGTCGGGGTTGTGCGCGTCGTGGACCAGGACGCGGTCGCCCGCCTCAGCCAGCGGCACCACGTCGAGCCCGCCGTTCGCCGCCCTGACCACGGCCTTGGACGCGCTCGCGATCGGCTGGCCGTGCTCGAGGCGCAACGTGATGTCGTCGCGGATCTCCGGGTCCTTCAGCTGCTCGAAGGCGTTGTCGTTGAAGATGTTGCAGTTCTGGTAGATCTCCACCAGTGACGTGCCCCTGTGCGCCGTGGCCTCGCGCAGCACCGACTGCAGGTGCTTGCGGTCGGAGTCGATCGTGCGGGCCACGAAGGACGCCTCGGCACCCAGCGCCAGCGAGATCGGGTTGAACGGCTTGTCCAGCGAGCCCATCGGGGTCGACTTGGTGATCTTGCCGATCTCGGAGGTGGGGGAGTACTGGCCCTTGGTCAGACCGTAGATCCTGTTGTTGAACAGCAGGATGTTGAGGTTGACGTTGCGGCGCAGCGCGTGGATCAGGTGGTTGCCGCCGATCGACAGCGCGTCGCCGTCACCCGTGATCACCCACACGCTCAGGTCGGGCCTGGAGGAGGCCAGCCCCGTCGCGATCGCGGGGGCGCGACCGTGGATGGAGTGGAAGCCGTAGGTGTCGAGGTAGTAAGGGAACCGGCTGGAGCAGCCGATGCCCGAGACGAACACGATGTTCTCGCGACGCAGGCCCAGCTCGGGCAGGAAGCTCTGCACCGCGGCCAGGATGGCGTAGTCGCCGCAGCCGGGGCACCAGCGGACCTCCTGGTCGGACTTGAAGTCCTTGAGGGTCTGCTTGGCATCGGTCTTCGGGACGAGGGCCAGGCCCTTGCCGTTCAGGGTCTCACTCACTGTCGATCACGTCCTGGATGACTCCGGCCAGCTCCTCGGCCTTGAACGGGAGCCCGCGCACGCGGTTGTAGCTGATGATGTCGACCAGGAACTTCGCGCGCAGCAGCAGCGCCAGCTGGCCGAGGTTGATCTCGGGCAGGAGCACCTTGTCGTAGCTCTTGAGCACCTCGCCGGTGTTGGCCGGCAGGGGGTTCAGGTGGCGCAGGTGGGCCTGGGCGACCTTGCCGCCCGACTTCCTGATCCTTCGTACGGCTGCCGCGATGGGACCGTAGGTCGAGCCCCAGCCCAGGACCAGCACCCTGGCGTCGCCCTCGGGGTCGTCGACCTCGAGGTCGGGCACGTCGATGCCGTCGATCTTGGACTGGCGGAGCCTGACCATGAGGTCGTGGTTGTTCGGGTCGTAGGAGATGTTGCCCGAGCCGTTGGCCTTCTCGATGCCGCCGATGCGGTGCTCGAGGCCCGCCGTACCGGGGATGGCCCACGGCCGCGACAGCGTCTCGGGGTCACGGACGTAGGGGTGGAACTCCTCGTCGGTCTTGACCGCGAACTCGGTGGAGATGTCGGGAAGGTCGGAGACCTCCGGCAGGCGCCACGGCTCGGAGCCGTTGGCGAGGTAGCCGTCGGACAGCAGGTAGACCGGCGTGCGGTACTTCACCGCGATGCGCGCGGCCTCGATCGCCGCGTCGAAGCAGTCGCTCGGCGTGCTCGGCGCCACGATCGGCACCGGCGACTCGCCGTTGCGGCCGAACATCGCCATCAGCAGGTCGGTCTGCTCGGTCTTGGTCGGCATGCCGGTCGAAGGGCCTGCCCGCTGCACGTCCACCAGGATCAGCGGCAGCTCGGTCATGACGGCGAGGCCGATCGTCTCGGCCTTCAGCGCCACACCGGGGCCGCTGGTCGTGGTCACGCCCAGCGCGCCGCCGAACGCCGCGCCGAGAGCCGCGCCGACGCCCGCGATCTCGTCCTCCGCCTGGAAGGTGCGGATGCCGAACCGCTTGTGCCTGGACAGCTCGTGCAGGATGTCGGAGGCCGGCGTGATGGGGTACGACCCGAGGAAGAGCGGCAGCTTCGACTGGACGCTCGCCGCGATCAGGCCGTAGGCCAGCGCCTGGTTGCCCGAGATGTTGCGGTAGACGCCAGGGGCCAGCTGGGCCGGTTTGACCTCGTAGGACACCGAGAAGGACTCGGTCGTCTCGCCGTAGTTCCAGCCCGCCTGGAAGGCCGCGATGTTGGCCTTGGCGATCTCGGGCTTCTTGGCGAACTTCTGCTCGAGGAAGCTGATCGTGTGCTCGGTCGGCCGGTGGTAGAGCCAGCTCAGCAGCCCGAGGGCGAACATGTTCTTGGAGCGCTCGGCGTCCTTCTTCGACAGGTCGAAGCCCTCGAGGGCCGTCACCGTCAGCGAGGTCAGCGGCACCGCGTGGAGGCGCCACTCGCGCAGCGAGTCGTCCTCGAGCGGGTTGGCGTCGTAGCCGACCTTCTGGAGGTTGCGCTTGGTGAACTCGTCGGTGTTGGCGATGATGTCGGCGCCCTTGGGCAGGTCGCCCAGGTTGGCCTTCAGCGCCGCCGGGTTCATCGCGACCAGGACGTCCGGCGCGTCGCCTGGCGTCAGGATGTCGTGGTCGGCGAAGTGCAGCTGGAAACTCGAGACGCCGGGCAGGGTTCCTGCGGGCGCGCGAATCTCGGCGGGGAAGTTGGGGAGCGTGGACAGGTCGTTGCCGAACTCCGCCGTCCCTGCCGTGAAGCGGTCGCCGGTGAGCTGCATGCCGTCACCGGAGTCGCCGGCGAACCGGATGACCACTCGGTCGAGTTGCTGAACCTGCTTAGTCACAGCGAAGTCCTCCTCGACTGCGCTCGTGGCACGTTCTCGTATTCCATGCTAAGTCCTCGGGGGTCACACGTTTCCGTGACACCCGTCACGGGTAAACGCGGTGAAAGTCAGGCCGACGCGAGAGAACGGGAGGGGCGACACAGCCCTGCCGCGAGCCGGCACAGGTCAACGTGCAGGCGGGCGAAGAGGACGGTTCGGGTCACGGTGCCTAACTATATGTCCCCGGCAAGGCTTACCTACGTCAGGGGCCGCTTACCCGACGTGTACGTGTGTCCTGCCTGCATCCCCGCCGAGCCGTACAGCTCGGGGACCGTCACGAACGTGTAGCCCTTCTCGGCCAGCTGCCGCAGGATCGCGGGCAGCGCCTGGACCGTGGTGCGGTGCACGTCGTGCATCAGGATGATCGCCCCAGGATGCGCGCCCGCGACCGCCCTCCGCACCACCGCCGCCGGGTTCCTTTCGTGCCCGTCCCTGGTGTCGACGTCCCAGTTCACCAGGGAGAGCCCGAGCCTGCGGGCGATCGTGGCCACCTGCTTGTTCGCCGCCCCGTACGGCGGGCGGAGCAGCGTGGGCGCCTGTCCGAGCTCGGCGCTGATCACGCTCTGCGCCCTGGCGACGGCGTCAGTGATCTTGCTGCTCGACAGCTTCGTCAGGTCCCGATGCGACCAGGTGTGGTTGGCGACCAGGTGGCCCTGCTCCCGCATGTCGGTCACCAGCTCGGGATTGGCCGCCACGTTCGTGCCCACGGTGAAGAACGTCGCCCGCGCGCCCGCCCTCTTCAGCTGCTCCAGCAGCTCGCCCGTGAAGGGCCCAGGGCCATCGTCGAAGGTCAGCGCCACGCACTTGTCCTTCTCGCAGTCCACGCCTCCCGCCCTGCTGCTCGTGGCCGGTGGGCTGGTGACCGGGGTCCCGCTGACGGCCGGCGAAGGAGTCGCCTCCTTCGCCGCCTCGCGCGCCCGCCGTCCCGTCTCCGTCAGCAGCGGCTCCGCCTGCTCTTCCGGTACGGCGACCGCCACCCTGCCCAGCGCGCCAGGACCCACCTGGTAGTCGTCGAACTCCACCACGAGATCGCCCGCGGGGTTGAAGGCCATGGAGTCGAACAGCTCGGGGTTGGGCCGCACGGCGTCGTAGCTGACCTCGGAGCCGCGCTTCCTCAGCTCCTCGCGGACGATCGTGGTCAGCGGGTACAGGCTCGTGACCAGGCCGGGGGAGTCGACGACCTGCTGGGAGGAGCGGTCGTACCAGACGGTGCGGAGAGAGTTGGCCCAGGCGGCGCCCGCGAACTCGCCGGTGCGCAGCCGTACGCCCACGATGTCGTCGTCGGCGGCGGTCAGCTGCCAGTCCACGTTGAGCTCGGGGCGAGGGTGGGAACCCTCGGAGACGGTGGATCCGATGAAGCGGCGGAGCTGGGTCTGCGCGAGAGCGCCGAGCTTGCGGTTGAGGTCGGGGGCGTCTTTCAGCTGGGGGTAGACGATGTGCACATCCCTGTCGCCGGCGTCACCTGCGGTGAGTGTCCTGGTGGTCAGCTCTTCGACGAGCGAGGGGTCGACAAAGCTGATCATTGTGGGCTCGGCGGGGATGGTGAGTCCCCGCTCGGGGGAGGCGGTGGCCATGCCGCAGCCGGTGGAGACAGCGGCGACAAGCGCGATTCCTCCGAAGAATCGCCGTTTGTGCATGGAGGTCAGGTTATGGCCGTTCAAACCCGCTTTGCCATGGTTTGGGGTTATGAGGACAGAGGCTTTGGTTGGGGTTACGATCAGCACATGGGTGGCTACTTCGGCTCCTACGCGCTGGTTTTCGTGCTGCTCGTCATCGGGGTGGGCATCGTCGCGGGAGCCCTGACGGCCAACCGCCTGCTCCGCCCTTCCCGGCCCACGGTGGAGAAACTGACCACGTACGAGTGCGGCGTCGACCCTGTGGGCGAGGGGTGGGCGCAGTCGCAGATCAGGTACTACGTGTTCACGTACCTGTATGTGGTGTTCGCGGTCGACGCGGTGTTCCTGTTCCCCTGGGCGACGGTGTTCGCGGCACCCGGGTACGGGATGACGACGCTGGTCGAGATGTTCGTGTTCCTGGGGTTCATCGCGCTGGGCATCCTGTACGCCTGGAAGAAACGCGTCCTCACCTGGACCTGACCCCTACACCCTCCGCACCACCCCAACCCTTCGCCTTGGTCGGCCCTTCGCCTGGATCGGCCCTGGCGATCTCCCGAAACGCCCTCTCCAGGGCTGGAGTCACATCACAGGGGTGGATTTGTCGAGGCGGGATGTGGGATGTCGGAGTGCCCCTCTACTCCTGGAGCGGTGGGCGTTGGAGAATGGAGGTATGGCCGATCTTCCGATGCCGACTGTGGGGCCGGTCTCCCGGCTGGCGCCCAAGCCGATGCGCTTCGTGCTGAACTGGGGACGGCGCTACTCCCTCTGGGTGTTCAACTTCGGTCTCGCCTGCTGCGCGATCGAGTTCATCGCCACCTCGATGAGCAGGCACGACTTCATCCGCTTCGGGGTGATCCCCTTCGCCAACGGCCCCCGCCAGGCGGATCTGATGATCGTCTCGGGCACCGTCACCGACAAGATGGCCCCCGCCGTCAAGCGGCTCTACGAGCAGATGCCCGACCCGAAGTACGTCATCTCCTTCGGCGCCTGCTCCAACACCGGCGGCCCGTACTGGGACTCCTACTGCGTGACCAAGGGCGTCGACCAGATCATCCCTGTCGACATCTACGTCCCCGGCTGCCCGCCGAGGCCCGAGGCGCTGCTGCACGGCATCATGAAGCTGCAGGAGAAGATCGCCCAGGAGAAGCTCAGCGACCGTTACGTGTGGTCCCGCGCCCACGGGGAGGACGCGTGACCCTCGCCGAGCGGTTCGGGGACAGGGTCCAGGTCTCGGAGTCATGGGGTGAGCGGACGGTCGACGTCGCCGCGAGCGACTGGATCGAGCTGCTGACGTTCTGCAGGGACACGGGGTACGAGTTCTTCGACTGGCTCAGCGGGGTCGACGAGCCGCCCGACGCGTTCGGGGTCGTCGCTCACGTCTACAACCCCTCGACGCACGAGCGACTGCTGCTGCGAACGCGGGTGCCGCGCGCCGACCCGCGCCTGCCGTCCGCTGTTGGGGTGTATCGGGGGGCGAACTGGCACGAGCGGGAGACGTTCGAGATGTTCGGCGTGATCTTCGACGATCACCCGTATCTGGTGCCGCTGCTGCTCCCTGACGGGTTCGAGGGGCATCCGCTGCGCAAGGACTTCGTGCTGGCGGCCCGGGTGGCGAAGGCGTGGCCCGGCGCCAAGGAGCCTGGTGAGTCGGGTCACGGCGCCCCCAGCCGCCGCAAGACCCTCCCGCCCGGAGTTCCCGCCGACTGGCCCTCCCCGTCCACCTCCACCGGACCCGCCGCGCCCCCGATCCCCGGGGAGCCGACCGCCCCCGCTTCTACGGCGGAGCGTCCCGCACCCGCCGCAGGTCCAGGCGAGCCCGCTCCGCCAGGCGCCGCTTCTGCGGCCGAGCGCTCCGCACCCGCCGCGAGTTCCGGGGAGTCCGCACCGTCACGCTCCACCTCTGCGGCGGAGCGTCCCGCACCCAGCGCAAATTCCGGAGAATCCGCATCGCCGGGCTCCACATCGCCCGAGCGTCTCGATGCACCGGGCTCGCCTTCGACTCCCGCGGCGTCGCCTTCGACTCCCTCGGGGGCGGGGGAGGCGGCTTCGTCGGGGGAATCGTCATCGCAGTCTTCGGAATCGCGTGCGCCCCTGGAGGAGCCCGATGGGTGAAGTCCTCGACATCGTTCTGAGGTTCGTCGTCATCCTTCTCGTGTTCCTGCTCCTCCCTCTCGTCGTGGGCCAGGCCGAGCACAAGGTCATGGCGCACATGCAGTCACGCCTCGGCCCGATGTACGCCGGAGGCTTCCACGGCTGGGCGCAGCTCATCGCGGACGGCGTGAAGTTCGCCCAGAAAGAGGACGTCATCCCGGCCGCCGCCGACCGCAGGGTCTTCCAGCTCGCGCCGGGCGTCGCCCTCGTCCCGTACCTCCTGGTACTGATCGTCATCCCCATCGGCCCCGGCCTCGTCGGGGTGGATCTCGATCTCGGGCTGTTCTACGTGCTCGCGGTCATGGGCATCGGCGTGCTCGGCTCGATCATGGCCGGGTGGGCCTCGGCCAACAAGTACTCGGTGCTGGGCGGGATGCGCTCGGCCGCGCAGCTCATGTCCTACGAGCTCCCGCTGGTCCTGGCCGCCTCCTCGGTGGCCATGGCGGCGGGCACCCTCTCCCTGCCCGGCATCGTCGAGGCCTGGCAGTGGTGGTGGCTGCCCTGGCAGGCGATCGGCGCGGTCGTGTTCTTCCTCGCGGGCCTCGCCGAGCTGCGGCGGCCGCCGTTCGACATGCCCATCGCCGAGTCCGAGATCATCATGGGCCCGATGACCGAGTACACCGGCATGCGGTTCGCCCTGTTCATGCTGGCGGAGTATGTCGGCATCGTGGTGCTGTCGTTCCTCACCACCGTCCTGTTCCTCGGGGGCTGGCACGGCCCGCTGCTGCCCGGTGTCGTCTGGACCTTCCTCAAGGTCTTCGCGCTGGCCTTCGTGATCATCTGGTTCCGGGTCAGCTTTCCCCGGCTGCGCGAGGACCAGTTGCAGCGGCTCGCGTGGGTCGGCCTGGTTCCCCTGGCCCTGGTGCAGCTCGCGCTCACCGGTGTGGTGAAGGTCCTCGTCGGCTGAGGCTCCTGGAGTACGGCGGGCGCTTCGTCGTTCAGGGGCGATGTGACGGCGGTCAGCCGAAGTCGGCTGGAGGAGCGTGGAAGACGGGCGGGGGCGCTGACCACGGTGGGCTGGGGTGGGCTTGCCGTACATGGTGATCAGTCGACGATGGCGAGCATGATCTCGGACGCGGTGGGGCGGTCGGAGGGGTTCTTGGCCAGCGCGGCGCCCACGATCCCGCGTAACGAGGGCGGCAGCGGCGACAGGTCGGGGTGCAGGTTGAGCACCCGGTTGAAGACGGCGGGCACCGTGTCCTCGCCGAACGCGGGCCTGCCGGTCGCCGCGAAGGTCATCGTCACCGCCCAGCTGAAGACGTCGGACGGCGGGCCGACGGGTGATCCCGACAGCTGCTCGGGCGACATGTAGGGCGGCGTGCCCGCGACCTTGCCCGTCATCGTCGAGCTGTCGAGCGAGCGCGCGATGCCGAAGTCGATCACTCGGGGGCCGTCGGAGCCGATCAGGACGTTGCTGGGCTTGAAGTCGCGGTGGACGACGCCCGCCCTGTGGATGGCGGCGAGCGCGCCGACTGTGGACAGCGCGAGCCTGGTGAGGCTGTCCTCGTCGCGCGGCCCATGGGCGCGGACGAGCTGCTCGAGGGAGGGGCCCGCGACGTACTCGCTCACGATGTAGGCCTGGTCCTGGCTGATGTTGACATCGAGCAGCCTGGCTGTGGAAAACGTGGCGACCCTGCGCGCGGCGTCGACCTCGCGGGCGAAGCGGGTGCGGGCGAACTCGTCGCCGAGGTCGTGGAGCACCTTGACGGCCACCTGCGTGCCGTTGGGAGCGGCGGCGAGGTAGACCGCGCCCTGGCCGCCGCGGCCCAGGGAGCGCAGCACCCGGTAGTGGCCGATCCACGCGGGCTCGCCCGGACGGCGCGCGGCGCCTGAGGGCATGGTGGACCTGCTGTGGACAGGGTCGCGGCCCACGGTGGGGCGGGAGCTCGCGCCGCCGTGCGCGGGGCCTGCCTGCCCGGGGTGACGGTTGTGGACGGCCTGCCTGTGGACAGAGCCCGCGTAGGGGTGAGCGGGCCTGCCGCGCCTGACCATCAGGGGAACCAGGATGCCGCTGTGGATGACGCCCCCTGCCCAGGCCACCAGCAGGCCGATGCCGACCAGGGCGAACAGCCAGTCGGGCGCCTTCTCGACGTCGTCGTAGCTGAGCGCGACGATGACGAACGCGCTGGCGCACGCGCCGTAGAGCGCGGCGGCGACGATCAGGGCCCTGCTCTGCAGCCAGTAGGCGGCGAACCCGATGGTGAAGGGCGTCGCCATGCCACACGTCAGCAGCGGGACCACGGCCCAGGCGACGGCGGCAGTCCAGGCCCCCGCGCCGGGGCGGTGGGGATGGCTGTGCGACATGGGCGAGAGAGTATCCGGTCGGGGAGACGGATCGGGATTGTGGACGACACCTGTGGATAACGTCCGTGGTTCCTGTGGATGACTGTGGAAAACCTGGGGACAACGGGCTGAGTGCATTCACCTGCGACGCATAGTGCGCCATGATGTGAATCATGGCGCGGATACCGGGAGTAGGACTGGTAAAGGGGCTTTCCGTCACCCTTCGCCACATGCTGCGCCGATCCGTGACCCAGCAGTACCCCGAGGTCCACCCTGACCTTCCCTCGCGCAGCCGCGGCGTCATCGCCCTGGTCGAGGAGAACTGCACCTCCTGCATGCTGTGCGCCCGCGAATGCCCCGACTGGTGCATCTACATCGACTCCCACAAGGAGACCCTCCCCGCCCCTGAGGGCGGAAGGGCGAGGCAGCGCAACGTCCTCGACAGGTTCGCGATCGACTTCGCGCTGTGCATGTACTGCGGCATCTGCATCGAGGTGTGCCCGTTCGACGCGCTGTTCTGGTCGCCGGAGTTCGAGTACGCCGAAGGGGACATCCGTAACCTGCTGCATGAGAAGGACAGGCTCGCCACCTGGGTGGAGACGGTCCCGCCCCCTCCCGCGCACGAGGTGGGGGCCGAGCCGCCCAAGGAGCTCGCCGCCGGCGCCCGGCCGCCACGTGCTGCGGGCCGTACCGCCCGGGAGGAGACGGGCGCGGCGGAGAGGACCGCTCCTGGCGCGCGGACGGCACGCGGGGCCGGGGCCGAAACCCCCGCCGCGACCGAACCGACCCCGCCCGCAGCGGAGGCGCACCCCACGGGAGGGGCCACCGGCGGTCCGGCGACCCCCGGCACGACTTCTCCTGCAACCGCCGGTATGCCCGCCGCTCCTGGAACGCAGGAAGCTTCCGGAACCGAAGTCGCTCCTGAAGCAGCTGGTGAGCCGCGAGCGACCGACGCGCCGGGCAGGGCAGGCAGGGCCGAAGCCCGCGACCAGGCGGGCGAGCGTACGCCTGACGTTCCAGGCACGTCGGAAGGTGACAGGGGACGGCCCCAGCGCCGCACCAGGATGGGCGACGTACGCGGCATCAGGCCGCCAGGCGCCCTTCCTCCTGAGTCCTCGAGCCCATCGCCCGGCGCTTCATCCACAGGCGCGCCCTCGGGTGAAGAGTTGTCCACAGGTTCGGGCGCGTCGTCGCCGCAGCCTCCGCCGGAGGAGCAGACTTCTGCAACCGAGCCGCGCAGGCGGAGGATGGCAGATCCCCGTTCCATCCGTCCTCCAGGCGGGCTGAAGCGCGACGAACCGGCGGAGCCCGAGGAGGACTAGTGACCGCGGTGCCTTCCTATCTGTCCCCCACAGGGCAAGAGATCGTCTTCCTGCTCCTGGGCGCGGTGGCGGTCGGCTCGGCACTGCTCGTCGTGACCACCAGACAGCTCGTCCACGCCGCTCTCTGGCTCGTGGTCTCCTTCGGCGCGCTCGCAGGCTGCTACGTCGTGCTGACGGCCGAGTTCGTGGCCTGGGTCCAGGTGCTCATCTACGTGGGCGCCGTCGTGGTGCTCCTGCTCTTCGGCATCATGCTCACCCGCGCGCCCATCGGCAGATCGGCCGACCTCGACAGCGGCAACAGGCTGGTCGCCGCCGTGGTCGCGCTCGCGACGGCCGGCGTCCTCGTGGCGGTCGTCATCGACGCCTTCCGCACCGCCTACACCCCGCTCGAACCCGGCGGCGGCGCGGCCAAGGAGCTGGGCGCGAGCGTCTTCCGCACATGGGTGTTGCCCTTCGAGGCGCTATCGGTCCTGCTGCTGGCCGCGTTGATCGGAGCCATCGTGCTGTCCCGCACCGATATCAAGTCAGGCGACGAACCCCCGGCCCCTGAGAGCAGGGGGGAGTAGTGCACATCGTCTATCCGGCGGTCGTCGCCGCGTTGCTGTTCTCCATCGGCGTGTACGGCGTGCTCGCCAGGCGCAACACCATCCTGGTGCTCATGTCGGTCGAGCTGATGCTCAACGCGGTCAACCTCAACCTGGTCGCCTTCGACGTCTGGCTGCGCGATCGGCTGCACGGCGGGCAGGTGCTCACGCTGTTCGTCATCGTGATCGCCGCGGCCGAGCTCGGGGTGGGGCTGGCCATCGTCCTGGCCCTGTATCGCAACCGCAGGACCGTCGATCTCGACCAGCTGCGCGAGCTGTCGGAGGACCAGCCCATGCCCGCCGGCCGTACGCTCCCGCCCCCGCAGGCGGGTGCCGACCAGCCGGGCGGCGGCTCAGGAGGGGAGCGGCCTGTGGACGACCCCGCGACGTCGGGCAACGGGGCGGCGGCCGGCCGGCAGGAGAAGCGTGCGAGCCGAGGAGGCGTCCAGTGAGCCGCACGTTCGTCGACGCCTTTCCCCTGCTCGTCATCCTGCTCCCGTTCCTCGCCGCCTTCGCCGGTCTGCTGTTGTCGCGCTGGCCGCGCCACCTCCGGCCCTCCTCCGACACAGCCGGTCCAGCCACCGGCGACACCGTCGCGGAAGGGGCCGACGGCACGGCCGCGCCACGGGGAGCCGACGCGCGAGCCAACCGCAGGGCCGCCTGGTTCGCGGTGCTTCCCGCCGCCGTCTCCGCCGTCCTGGCGTGCTGGCTGGCGGCGAGCCAGGGCTTCGCGTTCTTCCAGCGGCTCTCGCCCTACTCGGCGGAGGGTCCCGCCGCGTCGGCCACCGCCAGGGCGGGGAGCACCTACGGTGTGATCGAGACGGGCGGGGTCCCGATCTCCCTCACCCTCCAGGCCGACGAGCTCTCCTCGATCCTGGCCATCCTGGTCACGCTCGTCGCGCTGGCCGTGCAGATCTACTCGATCGGCTACCTGAAGGACGACCCGCGCTACCCCTCCTACAGCGCCTTCATCAGCCTGTTCACCAGCGCCATGCTGCTCGTCGTCTACGCGGGAGACCTCCTGGTCCTCTACGTCGGCTGGGAGATCATGGGGCTGTGCTCCTACCTCCTGATCGGCCACTGGTGGGAGGACAGAGCCAACTCCAGGGCCGCGGTCAAGGCCTTCCTCGTCACGCGCCTGGGTGATGTCGGCTTCCTGTTCGGCATCTTCGTGCTCGGCCTGTCCGCCGGCAGCTTCCGCATCGACGACGTGATCGCCAAGGTCCCGGAGCTGCCCACCGCCACCGTGGTCGCCGCCACGATGCTGCTGCTCGCGGGGGTCGCGGGCAAGAGCGCCCAGGTGCCGCTGCACACCTGGCTGCCCGACGCGATGGCGGGTCCGACCCCGATCAGCGCGCTGATCCACGCCGCCACGATGGTCGCGGCTGGCATCTTCCTGGTCGCCAGGCTTTTCCCCGTCTTCCTCGCCGCCCCGCCGACCCTCGACGTGCTGGCCGTGCTCGCGGCCCTGGGCATGCTGGGCGCCGCGCTGGCCGCGCTCGCCCAGGACGACCTGAAACGGGTGCTCGCCTACTCCACCGTCAGCCAGCTCGCGTACATGGCCGCAGCGCTCGCCGCGGGGTCCGACACCGCCGCGATCTTCCATCTCCTCACGCACGGCGCGTTCAAGGCGCTGCTGTTCCTGTGCGCGGGCGTGGTCATCCACCACGTCGGCTCCAACCTCATGAACCAGATGGGCGGCTTGAGGAGGGAACTTCCCGTCACGTTCGTGACCATGACGATCGGCTTCGCGGCGCTCATGGGCCTGCCGCCCGCCAGCGGCTTCTTCAGCAAGGACGGCGTCCTGCTCGCCACCGAGCACGCGCTGGGCGCGGGCCGCCTGACCGACGCCGCGGCTCTGCTGCTGTACGCCTGCGCGCTCGCGACGGTCGCCGTGACCGGCGCCTACGCTGCACGGGCCTGGCTGCGCACCTTCTTCGGGCAGGTGCGGGTCGTGGCGCTTCCTGAGCCCGAGCCAGGAACCGCTCACATCGTCGACACCAGGGAGGCGCCCGCCTCGATGCTGGGGCCCGTCGTCCTGCTCGCCGTACCCGCTCTGGGGCTCGGCGTCCTTGGGCTCGACCACGTCAGCTGGGGCACGGCGGCGATCAGTGTGGCGCTCGCGCTGCTCGGCGCCGGCATCGTCTACGCGGTGTGGCGAGGCGATCCGCTCGCCGATCCGGCCAGGCTGCTAGGGCCGCTCAGGGTCCCGTGCGAGCGGGCCTTCTATGTCGACACCATCTACGGCGCCTTGTTCGTCCGTCCCGTGCTGGCGCTGGCCAGAGTCGTGGTGCGCACCGACGACACGGTCGTCGACGGCGCGGTGCGCGGCTCGGGCCGTACCGCCCAGGGAGCCTCGGGGCTGCTGCGCCTCGCGCAGAACGGCAACGTGCAGCTCTACGTCAGCGGCCTGCTGGCAGGAGTGCTGCTGATCGCGGTTGGGGCGGTGGTGTTCGGATGACCTGGTTGCCGGTCGCGCTGCTGGCGGTGCCGCTGCTCGGCGCCGCGCTGCTGCTCGTGCCCGCCACCGCGGGCCGCCTCAGGTTCATCGGCCTGCTGGTGTCGGGGCTCACCCTGGCGCTGGCGGTGCTGCTCGCGGTGTTCTTCGAGTACGGCCAGGCCGCGCGCCTCCAGTTCGCCGTCGACGTGCCGTGGATCCCCTCGCTCGGCCTGCGCTTCCACCTCGGGGTCGACGGCATCTCCCTCCCTCTGGTCGTGCTGACCGCGCTGCTGACCTTCCTCTGCTTCGTCTACCTCTGCTGGAGCCCCGGCCATCTGCCGGACCGCGCACGGGCTCTGGTGTTCACGCTGCTCGTCCTCGAAGTCGGCATGCTCGGCACGTTCCTCGCGCTCGACCTGCTGCTGTTCTTCGTGTTCTTCGAGGTCGTGCTCATCCCCATGTATTTCGTGATCGCCATCTGGGGCGGGCAGGGACGGCGGGCCGCGGCCCTCAAGTTCATCCTCTACACGCTGCTCGGCTCGGTCGTGCTGCTGCTCGGACTGCTGCTCATCTGGGCACAGACCGGCACGCTCGACATCGTCGCCCTGACACGGGCACACGGCTCGGGGCTGTCCCGCTCGGTGCAGATCGTCGCCTTCGTCGCGGTCGGCCTCGGGCTGGCGGTCAAGACGCCGATGTGGCCGCTGCACACGTGGCTGCCCGACGCGCACACCGAGGCGCCCACCGTGGGCTCGGTGCTGCTCGCGGGCGTCCTGCTCAAGATGGGCACGTACGGCTTCGCCAGGATCGCCATCCCCGTCCTGCCCGAGGGCGCGGCCGCCGTGGCCCCGTGGCTGGGCGCCTTCGCCGTGGTCGGCATCGTGTACGGCTCGCTGGCCTGCCTCGCCCAGACCGACCTCAAACGCATGATCGCCTACTCGTCGATCGGCCACATGGGCTTCGTCCTGCTCGGCTTCGCCACGCTGACCCCCGTCGGCGTCAACGGCGCCCTGTTCGCCAACGTCGCCCACGGCCTCATCACCGGCCTGCTGTTCTTCCTGGCGGGAGGCGTCAAGGAGCGGTACGGCACGGCGGACATGCCGACGATCGGCGGCGGCATGCTCACCCGCTATCCCCATCTGGGCTCGCTGCTCACCTTCGCCTGCATCGCCTCTCTCGGCCTGCCGGGGCTCGCGGGGTTCTGGGGCGAGATGCTGGCCCTGCTCGGCGCCTTCCAGCCGGCCCCCGGGCTGTCCCGCCCGCTGTTCCTGGCCTTCATGGTGATCGGTGGTCTGGGAGCGGTCCTGACGGCGGCGTACTTCCTCACGATGCTCTCCCGCGTCACCCACGGCCGAAGGACGGCGCTGCGACCGAGCGCCGGTGTCCCCGTCCTCGACGAGGGTGGGCAGGCGAGTCCCGCTGTCGCCCTCGATGAAGGTGGACGGGCGACGTCCGAGGGGACAGGGGTCACCGCCGTCCGCGAGGGTGGACAGGCGGTGCCGACGGCGGCCGACGTCCGCCGGTACGAGCTGGTGGCCTGGGTGCCGCTGGTCGTGCTGACGCTGGTGTTCGGACTGTGGCCCAAGGCGCTGCTGTCCCTCACCACGCCTGCCGTACAGATCCTGCTGGGAGGCGCGTCGTGATCCAGACGATCGACTACTTCGCCATCGCGCCCCCGCTGATCGTCGCCCTGCTGGCGGGTCTGGTCCTGCTGCTCGACGCCTTCCTTCCGCACACCGCCAAGGTCAGGACGGCCCTCGGCCTGGTGTCGCTCGCGGGACTGCTGGCGGCCCTCGCGTTCGTCGTCGCCCAGGCCGCGGCAGGCACCACGCTGCAGACGTTCTGCGTGCCGGCCGATCTCGTCAGCTCGGGCGGCGCGGCCCCCTGCTCGTTCGTGGTCGACCACTTCACGCTCGTCTTCTCAGGTCTGGCGCTGGTCGCGGGCGTGGTGGTCGTGCTGCTGTCGATGACGCAGCTCGCAGAGGGCGGCATCCCCGTCGGCGAGTGGTACTTCCTCCTGCTCTGCACCCTCGTCGGCGCGACCACCCTGCCTGCCTCGCGCGACCTCATCATGCTCGTGGTCGCCCTCGAGCTGGTCTCCCTGCCGGTGTTCGCGCTGACGGCGCTCAAACGCTACGACGGCAGGGCCTCCGAGGCGGCCGTCAAGCTCTTCCTCGTCTCGGTCGTCTCCACAGCGATCATGCTGTTCGGGGTGTCCCTGCTGTACGGCATGACGGGCGCCGTGCATCTCACCAGGCTCGGGCAGATCCTCGGCGGGCTCTCGCCCGCTCCTTCGGGCGTGCCTCTGAACGAGTTGCCCGCCGTGGTGACCGTCGGCGTGGTGCTCGTGGTGGCCGGATTCGCCTTCAAGATCGCCGCTGTCCCGTTCCACGCCTGGGCGGCCGACGTCTACCAGGGCGCGCCTATCCCCGTGGCCGCCCTGCTGTCCGTCATCTCCAAGGCGGCGGGTTTCGCCGGGCTCATCCTGGTGCTCATGAGCGCGCTGCCGAGCCAGGCCCCGACCTGGTCGCCCATCATCGCGATCATCTCGGCGCTCACCATGACGGTGGGCAACCTGCTGGCCATGCGGCAACGCTCCGCCGTACGGCTGTTGGCCTGGTCCTCGGTCGCGCAGTCCGGCTACATCCTCGCGCCACTCGCGGTGATCAGCGAGGCGGGCCAGCGCGGTCTGGCCGTGAGCGCGTCCGTGGCGTACCTGGTGTTCTACGCGGCGATGAACCTGGGGGCGTTCGCGGTGGTCATGCTCGTGTCCAGGAGCGGCACGCGCAACGAACTGGACGACTACAGGGGGATGGCCTTCCGCAGCCCGGTGGCGGCGCTGGCGCTGGCCTTCAGCCTGATCTGCTTGGCGGGGCTGCCGCCAGGGCTCGCGGGGCTGTTCGCGAAGGTGGTGGTCTTCCGCGAGATCGTCAACGGCGGGCTGGGATGGCTCGCCATCGTCATGGCCGTGAACACGGTGATCGGGCTCTACTACTACGTCGTGTGGACGGCCCGCCTGTTCGCGCCGGTGCCATCTGAGGCTCCCCGAGCGCCGGGGGTGGTCAGGAGACCGGCGACGGCCGGGTGGATGGCGGTGGGGGTCACCCTGGTGGTCGCCATCCTGTTCTCGGCGGCCCCCCAACTCGTCCTCGGCATGACCACCTTGTAACCAGAGCTCTGCCCAGACCCGACACCTGCTCAGGGTTCCGGCTTGGGGTTGGGCGGGTTTCGTTCGAGGTCGGCGGGTCGTCCTTCTCGGCCTCCGTTCCCGAATCCGAGCAGGAGGGATCGGGGCGGCAGTGTATGTGGGAACGCGTAGCCGGGGGATGGACGTTGGTACAGGTGAGCCCACGCCACGGAAGGAGAGACCCCTTGCGCCACAACGGCATGCGCACCGCTCTCCTCCTGGGGTTGCTCTCCGCGCTGATCATCACCCTGGGTGCGTGGCTGGGAGGCGGCACCGGCGTTCAGATCGCGCTCCTGCTCGCTCTCGCCGGCAACGGCGTCGCCTACTTCTTCTCCGATCGCATCGCCCTGTCGGCCATGCGGGCCCGCCCCGTGAGCGAGGTCGAGCAGCCGACCCTCTACCGGATCGTGCGTGAGCTCTCCACCGAGGCCAGGCAGCCGATGCCGCGCCTCTACATCTCGCCGACGATCCAGCCCAACGCCTTCGCCACCGGACGCAACCCCCGCCGAGCGGTGGTGTGCGTGACCTACGGGCTGACCCAGCTGCTCGACGAGCGGGAGCTGCGCGGCGTGGTCGGGCACGAGCTGTCGCACGTGTACAACAGGGACATCCTGATCTCGTCGATCGCGGGAGCGCTGGCGACGATGATCACCTGGCTGAGCTATGTGGCGGTGTTCTTCGGGGGCTCTGACGACGACGAGGGGCCGGGCTTCCTCGGGGCTCTGCTCATGATGGTGCTCGGTCCTGTCGCGGCGGGCATGGTGCAGATGGCGATCTCGCGGTCGAGGGAGTTCCAGGCTGACGAGGCGGCCGCCAGGCTGACGGGTGATCCGCTCGCGCTGGCGTCGGCGTTGCGGAAGATCGAGATGGGCGTCCGGCGGTTGCCGCTGCCGGAGAACAGCCGGTTGACGTCGGCTTCCCACATGATGATCGCCAACCCGTTCAGCGGGAGCGGGCTGGGCCGGATGTTCTCCACCCACCCGCCCACGGCCGAGCGCGTGGCCCGGTTGGAGCGCATGGCGGGCTACCGCCGCTGAGCCAGGGGAACCGGGTGGAGTCGGCCGTACCCCCAGGCCACGACCAGGCTGGACCGTCGTGTCAGTCGCCTGCCAGGTGGACGTCCCAGGTGTGCCTGCTGACAGTGAAGCTGTCCACCACCCTCGCGCCTCCACCTCTGACCTCCACCGACCTCGCCACGAACCTCCGCGGCTCGTCGAACGTCAGCAGCGTCATCCGGGACCCGGAGTCCCAGCGCAGCATGCGAGGCTCCTCCGCCGGAGGGACCTTCACCCGGACGGGCGGCCGCGACTCCATCGCGTTGGACGTGGCGTAGAACCGCACCAGCACCCGCGACCCCTCACGAGCCGCCCCCGCCACGGTGGCGCCGTCCGAGGTCAGCGCCCCCCATCCCACGACCGTGACGCCTCCGGACGGCACCGCGCCCCCGGGACGGTAGACGGCGCTCTCCTCCTGGTCGAGGACCACCCGCAGCAGCCGTCCGTCGGGGCTGAACCCCTGGACGCTCGCATACGCCGGAAGCGTCCACGCCTTCCCCGTCGCCACCTCGATCACCAGGACGCCCCGCGTCGAGCTGCGCGTGGGGTCGAGCACGAGATAGCGGCCCTCGGGGCCGACGCGCAGCTCCACGTCCGACATGCGCAGCCCGGACGGCAGGCGGCCTGCCGTACCGGGGACGCGGGTGAGCCCGCCCGAGCCGACGTTCCGCACCACCAGGCGGCGGTCGGCGGCCGCGAAGTAGGCGACGTGCCGGCCGTAGGGGTCGACGGCGACGGGGGCGCGCTGGACCTCTTCACGGCCCCTGGCGTCGAGCGAGCGGATCTGGGCGTCCTTCAGCTGCACGGTCCCGCCGCCGCGCAGCCACAGCCGCCACGGCCCGCAGATGTGCCGCTTGCCGTTCGCGCCGGGGCATGAGGTCAGCCCCGCGTAGCGGACAGGCGCGGGGGACGGGGCGCCGCCGGGCAGGGCGGCGCCGAGCAGGAGAGAGCCGGCGGCCAGCAGGGGGGCGAGCATGGCTGTCACCTTAGCTAGGAGACCAGGCCGGGGACGGTGGTTCTCGGCGCGTCCTGCGTGACGAACAGCTTCCTGGCCTGTCCGGTCCGCACGTTGACCGCGTAGACCGTGGCGGCGTTGCCGTCGCGTGCTGATGTGGGGACCGCGAGCAGCGTGACCTCGTCGGCGCTCAGCCAGGCGCCCAGCCTGGCGGGGTTCAGCCCGGAGGGCACACCGGACAGCTTGACCCTGGGCCGGTCGCCTCCCGCGAGCGCGTCCGTGAGGATGATCGTCCTGTCCTGCTGTATCTGGGGTCGTCTGCCGGGGTCGTGGGTCTGCCCCAGCCTGGCGATCGTCTTGCCGTCGGGGGCGAGCGGGCTGAAGTCGTAGGTGAAGTCGGGCAGGGTGATCTGGTCGTGGCCGAGGACCCGCAGGCTCGTATGGTCGTCGAAGGGCCTGATCAGCACGGTCGCGCCCGTGTCGCTGACGCTGACGGGGAACCAGGCCCTGTCGAGCTCCTTCACCGACCCCCTGACGAGATCGACGAGCACGTTGCGTCCTCGGCCCGCTCCCCAGCCCGCGACGATCATGCGCATCCCGCTGGGCGACAGCCGGAGCGCGTACTCCGCGTCGAACGTCCTGGTGGGAAGCTGCAGGGGCGCTCCCCAGATCTGCCCGCTGGCCAGGTCGCGCACCACGATGGTGCGCAGTTTCCTGTCGAAGTAGGCGATCCGCCGCCCGTCGGCGGTGATGCTCAGCGGGCCGTCGCCCTGGATGACCTCGCCCGCGTCGTAGGACTGTCCTTCACGCGTGCGCAGATGCCAGCGCCCCTGCTGCTGGTAGGCCTCCAGGAGCGCGCCCACCCCGTTGCGCGGCAGCGGGCGCGCCTCCTGGGTGATCACGTCGGACGGCAGCGGGCTCACCTGCGGGGTGACCACCGTGGCCCGCTCCGGCGCCCCCACCGCGACGGCGACGCCTCCAGTCACGACGGCCACCGCGGCGGCCATGCTGACGGTGAGCCGTACGGCACGCCGTCGCCGCGCACCTGCCAGTGCCCGTGAGGCCAGATCCACCGAAGGCGCTTCGAGCGCCAGTTCGTGCAGGTCGTCACGTAGAGCGTTCATCGGTACGCCTCCTGGGGGGCGAGCGCGCGCAGCTTGGACAGCGCGTAGTGCGTCTGGCTCTTCACCGTGCCGACCGAGCACCCCATGAGCTGCGCGGTCTCCTGCTCCGAGCGGTCTTCGTAGAATCGCAGGACGATCACGGCGCGCTGTTTGGGGGACAGCTTCGCGAGCGACTGCCGGAGGGCCAGACGGCGCAGCGTGGCGTCGTCGTGCGCCTCGCCCCGATCGGGCACCTCGAGCCCCGCGATCTCGGAGAACGAGCGCCGCCGCCGCCACGACAGGTGCTGGTTCACCAGCGCCTTGCGGGTGTAGGCCTCGGGGTTGCCGGTCCCCGCGAGCCTGCTCCAGTGGGAGGCGACCCTGGTCAGGACCGTCTGCACAAGGTCCTCGGCGAGATGGGAGTCCCCGGTGAGCAGATAGGCGGTGCGCATCAGCGACTGCTGCCGCGCATCGACGAACTCCCGGAACCCTTCGTAGCGGTCCATGCCCTCTAACAACTCCGCTCAGGGCTCCGGGGTTGGAAACGTGGCCTACTTCCCTGCCGAAGTCGCGCGATCAGGTCGCAGGGGGTGCCGAGCTGCCGAGCTCGAGCGGGGCGGTCAGGAGTGGGTCGTCACGGGGTCGGTCTCCGACGCGCTCAGTCCCGGCAGCCCGTCGATGCTCTCCCTGTTGTTCTTGGCGCGGTAGGCGCGCTTCTGCCGCACGTCCTTGCGCTCAGCCCACTGGTCGAGCAGCCCTCTGTCCTCCTCGAAAGCCATGAAAGGTACGGCATAGCCGCACGAGTCGGAGATGCGGTCGCAGTCGACCACGATGATCGACCGCACGCCGGGATGCGGGCCGAAGCGCGTGAGCAGTTCGGCGAAGTCGGGGTCGTTCTGGGTGACGACGCGGCCGGTGCCGTACAGGCGGACGATGGTGGGAGGGCCGTGGAACGCGCAGAACATCACCGTGATGCGGCCGTTCTCCCGCAGGTGGGCGATGGTCTCGACACCGCTGCCGTCGAGGTCGAGGTAGGCGACGGTGTGGTCGTCGAGGATGGCGAAGGTGTCGGCGTAGCCCTTGGGTGAGACGTTCACATGCCCGCCGGATTCGGGAGCGGTGGCCACGAAATAGACCGGTTGCGCGGAAATGAACTCGCGCAGCCGGCCTGTGAGCTTTTCGTAGATTTTCCCCATGAGTCACGATAACTGCGATCGGACGTGACGGGGAGACGCGTCTCGCGCCCGCAAGGGTGCGGAACAATCAGGCCATGGTCGTTCAGAACGGATTACGCCTGCGCCTGACCCAGGCCGAGCGCCGCCTGTGGCGGGCCTTCCACTCGGGCACGCTGGTCCAGCTCGGGGACAATCCGATCGGCGTCGGCCGTACGCCAGGGCAGAACGCGCCCGCCGACGGCGCCACGTGGGGGCCCGAGCGCACCGTCAGGGCGCAGGTGATCGTGGCGCTCCTGCTGGGCGCGCGCGAGCCTGGCGTGGGCGCGGTCCCCGCGGTACGGCTGCGCGGGGCCAGGATCACCGGACGCCTCGAGCTGCGCGGCGGCACCGTGGACTACGAGCTGGCGCTGAGCGGCTGCTACCTCGACGAGGCGCCCGACTTCAGCGGAAGCGTGACGCGGACCATGCGCTTCACCGACTGCCGGCTGCCGGGCTTCAACGGCGGCGGCATGCGGGTCTCCGGCCACCTCAGCCTGTCGGGGGCGCACGTCACCGGCACGGTACGGCTGCCGCGCGCCTCCTTCGAGAGCGGCCTGTGGATGGGCGGCACCAAGATCGACGGAGGGGTCCACACCGGCGCCCTCACCGTCGACGCGGGCTTCTACCTGGAGAACGCGGAGATCTCCTCCGGGCTCAGGCTGGTTGGCGCGCGGCTGACCGGCGGGCTCTTCATGGACGGCGCCACGCTGCGCAATCCGGGTGGCGACGCGTTCACCGGCGACAGCATGGTCGTCGAGGACGTCATGAAATGCGGCAAGGGCTTCACCGCGCTGGGCTGCGTGCGCCTGCGCGGGGCCCGCCTCACCAGCTTGTCGATCACCGGGGCCCTGCGCAGCCCCGACACCCCCTACGCGCTGCACGCGAGCCACATGGAGGCGCGCGAGGTCTATCTGAAGTACACCGAACCGGTCGAGGGCGTCGTCACGCTGGCCCATTCGCGCATCGGCACCATGCGTGACGACCCGGAGAGCTGGCCCGAGCAGCTGAGGCTCAACGGGCTCATCTACGAGACGCTGCGCGGCGGCTCCATCGAGCGCAGGATCGGGTGGGTGGCGCGCGATCCCTACGGCTTCCTGCCCCAGCCGTACGAGCAGCTGGCCGCCTGGTACCTGCGCGACGGCAACGACCTGCTCGCCCGCCGTACCCTGCTCGCCAAGCAGCGCGCCCGCCGCCGTACCTTCAACCCCCTGGGACGGCTGTGGGGCCGCCTGCTCGATGTGACCGTCGGATACGGTTACCGGCCGTGGCTGGCGGGGGTGTGGTTCGCGCTGCTGCTGGCTGTGGGGACCGTCACGTTCGGACTCGTGCCGCCCAGAGCGATCAAGCCGGACGAGAGCCCGGGCTTCGACCCCTTCGCCTACACCTTCGACCTGCTCCTGCCCTTTCCCGCCTTCGGCCAGCGCGACCTGTTCGACCCGGCGGGGTGGACGCAGGGTCTGGCCTACGGGCTGATCATCGCGGGCTGGATCCTGGCCACGGCGCTGATCGCGGGCGCTACGAGGGTGCTGCGGCCCTCCTGATCAGGGCGGGCAGGATCGGCGGGTGGTAGACCTCGCCGCTGGCCTCCAGCTCGTCCGCGCCCCACCAGCGGTGGCCGAGCGTGGTGGCCAGCTCGATCTCCTCCATGTGGTCGAAGCGCACCTCGGCCGCGTCGACCCGGACGGGGAAGTACGTCTGGTCCTGCACGTAGGCGCGATCGGCGAAGGAGAACTCGACCGTGTGGGTCTCCAGCGGACGGCCGAACCTCTCCGGCGCCGCCGTGATGCCGACCTCCTCGAACAGTTCGCGCGCGGCGGCCTGCTCGAGGCTCTCCTCCTTCTCCGCTGCGCCCCCGATCGTGAACCAGTAGGGCGAGTCGGGATGGGCCGGGTCGAAGCCGTACAGCAGCAGGACCCGGCCACGGGCGTCGACGGGCAGAACGCGGGCCGTGAACCGGCGAAGGGGGATCTCTGTCACGATCAGGAGAGTTGCACAACCGCCCGCGCCTTGGACAGCACGCGGGCGTCACCCGACTTCGCGGTCAGCCCGACGACCACCTTCTTGTCCTCGAGCTTCTCCTCGATGACCCCGCTCACCGTGATGGTCGCCCCCTGGTCGTCGTCGGGGACGATCACCATCGAGGAGAACCGCACGCCGTAGTCGATGACCGCCGCGGGATCGCCGACCCAGTCGGTGACGAACCTGCCGCCCTGGGCCATGGTGAACATGCCGTGCGCGATCACGTCGGGCAGCCCGACGGTCTTGGCGAACCGCTCGTTCCAGTGGATCTGGTTGAAGTCGCCTGACGCGCCCGCGTACATCACCAGGTTCAGCCGGCGCACCTGGTAGTCGGTGGCGGGCAGTTCCTGGCCGACCTCGACCTCGTCGTACTTCACCGTGGCAGCCATGCTCAGCCCGCCCCTCCGCGCTCGACGATCGTGTTGTAGGTGGTGCACACCGGCTCGCCCGCCACGGTCGTGACGTCGCTCCTGATCGTCATGAGCTCGTTACGGCCGGCGCTGCGGATCTCGGTGATGGTGGAGGAGGTGACCAGCTCGTCGCCAGGGTAGATGGGGCGGACGTACTCGAACCGCTGCTCGCCGTGGACCACCATGGCGTAGTTCAGGCCGAGCTCGGGGTCGGCCAGCGCCTCGCCGCCGCTCTGCAGGCTGAACACGATGGGGAAGGTCGGCGGGGCGACCACGTCGGGATGCCCGGCGGCCTGTGCGGCCTGCCTGTCGCGGTAGATCGGGTTGTTGTCACCGATAGCCGCGGCGAACTCCTTGATCTTCACCCGGCTGACCTCGTACGAGGTGGTGGACTTGTAGGTCCGTCCCACGAAATCACGGTTCAAGGCCATCAGTGCCCTGCTCCTTAGCTGCGTTCTGGGGCTGTTGAGCCGACGGTAACAGAACAACATTCGGGCTGTCGCGGCCTGGAGACGACAAACGGCGCCCTCGAGTGAGGACGCCGTTTGTTCGGTTATGCGTCAGGAGTGCCGGGCTAGGCTACCCGGGACCACCTCAGCCGCCGCAGCGCGGACCTTAGCGGGTCTCGCGGTGCGCCTGGTGGGTGCGGCAGTTGGGGCAGTACTTCTTCAGCTCAAGCCGATCCGGGTCGTTGCGCCGGTTCTTCCGCGTGATGTAGTTGCGGTGCTTGCACTCCTGGCAGGCCAGCGTGATCTTCGGCCTAACGTCGGTGGCAGCCACGTGGGAGTGCCTTTCTACGTTTGGGACTGGGACACACCCGTACCCGAGCGATGACTCGGGTTTGGGTAGTAGCGGAGGCCGGACTTGAACCGGCGACACAACGATTATGAGCCGTTTGCTCTGCCTGACTGAGCTACTCCGCCTTATGCCGGTCGAAACTCCCGGCCAATGAAGGATACCCGACCCGCGGACTAGTCACGAACACGCCAGAACTTCGCCCGATCGAGTGAGGTGCCCCCCAGTATGCCTCAGGAACCATCCTGACCTGAAATCCATACAAGAAACGCCCGACCCCGAGACCGGAGCGGGCGTTGGCTGTGGAGCCCCCAAACGGAATCGAACCGTTGACCTTCTCCTTACCATGGAGACGCTCTGCCGACTGAGCTATAGGGGCCTGTCCGCTTCGCGTCTGCGCTGCGGACAGGTGTAACCATACACGGCACTCAGCGATGATGCGAACTCGTCCGAGCCATGAAGTCGACCACCTCGCACAGCTCCGCGAGATCGACGTGCATCGCCACCGCCTCCACCGAGAAGCAGTCGGCCACGATCCATCCGTGCCTGCGAATGCGAAGGACCTGCTGCCCCGCGCGCACCGCCGGGACGATCTCGAGACCCTCCGGCCCAACCCACCGCCTGTCCATAGCGGCACAGAGTAGACCTCAGGTCTCTCATTTTCCGTTGGTTGACACGCGTTACAGCCATACCAACTGGGTTTCACGCCGAGGCAAAGCCAACGTAGCGGGCCTCCGCCCCGCAGGCCGGACGACACGCTGCTGCTCCGCCGTCCTCACAGGCGGTAGTAACCCCTGAGGTGCTTGCGCCCCGCGATGTCGTCCACGCGGACGACCGCGCCCGTCTCGGGGGCGTTCATCATCTTGCCGTCGCCGAGGTAGATGCCGACGTGGTGGGTTCTGCGCTTGCCGAAGAAGACCAGGTCGCCGGGGCGGGGGTCGGTGACCTTGCGCATCCTGCGCAGGTGGTCGTCGGTGTTGCCGGGGCCGAGCACGTCGTAGCCGTGGGCGCGCGCGTAGACCAGCCGGGTCAGCCCCGAGCAGTCGAGGCCGCGCGTCCGCCTGGCAGGGCACGGTTTGATCTTGCCCGTGTACCCCTGGCACGTTCCAGTCGACGGCCCAGGACGCTCCTTGTGCCCGCCGCCCCACGAGTAGGGGATGCCCTGGTACTCGTAGGCCAGGACCACGATCCTGGGCATGGTGAGCTGGCGGAGCGGCATCGACGATGGCACCGCCAGCAGCAGGACTAAGAGGGTCAGCGCGCCTTGAGCGAGACCTTGACGGAGCCGACCGTGACGTTGATCCCGACCGTGCCCCTCGCCTTCGAGGGCTTGGTCGCGATCGTGACTCTGATCGAGTGTCCGGGGTTGACCTTGGGAATGACGCATCGCACCGCCGTACCGCTGAACGAGCAGCCGGGACCCGCCTTGACCACCTTCTGGCCGCCGAACGTGCGTCCGGCGAGCCTGACGTCGGTGACCGCGTGAGGGCCGGTGTTCTTCAGCGTGATCGTGTAGAGCTTCCTGCTCTTGGCCGCGCCCAAGACCGTCACTTCCGCAGGGGGATTGGCCAGGCTCTTGAGCTGGGACTCGGTTCCGTTGAAGGAGTCCTGGCCGCCGACGATGGGGCCCTTGTCAGCCGACTGCCAGAACGTGTGCTTCTTCCATCCTGAAGGCAGTTCGCCCGGTTCGGCGCCCCAGCGGGCAAGCCAGAGCGGATTCTTCCCGAACTTGGTCGAATCGCCCGTGCACGTCTTCCACCAACTCGTCGTGGTGTAGATGATCGCGCGACGCTTGGTGCGCTGGTGGTAACGGGTGGTGAAGTCGCGGATCCAGGTGACCATGTCCTCGGGGGACAGGTCGTAGCAGGTGTTCTTGCCGTTCTTGTCCTTGTACGGGTTGTCCTCGACGTCCAGCACGCCGGGCAGCGTCTGGCCGTCGGAGATCCACGCGCCGCCGTTGTCGACGAAGTAGTCGGCCTGGGCGGCGCCGTCCGTCTCGTGCGGCTGGGCGAAGTGGTAGGCACTCCTGATGAGACCCGCGGCGGCGGCTCCGCCGTACTGGGCGTCAAAACGCGCGTTGCGGTAGTCGACGCCCTCGGTGGCCTGCACGAAGGCGAACCTGCCTCCGGCGTCGCGGACCTTGGCCCAGTCGATGTCGCCCGTCCAGTTGCTCACGTCCACCCCTGCCACGCCGTCCGCCGCCTGGGCGCTCGCGGGAATCATCAGACCGGCCACAGCGATCATGGCCACCAGGGACAGGCGTCTCACGGGTGTCCTTCCGGGGGGTGACAAGTGGGGATGATCCTCCCGGAGTACGGCAGAAGCCCGCAAGTGCCTTGATCGGAACAGCAGGCCAGGACCTGGCAGGATGATCGCATGGACGCACCGCTCGTCGTTCCCGAGCTCCAGGCAGGCCCGAAACACCGGCTCCGCCCCTGGACGCTGGACGACCTCGACGCGGTGAGGGAGGCGTCGACGGACGCGTACATCCCGCTGATCACCAGCGTGCCGTCGGACTACACCGAGGCCGAGGGCGCCGCGTTCGTCCGCCGGCAGTGGGAGAGGGCGGCGGAGGGGATCGGCTACTCCTTCGCGATCGAGGATCTCGCCGCCGGACGCGCGGTCGGGCAGATCGGCCTGTGGCCGGGCGTCCACGGGCGGGCCTCGGTGGGGTACTGGGTGGCGCCGTCGGGCCGCGGGCAGGGCGCCGCGGCGGCCGCGCTGCTGGCGTTGTCGTCGTGGGGGCTGACAGAGTTGCGGATCCCGCGCGTGGAACTGCACGTCGAGCCGTGGAACACCGCCTCGTCACGGACGGCGGAGCGCGCCGGCTTCACGCTGGAAGGCCTGCTGCGGAGCTGGCAGGAGGTGGGTGGTGAACGACGCGACATGTACGTCTACTCCCGACTCGCCTGAAACCCTGCCGCACCAGTTCAGGGTGTCGGTAGGAGGCTGACGACGATCTTGCCGGCGGTGTGGCCGCCGTCGATCTGGCGGATGGCTTCGAGCGCCTCGTCGAACGGGTAGACGTGCTGGATGACCGGCGTGACGGCTCCCGATTCGACGAGGTCGTTCAGGGCGAGCAGGTCGGCCCTGTCCTCCTTCGCGGCGAACGGGCGCAGCCGCTGCCGCACGAACGGGCTGATCAGGAGCGAGACGGCGATGCGCCTGGCCGGCCCCAGCCACCGGCCGCCGCCTCCCGAGGACAGCACCAGGGTTCCCGTGGGGCTCAGCGTCCGGCGCAGCGCCGAGACGGGGTGGTTGCCGATGAGGTCGAAGATGACGTCGTACCGCAGGCCCGCCCTGGTGAAGTCCTCCTTGGTGTAGTCGATGACGTGGTCGGCGCCGATCGAGCCGACCAGGTCGGCGTTTCTCCCGCCGCAGACCGCGGTGACGTGGGCGCCCAGTGACGCGGCGATCTGGACGGCGAAGGTGCCGACGCCGCTCGAGGCGCCGTTGATCAGCACGCGCTGCCCCGGCCGGACCTGTCCCCGATCGCGAAGGCCCTGCAGGGCGGCGGTCGCGGCCACCGGGATCGCGGCGGCCTGCTCGAACGTCAGGGTGGCGGGCATCGGGGCGACGAGCCGCTCGGCGGCCCGGACGTAGGCGGCGAGCGCGCCGGGGCACTCGGCGTACACCGCGTCGCCCACCCGCACGCCTGTCACCTTCTCGCCGACCGCCTCGACCAGCCCGGCCACGGCCCTGCCGAGGACGTGGTTCGTCCTGGGCCGGCGCAGGCCGCCCGCCATGGGGCGGATGGCGTACGGCTCGCCGCGCAGCAGGAAGCCGTCGGCGGCGTTCAGCCCCGCCGCGTGCACCTTGATGAGCACCTCGTCGGCGGCGGGGACCGGCTTGTCGATCTCCCGGAGGTCGAGCGCGTCGGGTGAGCCGTACGCGTGATGGACGACGGCCTTCATCGGCTCGCGTGTGGTTGTGGCAGTAACAGGCATGCCGGGCCGCTTTCCTCGTAGGCTTACGGTGTAAGCCGGGCTTACCACGTAAGCTAGACAGCCATGGCCGACATGTCAACACGCCGAGGTGACCGGATGGCCGCACGTGAACCGCTGAGCACCGAGCGGGTACTGCGCGCAGCCCTCGAACTCGCCGACTCCGGCGGCACCGACGCGCTGACCATGCGTGGGCTCGGCCAGGAGCTCGGCGTCGAGGCGATGTCGCTGTACAAACATGTGGCGAACAAGGACGCGATCCTGGACGGGATCGTCGACCTCGTCGTCGGCGAGATCGCCCTGCCGTCCCCTGGGGACGACTGGAAGCAGGCCATGCGCCGGCGGGGGATCTCGGCGCACGAGGTGCTGCTACGGCACCCCTGGGCGTGCCGGCTGCTCATGTCGCGTCCGAACGTCGGGCCGGCGATGCTGCGCTACGTCGACTCCACCGTCGGCACCCTGCGACAGGCGGGCTTCTCGATCGAACTGGCCGACCACGCGTGGAACGCCATGGACAGCCACGTCTACGGGTTCACGCTGCAGAAGCTGACCTTCCCTTTCGAGCCGCAGCAGTATCCCGAGAAGGCGGGCACCTACCTGCCGCAACTGCCCCCCGGCCGGTACCCGTACCTCACCGAGATGGCCCTGTACGTCATGGAGGGTCACTACGACGGCGTGCACGCCTTCACGTTCGGCCTCGACCTCATCCTCGACAGCCTCGAACGCCTCCTGGCCGCGCAGTGCGGCTGAGGGAGCCGCTCAGCAGGCGGTGCGGGTGGGCAGGCCCAGCAGTTCAGGTTGCTCGCGGGCCAGGCCCAGGCTCCGGAACAGGTGACAGGCGGCCTCGCGCACCAGAGGCTCCCTGACCCGCGCCACGAAGGTCTCGGGGGTGGGCCCGCACAGCTTGCGCAGCTCCGCCGAGCGGGAGAGCAGGCGGGCGATCAGCCGCGGTTGGGCTTCGAGCCGCATGGCCTCGCCCGTCCTGTCTGTGAGGCACCCGTGCCTGCCCACGTACACCCAGCAGGTGGGAAGTGCCACACCGGACGCCGGCGTGACCGGGTGCCGCTCGGTGGGCAGGAGGCGCCGGTAGTAGTTGGGCTCCGTCACGTCCAGCGCCACCAGCTGGGCCTGGTCCACCCACAGCACGAACAACCGCGACGGACCGGGAACGGCGATGGGCGCGGCGGGCACGTAGCCATGGCGGTTGATGTGGGCGGACACCCCGGCCGCGATGCCCTGCACCGTCGCCTGCGTCAGGGGGACGACCGGCCGCAGGGCGCTCTCGAAGAACTTGCGGTAGAGCTGGCTCGGGGCCGCGTTGGAGCCGACCGCCAGGACGGCGTGACGCGCCGACATGGGCGCCGCGCCGAGCGCCTCGAGATGGTCGCCGAGCCGTACGGCCTGGCCTCCGACGTGGGCCTGCCATTCCTCGACGGGCGCGCCCGCGACGTCCGCCACCGGGACGAAGCTGTCGTCCTGGAGGAGGCCCGAAGTGCGGGGGAGACGGCCGGGGTAGGTCAGCGGCGCGGCCATCGGGTCGTCGACGAAGAGATCGGTGAGCGTGGCGGGGCGGGGGAGCGCCTCGGACATGAGTCATCCAGTTCGGGGGTTCTCGTCTTGGCTGTGGTGCCCATCAGCGTCGTGCCTACGCCGCTTCCGTCCGCCCGGCGGTCGTCATCCCCGGAGGTGAGACGTTGACCCCGGAGCTCAGGGAGCGGATCACCACCGCTCGCCAACCGGGTCCAGCCGATCCTGCGCTACGACCTCGGCGACAGCGTCCTGGTCCGACCCGACCCCGCGGGCTGATCGTCATTCGCGAGCCGTACCAGCCACCACCCCGTTCCGCCTGCAGGCGGCACACCGAATTGCCTACGAAGGACGCCGACCCTCCGTGAGTGGTGGTTCGGAGTAGTCCAGCGAGAGTTTGGTGCTCAGGTCGCGTAGGCATTCTTCGAAGACCGGCTCCAGGTCGGTGTAGGCGAAGTCGAGCTGGTGCAGAACCTCCATGCACAGCAGGCCGTACAGCCTGATCCAGCAGGTCAGGAAGACGTGGGCAGCCTCGGGCGGCAGCCGTCCTTCGATGGTGGCCGAGTAGGCGGTCAGTTGTTCGCGCAACGACGCGGGCAGCCCGGCCAGGTCGGGCACCGGGAACGGCTGCGCCTGCCACAGCTCGACGGTCAGGTCCAGCAGGACCTGCTCGAATCGCAGCGCGGCCTGGTGGCGGACCGAGTCCTGCCGCCTGTTGGGCGGGGCTATCGGGCTGGCGAAGATCCAGCCGAACTCGGCCGGGTGGGCGATAGCCCAGGCGCGCATGGCGCGGCAGACGGACAGGAGCCGGTCGCCGATCGGCGCGTCGGCGTGAGCGTCGCGCGCCTGCTCCATCTTCTCGGCCAGCTCGCGAAAGAAGCCCGCGGTCACCGCGCCGACCAGCTCGTCGTGGCTGGCGTAGTAGTGGTACAGGGCCGGACCGCTCATGCCCATCTCCCGGGCCACCGCGTTGATCGTCACCGCGGCGGACCCCTGCGCGACCAGCAGCCTGCGCACGGTCACATGGATCTCCTCCACGGTGGCCTGCCGCAGCCTGTCCCGCCGGCTCGTGGTGTGCGCTGACATGGCTCCCCTTCGCTCGCTGTGACGCCGTTGACATCCTAGGGCATCTATGTTTCCTTAATGACTCTAAGCAGATTTAGAGCCATTAGGAGCCGCTGTGGAACCTCGAAGGTGGATCCTCCTCGCGTCACTCACGCTCGCGACGGCCGTGTGGTGGCGGCTGTCCAGGTCCGCGCACGTACGGCGGGGCCTGCGCGAGCCGTACGGCACGCGAGAGAAGTCCTGACATGCCGCGCACGCGCAACCCGCTGATCGCCGTCTTCGGCAAGTACGCGATGAACGCGACCATCACGCACGTCGAGCCGGTCACACCTGCGATGCAGCGGATCCGGCTCCAGACCGACCGGCCCATCACCTTCGCCTACACGCCCGGCCAGCACATCAGGATCCAGCTCAAGGATCCGCTGTCGGTCTCGGGGATCCTGCGGCCGGCCGAGACACTGCGCACCTACACGATCTGGGACTTCGACCCCCGCGAGCAGGCACTCGAACTGCGGGTGCACCTCTACGAGGGCGACGGCATCGGGCTGAGATGGACGCGCCAGGCCAGGCCGGGCGACGCGGTGACCTTCTGGTGGCCCGAAGGCGACTTCTTCACCCGCGAGGCGGCCTTCCACGTGTTCATCGGCGAGGAGAGCGCCAGCGCCGCCTTCGGCCCCATGATCCGGGCGCTGGGAGAGGCGGCGAGCGTCCACGGTGTCCTGGAGAGCGACACCCCCGAGCGCGACCTGCCCATGCCAGGGCCCCACCGGCTGCGCCGGGTGCACCGCCACGGCGCCTCGGCCGCCGCCTCCCCGCTGCTGCTCGCCGCGGTGGCCGAACTCGACCTGCCGGGGAACACAGGGGCCGCCTATGTGGCCGGAGAAGCCAGGACCTGTCAGATGGTGCGGGACTTCCTGGTCAGGGAGCGCAACTGGCCGCGGACCTCGGTCAAGGTCAAGCCGTTCTGGACGCCGGACAAACGGGGCCTGCACTGAGACAGGCATCCACGATGACCACAGATGGAGACCGAACAGTGAAAGCGATCATTGTCGGTGGCGGGATCGGCGGGCTGACCGCGGCCGCCGCTCTGCACCAGCGCGGCTGGGAGATCGAGGTCCTCGAACGCGCCCCCGAGTTCACCGAGGTCGGCGCCGGGCTGGCGGTGCAACCCAACGGGCTCCGCGCACTGGACACGCTCGGCCTGGGCGACCTCCTGCGCTCGAAGGGGCCGGCCGACCCGCCTGCCGGGATCCGGCGCAGGAACGGGCACTGGCTGATCCGCAACGACCTCGACTACCTGAAACGCCGCTTCGGCCAGTGGGCGACCGTGCACCGGGCCGACCTGATCGACCTGCTGCGTACCGCGGTGCCCTCAGCGGCGCTGCGGCCGGGCACCGAGGTGCATCAGGTACGGCCCGACGGCACGGTCATCCACAGCGGCGGTGCCTCCACCGCGGATCTCGTGGTCGGCGCCGACGGCGTGCACAGCATCACCCGGCGATCACTGTGGCCGCACGCACGCGGACCCCGCTACGTCGGCTACACCACCTGGCGACTCCTCACCCCGCCACAGCCCGTCGAGGCAAGCACCGAAACCTGGGGCGCAGGAGAACGGTTCGGACACATGCCCATGCCCGACGGCCGCGTCTACTGCTACATCATGGCCAACGCCCCACAAGGCTCCCAAGGCGGCCTGGACGACCTGCGCGAACGCTTCGCCCGCTGGCACGATCCGATACCCGCCCTGCTGCACGCCGCCCGCGAGGACCACGTGATCCAGCGCGACACCTACGAGATGCCTGACCTGAGCACCTACGTCGCGGGCAAGGTCGCGCTCCTCGGTGACGCCGCCCATGCCATGACCCCCAATCTGGGGCAAGGGGCTTGCCAGGCGATCGAAGACGCGGTCACGCTGGCCGCCGCGGTGGACGGCGGGGATGTGCGCGCCGGGCTGGAGGCCTACGACCGCGCCCGCAGGCCACGGACGCAGATGATCGTCCGCCTTTCCCGCCAGGTCGGCTCCGCCGCGCATTGGACCTCCTCCGCGCTGACCGCCGTACGGGACGCCGCCCTCCCCCTCCTGCCCAGATCGGTCTTCGAGCGGTCGCTGGCTCCCTCGTACGACTGGACGCCCTAGTACAGCGGGCTCACTCCGACCCTTTTGCTCTTATGACGGAAAGGTCGCTTCACCGTGCTTCTCCCGCGCATCCTCATCGCCGCCGTCGGGCTGATCACGATGGCCGGCGCCGTGCTCGCGGACCTGGTGATCCCCGATCTGGCGGCACAGCACGCCTTCAACCAGGCCTGGCCACCACACGCGAAGTTCCACGACGCCCAGTACATGGTGATGACAGTGCTGCTCGGCCTCATCGGCCTCGTGCTCGTCACAAGACGGGACGGCAACGTCCACTCGCGGCTGCTCTGCGCCGCCGCGATCCTCGCCACCCCATGGCTCGGCATGCTCGGAGCGCTCCTGTTCCCCGGCACCGCCACCTACGACCCGGAGTTCTCGGAGAAGACCGTCTTCGTGCTCGGCATGCACGGGCAGGTCTTCATGGCGCTCGTCCTGCTGTTGACCTTGCTCAGCGCAGCGGCCGCACCCCTCCGCCACCTCAGGAGCACGACGGCTCGATAGTGAGCTCGGGCAGGGGGTGTCAGACGTCAGCTCGCGAACCGCCCGCTCAGAAGTGCTTGATCGGGTCTGGGGGCGAGGGGACATCCTGAGCCAGGATCAGGTCCAGCTCCTCCTCGGTGAGAAGGTGGACGTCGCGCAGGGTCCGTGCCGACCCGTGCCAGCACTCGCGGGCTTCGGCGTGCCGTCCCAGGTCGTTCAGGGTGTCGCCGAGCCCCCACAGGGAAACGGCCTCCAGTGCCCGGTGGCCGGCTCTGCGCTGGAGCTCCGCGGCCCTCCGATAGAGGGACTCGGCTTCCGCGAGCCGGCCCGCGCGCCGGTAGGCGTCGGCCAGCGTGTCGCACGTCGCGCCCTCGTGATGGGGATTGTCGAAGTCCGACCAGATCTCCAGGCTCTTCCGGCCGGCGTCGATCGCGTCGTCCAGGCGGCCCATCTTGATCAGCACCGACGCACGGCCGTTGAGCACGGTCGCCTCGTAATCGCGCAGGCCGCTCTCCCGGACTGCCGCTATCGCCCTGTTCTGGGTGGCCAGTGCTTCGTCGAAGCGCCCCAGCCTGCCGTACGTCGTGCCGAGGTTGTGCAGCGGGCCCGCGGCTCGGGAGGGCAGACCCGCCCGTTCCCAGCAGAGGACGGCCTGTTCGAGGTGGGTGACCGCAGGCTCGAAGCGGCCCTGATTCTTGTGGATGCAGCCCAGGTAGTTGTGCCCGCGAGCCTGGCCCGCCCAGTCGCCCGCACGGGCAGCGATTTCCAGCGCGTGAAGCTGGATCTCGACCAGATCGTCGAGCCAGCCTCGATGGCTGAACGGCCCGTTGACGCAGGCGGCCAGGCCGGTGGCGGTTTCGAGATCGTCGGCCTGCCGGACCGCGGCGATGAGGTTGTCGCGTTCGGTGTCGATCCAGGCGATGGCTTCCTGAGCGGTGTTCAGGTGCAGCCCAGGCTGGTCGGCTCGGAGGCCGGCCACGTTGACCAAGGAGGGATTGAGCAGGAGACCGGCCGTTCTGGCGGTGGCGAGATAGTGATGCAGCGCCCGGTGCGTGGCGGCGCGGCGCTCGCCTTCGGGAATGTCTCGGGCAGCCTGCTCTCGTGCGTACAGCCGGACCAGGTCGTGCATACGGTAGCGGCCGGGACCGGCCGGCTCCAGCAGACGGGCCTCCATCAGGTGGTCGAGCGCCGCCTCCACGGCGTGCGCGGGCCGGCCAGTGAGGGCCGCGGCCGCCTCCGGGGTATGCGTGGGTGTGTCCAGCAGGCCGAGGACGGCGAACATCCAGGCCGCGTTCTGGCCCGCCGGCTCCTCGCGCAGGTGGTGCAGGCTGACGTTCATGCTGACTCGCACGGCCAGGTCGGCATGTTCGAGCGTGTCGAGGCGGCGCGTGGCGTCGGCGAGCCGGTCGGCGAGGTAGGACGGCGTCCAGTCCGGGCGGGCGGCCAGGCGCGCCGCGGCGATGCGCAGGGCCAGGGGCAGGCCGCCGCACAGCCGGACGATCCGCGCAGCCGCCTCCGGTTCGGCGCACACCCGGGCGGGACCGGCGATCCGAGCCAGCAGCGTGGTGGAATCGGCCGGATCGAGCTCGGCCAGGCTTAGGTGGTTCACGCCGTCGAGCGAGGTCAGCGCCTGCCGGCTGGTGATGATCACCGCGCATCCCGCCCCGGCGGGCAGAAGTGGGCGGACCTGGGAAGCATCCCGGGCGTTGTCGAGGATGATCAGCAGGCTGCGCGTGGCGGTGAGCGAGCGGTAGCGCGCCGCCGCCTCTTCCATCGCGGCGGGTACGGCGGAGCTGTCCAGTCCCAGTGAGCGCAGCAGTCGGCCCAGCGCGTCCAGCGGCGACAGCGGCTCCATCCCGGCGGTGGCGCCGCGCATGTCGACGTGGAGGACCCCGTCGGTGAAGCGGCCGGCCAAGGCGTGCGCGGCGTGCACGGCCAGCGCCGATTTGCCGATCCCGCCCGGCCCATCGATCGCCGCGATGGCCGGCGCACCCGGCGAGATCTCCGTCAGCGTCTTGCCGAGCCAGGTCAACTCGAGGTCACGTGCGGTGAAGGCCCCTGCGGCGGCGGGCAGCTCGGCCGGAGCGGGAGCCACGACCGGCGCAGCCTGCTGGGGAGGCGTGGAGAGGTCGAGGACCGGGTCTCCGGCCAGCACCGCCTGCTGCAGGCGCCGCAGCGTGGCGCCCGGCTCGATGCCGAGCTCCTCGACCATGACGCGGCGGGTGTCCCGGTAGACCGCCAGGGCGTCGGACGACCGCGAAGCCCGATACAGCGCGAGCATCAGCTGCGCCCTCGGGCGCTCCCGCAGCGGGTGCGCCTCGATGTGCGCGGCCAGCTCGGGAACCACAGCGTGGTGGTCGCCCAGGGCCAGCCGCAGGTCGGCGTAGTCCTCGAAGGCGGACAGCCGCTCCTCCTCCAGGCGCGCGGCCTCGATTCGCGCCCACTCTCCCTGCATCCCGGCCAGGGCGTCGCCCCGCCACAGGCCCAGGGAGTGGCGGAACAGCGCGTGCGCAGCGGCGGTCTCGCCACGTGCCCGTGCCGCGCGGGCGTCGCGGACCAGCCGGGCGAACCGGTGCGCGTCGACGTGCTCAGTCGGCAGGTCCAGGCGGTAGCCGCCGGGCACGGTCACGATGACCTCGGCGGCCAGGTACGCCGCGACGGTCGCGCGGAGCTTCGACACCACGATGTGCAGTTGCTTGGCCGCCGTCGCCACGTGGCTGTCGCCCCACACATCGGCCAGCAGCTGCTCGGCCGTGACCGGCTGGCCGACGCTCAGCGACAGCCGGGCCAGCAGGCTGATCCGCCGACTGCCGGCCAACGGCAGCGGTGTACCGTCCGCGGAGACCTCCCACGGGCCCAAGACCCTGATGTCCAGTCCCATGAGCGCACCCCCTCCGTCTGTCACGTACAGGGCTGTTCGGTTCTGCGGCACTGATCTTAGAGCGCTCGGTCACGGCCAGCATGGCGCGTCTCACTACGTGCATCGGCTGCGGATGGCCGGGGGAGGCTCGGAAAGCCCAGGTCAGCCAGGGTGGACAGGTTCGCGGCGGCTGCGGCGTCCTTCAGCGCCGCCATCATCGACTACTGGCACGGGCAGGCCAAGTTCGTAGACGTCTGGAACGGCGAAGGCGGTAACAGGTTCGGCCCCGCCACTACGATCGGCGGTCGCTGGGCGGTCTTCAGCCGTCCGATCGCCGGCGACTTCAACGGCGACGGGATCGGTGACCTGGCGGCGGTCAACAAGGCCGGCAACGAGCTGCACGTCTGGAACGGCCGGGGCTCGAACAACTTCACGCCCGCGATCAAGCTTGGGCCCGGCTGGGAGCCGTACGCGAGCACCTTGATGTCGCTGGGAGACGTCAACGAGGACGGTCACACCGACATCGGCGCCGTGCACGCCGAGACCGGGATGCTGTATCTCTGGAACGGCAAGGGGGCAACAAGTTCGGCCCGGCCACCGCCATCAGCTCCGGCTGGACATCCTACTTCTGAGGGCCTCCAGGATGAGGACCACACCGCGATCCCATCCGCCACTGGAGGGCCATGACGAGGCGCTTCGCCGTGCCCGTGAAGCTGTGATGCCGGACGTATGCCGCTCGCTACCTGCACGTCCCCTCTCCCCACTGGACACCAGGATCGTAGGCACGAGGGGCGAGGATGCTTACCCGGCTTCGACACCCCGTTGATCGACTTTGAGACAGGCTCCAGCCGCATGATCGAGCATCGGCTACCAAGGGCCCTGGAGAGCCTCCGGGGCCCTTCGGCGTTCCATCCCGCACGTGTCCCGCAGGGCCCTTTGAGCGCAGGGGAAACACGCCCGAAATCAGCCCGCATTTATCCCGCGACCACTGACATGAGGCTGCATGGCCTGGAAAAGCAAAAGAGCCCCCGAAGGGGCTCTTAGCTGGGAAAAATCCCTGTGGCAGGTCCAGGGTTCGAACCTGGGTAGGCTAAGCCGACGGATTTACAGTCCGCTCCCATTGGCCACTCGGGCAACCTGCCGTGTCATCCGCTCGCGGCGACAGACAGAAGAATAGCGGACTTTCGAGCCGCACGTGACATCGGTTTGTCCCATGCCCGATCCCCACCTCGGACCCCCTTGGTCGCTAAGGTCGGAGGGGACGAAGAGAGGACACTCACACCGATGGCCGACAGCAGCTTTGACATCGTCAGCAAGATCGACCGCCAGGAGGTCGACAACGCGCTGAACCAGACGGTCAAGGAGATCGGACACCGCTTCGACTTCAAGGGCACTGGGGCAGCGATCAGCTGGTCCGGGCAGAACAACATCGAGATCAAGGCCAACAGCGAGGAGCGCGCCAACGCCGCCCTCGACGTCTTCAAGGAGAAGGTGGTCAAGCGCGGCCTCTCGTTGAAGATCCTTGACGCCGACGAGCCGAGGCTGTCCGGCAAGGAGTACCGCATGCTGGTCGCCCTCAAGGAGGGCATCGACCAGGAGCACGCGAAGAAGATCTCCAAGATCATCCGGGATGAGGGCCCCAAGGGGGTCAAGGCGCAGATCCAGGGCGAGGAGCTCAGGGTCAGCTCCAAGAAGAAGGACGAACTGCAGGACGTCATCACCCTGCTCAAGGGCAAGGACCTGGACATCGCCTTGCAGTTCACGAACTACCGCTGACCCACGCCCTGACCTCGCCGGTATCGCCGGGAGGAGCCTGGAGGGCACATCCGGGGCACACGGCCGAGCGCGCTGTCCACGAGGGCACGCGTCTTCTCGTGTGCCTCGGGCCACTCCCCGACGTACGTGTTGAGCGTGACCATCGGGGAGGAGTGACGAGGGCGAGCTGAACGGTCTTCACCGAGGCGCCCTTGTGGATCAGCAGCGTGGCGAAGTAGCGCCGCAGGCAGTGCAGGCCGATACGCGGCGGGATGCCCGCCGTGCGGGCCGCCGGTGGCCAGATATGCGACGGGTTGCAGCAGCGGTCAATGGTGCACCAGATTCCTTGGCTCATGCCCGTGTGCTGAACGCTCTCAACAACCTGGACGACAGCAGGCCATGGACTCGGCCTGGTGGCTGGGGCCGCCTCCCCCAGAACACAACCAGGCTGCATTGCCCCTTGGTCGGCGGTGATCTGTCCCGCCTGATCCAATCGCTGGATCGCCGTCAAGCAACCTTTCGCCGCACTCATGCGTGATCAAGGTCGGACACGCTGAATCCAGCCCATCACCGAGAGGCCTGCCCTTGAAACTCGCCATCAGCGCCTTACTCCTGCTGGCACTCCCAGCACCGGCCCTTACAGCGGCCGACGGCATCCCGTCCCTGGCAGGGGCTACCAACAGCACCAATGGTGCGGCGTTCGCCAGAGGACCGGCCGAGGGACCCGCGCACGCCGTGACAGCGGCCAAGGGCCGGGCGCGTGCCATCACGCTGATCACCGGGGACACGGTCCGCCTGGGTCAGGGCGGCGGCCACGCGATCGAACGAGGCCCGGGCCGTGAGAACATCACCTTCGCCATCGACCAGGTCGGCGACCGACTGCAGGTGGTGCCCAGCGACGCGGCGCCGCTCCTCGCATCCGGCCTGCTCGACAGCCGCCTGTTCGACGTGTCGAACCTCCTGGACTTCGACTACGACCGTCACCAGCATCTCCCCTTGATCATTTCCTACGACGGCTCCACGGCCAAGAGCCGCGTACACGACCGGGCGGCCGCCGCAGGCGCACGCGTCGTGCGTGAGCTGCCCACTATCGACGCCCTCGCCGTACACGCGGAAGGGAAGGACCGCACCAAGCTCTGGGCAGAGCTGACCGCCCGCGGCCTCAAGGCCGCGGGCGTGAAGAAGGTGTGGCTGGACGGCCGGATGAGGCCCACGCTCGAAACGAGCGTGCCGCAGATCGGCGCACCGGCCGCGTGGGAGCGCGGGCTCACCGGTGCCGGAGTGAAGGTCGGCGTGGTGGACACCGGCGTGGACGCCACCCACCCCGACCTCGCCGGACGGATCGCGGGACAGCGCAACTTCACCTCCGACCCCGACGAGGATGACGTCGTCGGCCACGGCACGCACGTGGCCTCCACCATCGTCGGCGGCGGAGAGGCGTCCGGCGGGCGGAACCGCGGTGTCGCGCACGGCGCGACGGTGCTCAGCGCGAAGGTGTGCATGGCGTGGTCCTGCGAGGAGTCCGCCATGATCGCAGGCATGCAGTGGGTCGCCGAGCAGGGCGCGAAGGTGGTGAACCTCAGCGTGGGCGGACCGGACGACCCCGGCGTCGACCCGGTGGAGCAGGCGCTGGAGGACCTGACCGCCAGGCACGGAACCCTGTTCGTGGTGTCGGCGGGCAACAACGGCACGGAGCGTTCGGTCGGCAGTCCGGGAAGCGCGGACTCCGCGCTGACCGTCGGCGCGGTGGACAGGAACGAACAGCGCGCCGCGTTCTCCAGCCAGGGGCCACGCGTCGGAGATCACGCGCTCAAGCCCGACATCACCGCTCCGGGCGTCGGCATCGTGGCCGCGCGAAGCAGGCACACGCAGGAGGGCCAAGGCTCGTACCACGCCATGTCCGGCACGTCGATGGCCGCGCCGCACGTCGCGGGAGCGGCGGCGATCGTGGCCGCCCAGCACCCCGACTGGAGTCCGGCCCAACTCAAGGCCGTGCTGATGGCCTCGGCCCGGCCAGGGACGATCGGCGTGTTCGGCCAGGGCGCCGGCCGTGTGGACGTCGCGCAGGCGACCACCCAGTTCATCACGGCGAACCCTCCTGGCCTGGGGTTCGGGCAGCAGCGCTGGCCGCACACCGACGACGAGCCGATCACCAGGACGCTGACCTACACCAACGCGGGGCCGGCGCCTGTCACCCTCGACCTCGCCGTACGGGCCCTCGACGCTGCGGGACGGCCCCTCGACGCGGCGCTCTTCAGCGTGAGTCCCCGCTCGGTCACCGTTGCCGCCGGCGGCAGCGCCGAGGTGTCGGTGACCGCCGACACGCGCGGCGACCTTCCGGACACTCCGCTCGGCGGGTACCTCACGGCCACCGGCGGCGGCATCACGGTCAGCACGCCGCTCGGCGTCGACAGAGAGGTGGAGAGCTACGACCTCACACTCAACCAGAACGACCGCGACGGTCGGCCCGCGACAAGCGTCACGACGGTGCTGCGACCGCTGGAAGGCGCCTACGACGACATGGTCGCGTTGAGGGGCCAGCGGGCCAGCACCACGCTACGCCTGCCCAAGGGCACCTGGGCCGTCGGCACGACGTTCCTGGGCGCAGCTAGAACCCTCCTCGTGCATCCCGGGCTGGCGCTGACCGGGCCGCGGACGCTCGACCTGGACGCCAGGCTCGGTCGGCCCCTGTCCGTCACCCCGCCGGATCCGAGGGTCAAGCAGGTCGACGCCCAGCTCGGCTACCGTGGACAGCTGGCCGACGGATCGTCCTTCTCGAGTGTGATATCCAGGCCCTCGTTCGAAACGCTCTACGGCGCGCAACTCGGCGGCGACCAGACCTATCCGCATGCGATGAGCAAGGTGTCCGGCACCTGGGCCCTTCCTTCGCCCGAGGGTGGCACGGACAACAGCCCCTACCTCTACCACCTCGGCTACTTCACCGCCGGCCAGATGGTCACCGGCTTCCAACGGACGGTGACCCAGCAGGAGCTGGCGACGGTCAAGGTGGACTACGCCCAGCAGCTCGCGGGTACGGCGGGCAGCACGGCCGCCGGTCCGCAACCCCGGGACTTCCTCTTCCCGCACTATTACGCCGGCCATGGGATCCCGCTGCCCTCCGTCCAGACCGAGTACGTCAACACGGACGACGGGATCCGGTGGCAGCGCTGGTTCCACGAGACGGACGCCCAGGGCGAGGACGAGGTCCAGGCCATCTTCGGCCGAGCCGTCATCTACCAGCGCGGCCGCACTCATGCAGAACACTGGAACCGCGGCGTGTTCGCCCCCACAGGCGGCGCGGAGGCGACGCCCGACGCGATCACCAGGACGGGCGACCTGATCTCGGTGAACTTCACCTTCTACCACGGTGACGGGCGGGGTCAGCCGGGTTACTCACAGGCGCCGCGGCAGCGCTCGGCGCTCTATCGCGACGGACGGCTCGTGGCGGAGGGCGAAGCGGTCCACTCCCAGCCCTTCTTCGTCCCGCCTGAGGCGGCGACATACCGGGTGGAGACGGAGGCAGAACGGGACGAGCCCTTCACCTCCACCCGGATCTTCTCCGCATGGACCTTCAGGTCCGAGCATGCTCCCGGCACCGTGCAGCTCCCGTCGGCGACGATCAGCTTCACGCCCGCTCTGGACAACCGGAACGTCGCCCGTGGTGGCGTGCCGTTCACGGTGCCTGTCACCGTGTGGCAGACACCCGGCGCGGGCGGGAGGCTGAAGGCCCTGAACGTGGAGGTGTCCACCGACGACGGGGCGACCTGGAGCATCCCCAAGCTGGTCAGGACGCCGGCGGGCGGAGTGGTGTTCCTGCGCAACCCGGCCACGGGGCACGTGTCCTTGCGAGCCAAAGCCACCGACGTCTCCGGCAACACCGTCGAACAGACGATCATCCGCGCCTACCGAGTGGGGTGAATCGCTTCGAGCCTGCACCGGCCGCCCCGGTTGCCCCGGTGGTTCAGTCGTCCACGGTGACGAAGCCGCCGGTGTCCACCTCCGGCGGCGGGGCCGGCGTCGTCCATCCCCCCCGTGGGTACGGTGGCCGCCCCGCGTACGGAAACCAGCTCGGGTGATCGCTGACTTTCGTCAGGGGGAGTGGGTAGTCGTGGGATATGAGTGAAGCCCCGAGACACGTCACCGAGCTCGCCGAGCGGCGAGTCAAGGCCAGGGCGGTGCGCGACTACGCCGCCGCCGACGCACTCCGTCAGGAGATCGAGCAGGCGGGCTGGCAGGTCCGCGACTCGGCCGACGGTTACGAACTGACCGTGAAACCCCCCTTCGACCAGTGGCCGTCGGTGCGCTCCATTCCGGTCTCGGCCATGACGGAGCCCGAGGGGAAGAAGGGCGGCGGCCTCGACAAGATCAACCCCGCCGCCGAGCTCGGCTTCTCGGGCGACCCCGGCCAGAAGGGCGACCCCGGTGACGACATGCTGCACGCGCAGCGGACCTGGGACGCCGGCCTCGCGACGAACAGGCTCGACATCGCGGGTGTCGACCTGGAGCGGCAGCGGGTCGAGATCTCCGGCGTGACCGCCAGCGTGGGGGTCATCGTCGACGGATGGGCCGACGACATGCGCAGGTGCCTGGAGTCGGTCCTCGAGCACACCAGCGCCCCGATCCTCGCCCTCGACCTCGGGAACGTGCACGGCGCGGGGGAGGCCCTGCACGAGCTGGCCGAGCGTCACCCCGAGCGGATCACCGCGTGGCACGTGGCCGAGCAGCCGCACTGGCAGGGAGGTACGGCGGGCTGGGGCGCGGCCCGTACCAAGCTGATGCAGCTGGACACCGCGGACGTGCACGTGCTGATGGAGACCTCCACGGTCCTGGAGGGAGACGCGCTGACGCCGCTGGTGAAGGCGGTCAAGGACGGGGCGGTCGCCGCAGGGTGGAAGGGCGTGGATCCCGGAGAGAACGACACGGAGTGGAACGAGTCGGGGCCAGGGCGGGTGCGGGCGCTGCTCGGGTACCTGATGGCGGTGCGGAGAGGCGCGGCGCTGCGGGCCTTCCCCGAGAAGGTGCGCTACTACCGCAACGCCGACCTGGTGCTGTCGCTCGCGCTGGAGGGGCCGCTGGTGGTGCCCGACGAGCGGCTGCCCGTACGGCAGGAGCGTCACCACGGTTACCACGACGTCTCCCCTGAATACAGGGACAGGGAGGCGCGCAGGAACTACGAGGCCGTGTTGCGCATGCTGCGTTCCTCGTAGGCTTGTCGCTTATGGGAGACCTGAGGTTGCTCGCGCCGTACACCACGCTGGGCCTGGGCGGGCCCGCTCGCGCCTACGAGGAGGCGACGACCGCCGAGGAGCTGGTCTCGCTGGTGGCCGAGGCCGACAGGCGCGGTGAGCCGACGCTGATCCTGGGTGGCGGCAGCAACCTGGTGGTGTCCGACGAGGGCTTCGACGGCCTGGTGGTCAAGGTGGCCACGCGCGGGGTGACGGTCTCGCGCGACGGTGGCCAGGTGGTGGTCGAGGCCGAGGCGGGCGAGGACTGGGACCCCCTGGTCGCGCGGGCGGTCGCCGAGGGCTGGTCGGGGCTCGAGTGCATGTCGGGCATCCCTGGGCTGGTCGGGTCGACGCCGATCCAGAACGTCGGCGCCTACGGCCAGGAGGTCGCCCACACGGTGCGGTGCGTGCGGGTCTTCGACCGGCGCACGCGCGAGGTGGCCGACGTGGAGGCGCGCAGGTGCGGGTTCTCCTACCGCGACAGCGCCTTCAAGCGAGACCTGGGACGCTACGTCGTGCTCGGCGTCACCTTCGCACTGGACGTCTCGGAGACGTCGGGCCCGCTCACCTACCAGGAGCTGGTGAACCGCGTGGGTGAGCGGGCCGCGCTGGGCGAGGTGCGCGAGGCGGTGCTGGGGCTGCGCAGGGGCAAGGGCATGGTCCTCGACCCCGCCGACCCCGACTCCCGCAGCGCGGGTTCCTTCTTCACCAACCCGATCGTCTCCGCCGAGCAGGCCGCCGCGCTGGGCGACGGATCGCCCCGGTTCGACATGCCGGACGGCTCGGTCAAGGTGCCCGCGGCGTGGCTGATCGAGCAGGCGGGGTTCCCGAAGGGGTACACGCGCGGTCCCGTGCGCATCTCCACCAAGCACACGCTCGCGCTGACCAACCCTCACGGCCGCGGCACCACCGCGGACCTGATCGCGCTGGCCCGTGAGGTGCGCGACGGCGTGCTCGCGAAGTTCGGCGTCACGCTGGTCAACGAGCCCGTGATGGTCGGCTGCGCGCTCTAGCCCTGCATCCAGCGGGTGTCGGAGATCACCCAGTACTCCACGAACCTGTCGTTCTCGGCGCGCAGGATGTCGTGGCCGCTGAAGGCGACGCGGGCGTTCTCGGGCAGGGCCACGCCGGGGATGCCGCCCCTGTAGTCGCCTTCGAACGTCCAGCGGGCGGCCACGGTGTCGCCGTCGACGATCGGGCCGACGTCGAGCGTGACCATCACGTTCGTGAACGGCGCGTGGCCCTGCTCCAGGGCGCGCTTGAGCCCGTCGGGGCCGTGCACGTCCATGCCGGGCCAGTGGCCGACGAAGTCGTCCGACACCAGCTCGTCGGCCAGGTCGAAGTCGCCGTTCCACATCTCCAGCAGCCAGCGTCTGTACAGCTTGACCATGGTGATATCCTCAGTCCGATATGCCCGAAGGGGAGTAGTCCACAATCCGCGTGGTCGACATGCTGGCACTTTTGCCCGGCTACGCGAGCCTGTAACAGGCGGACGAGACCTTCGGCCTGGCAGCCATGCCGGGCCGAAGTCGTGCTCCCCCAGGTCGCTTCAGGTCCGGCTGTACGAAAGAGGACCGTTGGAAGCGTTCTGGATCAGTCTTGGCGTGATTTTCGTGGCCGAGCTGGGCGACAAGAGCCAGTTGATGGCCATGACGTTCGCCACCCGTTTCAAGACCTGGCCCGTGCTGGCCGGCATCACCATCGCCACCACGGCAGTGCACCTGGCCAGCGTGGCCGTCGGCGGGCTGATCGGCGACGCGCTGCCGACCACGGCCATCTCGATCGTCGCGGGCATCGCCTTCCTCGGCTTCGCCCTGTGGACCCTGCGCGGCGACGAGCTGACCGAGGAGGAGTCGCGCAAGGCCCAGCGGACGACCAGGAACGCCGTGATCGCCGTGACGGTGGCCTTCTTCCTGAGCGAGCTGGGCGACAAGACCATGCTGGCCACCATCACGCTGGCCACGCAGCACGGATGGCTCGGCACCTGGATCGGCTCCACCGTGGGCATGGTCGCCGCCGACGCTCTGGCCATCGTGGTCGGGCGCCTGCTCGGCAGGCACCTGCCGGAGAAGGCCATCCGGTACGGCGCCGCAGCGGCCTTCGCGGTCTTCGGCATCGCCCTGCTGGTCGAACCCCTGCTCTAGGACGGCGTCACGCCGACAGCAACGCCAGCCTGTGTGCGGCGGCGGCGGCCTCGCCCCTCGTCGCCACCCGCAGCTTCGCGAGGATGTTGGAGACGTGCACGCTGACCGTCTTCGCCGAGATGAACAGCTCGGCCGCGATGTCCCTGTTGGTACGGCCGAGCGCGACCAGGCGCAGCACCTCCAACTCGCGCGGGGTGAGCAGGTCGGGCGAGGGCGCGGTGGGCTCCTCCAGCAGCGTGACACCGAGACGGCGGGCCAGTCCCTCGACCTCGGCGACCAGCGGCGCGGCCAGCAGCGCGGTCGCGAGGGGATGGGCGGCGCGCAACCGGGAGGCGGCCCCCTCCTTGTCGCCCGCGCGTGCCCGTACGGTCGCCGCCCTGAGCAGCGACTTCGCGCGGGCGTGCGGCCTTTCGAGCCGCTCCCACGCCTCCGCCGCGGCGTCGAAGTCGCCGTCGAAGGTGAGCCTGTAGGCCTCGGACACCGGGCCGCTGACCGCCAGCGTGGCGGCCAGCTCGGCGGCCATCGCCCGCACCCGCGCCGCCCTCTCGGGCAGTCCTGGCTCGGCGGCGTCGCAGACGGTGCGGATCATCGAGAGGGTTCGCCAGGCCAGTGCGGCCTTGTGCGCCTGGTTCGGCCTGTTGAGCAGGCGTTCGGCGACGGCCAGCGCGTGGTCGGGCTCGCCCTTCAGCATGTGCCAGCCGATGTGCAGGCGGCTGTTGTTGGTGATGTCCTGGATGAAGTCCTCCTGGCGGTCCTTGAGGACGCCGAGCTCGGACAGTATCCCTTCGACCAGGTCCAGCTCACCTCTGGCCAGCGCGATGTCGGCGCGCACCCTCATGAGGTGGTGGCGGGTGCTCTGGGTGGGGCCGAGGCTGAGGGCGTGGTCGATGACCTGGACGGCCTCCTCCCACCTGCCCAGGCTCTCCAGCGCCTCGGCCAGGTTGTTGAGTATGAAGGCGCCGGAGGCTCTGACCCTGCCGTACTTCTTGGCCAGCGCCTCGCCCTCGCGGCCCAGCTCGATGGCCTCGCGGGAGCGGCCCAGCTCGTTGAGCGCGTCGATGTTGTTGGCCACCGCGCGCAGGATCAGCTGGCCTGAGCCGACCTCCTCGCCCAGGCGCATGGCGCGCGTGTTGGCCTCGAAGGTGCGCTCGAGCTCTCCGTCGAGGGAGTAGCCGAGGGCGCGGTTGATGATCAGCTCGCCCTCGATGACCCTGTCGCCGAGCTGTCTGGCCAGCGCCAGGCCCTCCTCTGCCAGCATGGTGCCCTCGGCGACCTGGCCGGTGAGCATGAGGTGGCGGCTGAGCTTGACGAGCACGTCGGCGCGGGTGCTGCTCGGCTCGGGGACCAGGCTGAGAGCGCGGCGGAAGTTCTCCAGGGCGCCGGGCTTGGTCTTGGCCAGCTTGAAGTTGCCCCAGCGCACCAGGAGCGCGGCGACCCGTTCGGGCTCGGCCGACTCCTCCAGCTCGCTGAGCGCGGCCTTGACGAACTTGACGCCCTTGTCGATGTCGGCGCAGGCGTGGGAGGCCTCGGAGGCGCGCTCCAGCACCGCCGTGTGGTCGACGCCGATGTCGCCGCAGGCGCCCGGCACCTTGTCCCACAGCATGAGGACGCGTTCGAGCAAGGGGATGGCCTCGGTGTAGGCGAAGGCCTTGAACGACTTCTGCGCCGCCTCCCACGCCGAGATCAGCGCCCAGTGGTCGTCGCGCGCGCCGTACCAGTGGTGGGCGATCTCGACCGCCGCCCTGCCGGGGGGCACGAGGGTGCGGTCGCGGGAGATCTCCTCGGCGTAGCGACCGTGCAGGCGCTGGTGCTCGCCGGGCAGCAGCTCGTCGTGGACGGCCTCGCGGATCAGCGCGTGGCGGAAGACGTAGGCGCGGTTGTCGGCGATCTGCAGGACGTTGCCCGCGATGGCGGGGCGCAGCGCGGCCTCGAGGTCGAGCTCCGACAGGCCGCTGACGGCCGACAGCAGGGCGTGGCCGACCCGGATGCCGCCCGCGGCCGCGATGCGCAGGACGCGCTGGGTCTCCTCGGGAAGACGCTCGACCGAGCCGAGGATCAGGTCGGTGAGGGAGTCGGGCACCTCGCCCGCGCCGTCGTCGCACTCCATCAGGGCCTCGACGAACAGCGGGATGCCCTGGCTGCGCTGGTAGACGGTCTCGATGCGGGAGTAGAGCGGCGGGACGCCGAGAATGCCGGCCATCTGCCCTGCGACCTCGTCGCGCGACAGGCGCGGCAGGTCGAGCCTGAGCACGCCCGCCACCCGGCCCAGCTCGGCCAGGACAGGGCGGAGAGGATGCTGGCGGTGCAGGTCGTCCGAGCGGTAGGTCAGCACCATGAGCACCTGCGACTCGCGCAGGTTGCGGCTGAGGAAGGCGATCAGGTCGCGGCTGGACCTGTCGGCCCAGTGGATGTCCTCCACGACCAGCACCACGGGCCGCGGCTCTGCCAGCCGTTCGAGCAGGGTGAGGAACTGCTCGAAGAGCCTGGCCCTGCCGGTGTTGGTGTCGCCGTCCGCGCTCGGCTCGCCGAACTCGGGCAGCAGTCTGGCCAGGTCACGCTCGGCGCCCTCGGGCAGCAGCGAGCCGATCCTGGCCGTGCCGATCTCTCTGACGAGCTGGCGGAGCGCGGCGGTGAACGGAGCGTAGGCGAGGCCGTCGCTGGAGAGCTCGACGCAGCCGCCGAACAGCACGTGCGCGCCGTCGGCCGCCGCGCGCTCGGCGAAGCTCTGCACCAGTCTGGTCTTGCCGACCCCTGCTTCGCCGCCCAGCAGGACGGCGGTGGCCGCGCCCTTACGCGCCTCGTCGAAGGACTCCGCCAGGACGGTCAGCTCAGCTTCCCGCCCCACGAAGACGGGACTGACCGATCGACCTATCACGTCCTCAAGCATGGCATGCCCTTTAGAGAGGTTACGACCGGTTTAGGGGGGCTGTGGGGCCCGGCCGCGAGGGAGGATGCGGCCGGGCTCCTTGGGGGCGGTCACGACTTCCTGAACTTGCTGAAGAGCGAGCGGTGGCGACGCTCGGACTCACCCGACTTCTGCGCCTCGCGTACTCGGCGGTGCATGGCCGCCGCCTGACGAAGCTCCTTGGCATGGGACTGCATGAGCTGGTACTCAATTTCCGGGTTCACGGCCGGATCTCCTGTTTCTTCATGCGACTTGCTGACATGTTCAAGAATCCGGCTAAGGCCCACCCCGCCACATCAGGCGGATGCCCTATCTCTGCCGAACCATCGGCTTACGACTACCTAGGACACGCCTGGGGGCCGCCTTAGACCGGCGACGATGGTGCGCCGTGAAGCTATGGACGATCATCGTGGCGGCCTGCGTGCTCCTCATCGCGGACGCTCCCGCCGCAGCTCACAGGTATGGGTGGCAGGTCTCGCTGGTCGGCGAGACCGGTATGTGGGGCGGCTTTCGCGAGGTCTCCTCCGGCGGGCCGCAGGACGCGTGGGTGGTGCGCGCGGGGCTGCCGCCGCTGCGGTGGAACGGCGTGGAGTGGCACGGCGCGACGGGTAAGGCGGGGCCGTACCTGGTCAGGCAGGCGGGGCAGGGCGTGACCTGGACCTTCACCGACGGTCCCGCCCGCGTGGACGTGCGGCGCATGACGGAGGGCCGGTGGAGCAGGCTGCCGATCGAGGCGGAGTCCGCGCACGTGACCGCGGCGGCGGCCACGGGGGCCGACGACTGCTGGGCGGCGGGGCTCAGGCTCTCGCGCGAGGGCATGACCGACGGGCTCTGGCACTGGGAGGGGCAGGCGTGGCGCCCGGTCGCCGCCCCGCTGCCGATCAGCGACCTCGCCGCGGCTCCAGACGGGCAGGTCTGGGCGCTCAGCAGCCCGGGGGTGTCCAATCTCGGCTACGGGGGCGAGCGCGCGGCCTCGATCCTGCGCTGGACGGACGGGGAGTGGCTGCGCACCCCGATCCCGGCGATCGCGCTGCCCGAGGGCGGCCACCTGGAACTCAACGACCTCGCCATGCCGTACGCCGGTCTCGGTTACGCGGTGGGGGCGATCACGGTGGGCGGCGCGCCGCTGGAGGCGGTGGTGCTGCGCTGGGACGGCGCCGCGTGGGAGCGGCTGCCTCACCGTCCCCCGGCGACCGCCTACACCCACGTGACCACGGACGGCGGCAGCGGGATGTGGCTGGCCGCCGCGCGGACGGGGCTCCCCGGCGCGCTCGTGCGCTTCGTGGACGGCTCCTGGTCGCAGATCTCCGTCCTGCCCGAGGGCTCCACGCACGCGGAGGTGCGGGGGCTGGCCAACGTTCCCGGCACCTCCCAGATGTGGGCCACGGTCGACGCCGGCGGCACGAGCGCGGTGCTTACCTACAGGTGAAACAGATGATGCTGACGAAAAACGAGCGAACATTCGGGCAGCTCCGGTTTGGAAGTACCCATCCCGGTCGGCGATGCTGTGATGGTGTCAACTGTGACTACCTCGCTCGCGGACGTGGCCTCTTCGGACGCCACGCTGCGGGCCTTCCTGCACGGCCTTCCAGGTGTCGACCGGGTGGGCGCGGACCAGCGGGCGGCGATGCTCGGCACCCGCTCCATCAAGACGACCGCCAAGGCTCAGGCCATCGACCTGGCCATCTCGATGGTCGACCTCACCACCCTGGAGGGCGCCGACACGACCGGCAAGGTCCGGGCGATGTGCGCCAAGGCGATGCACACCGCTGAGGGCGCGCCCCGGGTGGCCGCCGTCTGCGTCTACCCCGACCTCGTCGCCGTCGCCGTCTCCGCGCTGAAGGGCTCGGGGGTGAAGGTCGCCTCGGTGGCGACCGCCTTCCCCAGCGGCCGTTCCTCCCTCGAGGTCAAGGTGAGCGACACCGCGCTGGCCGTGGCGGCCGGCGCCGACGAGATCGACATGGTGATCGACAGGGGCGCCTTCCTGTCGGGCGACTACCAGAAGGTCTTCGAGGAGATCGTCGCGGTGAAGGCCGCCTGCGGCGAGGCGCACCTGAAGGTGATCCTCGAGACGGGCGAGCTGGCGACCTACGACAACGTACGGCGGGCGTCGTGGCTGGCGATGATCGCCGGCGCCGACTTCATCAAGACCTCCACCGGCAAGGTGTCGCCCGCCGCGACGCTTCCCGTCACCCTGATCATGCTCGAGGCCGTACGCGACTTCCGTGACGTCACGGGGCGCCAGGTCGGCGTGAAGCCCGCGGGCGGGATCCGCACCACCAAGGACGCCATCAAGAACCTGGTGCTGGTCAACGAGACCGTCGGCGACGACTGGCTGAGCCCCGACTGGTTCAGGCTCGGCGCCTCCTCCCTGCTGAACGACCTGCTCATGCAGCGCCAGAAGCTCGCCACAGGCCGGTACGCCGGTCCCGACTACTTCACCCTGGACTGATCGAGATGTTCGAGTACGCACCTGCGCCCGAGTCGCGCGATGTCGTGGACATCAAGCCGTCCTACGGGCTGTTCATCAACGGCGAGTTCGTCCCCGGCTCCTCTTCCTTCAAGACCGTCAACCCCGCCAACGAGGAGGTCCTGGCCGAGGTGGCCGTCGCCTCCTCCGACGACGTGGACCGCGCGGTCCAGGCCGCGCGCAAGGCCTTCGGGGTCTGGTCGTCGATGCCGGGGGCCGAGCGGGCCAAGTACCTCTTCCGCATCGCCCGCATCATCCAGGAGCGCGCCCGCGAGCTGGCCGTCCTGGAGTCGCTCGACAACGGCAAGCCCATCCGCGAGTCGCGGGACGTGGACGTGCCGCTGGTCGCCGCGCACTTCTTCTACTACGCAGGATGGGCCGACAAGCTGGCCTACGCCGGGTTCGGCGACCGGCCGCTCGGCGTGGCGGGCCAGGTCATCCCGTGGAACTTCCCGCTGCTCATGCTCGCGTGGAAGATCGCTCCGGCGCTGGCCTGCGGCAACACGGTGGTGCTCAAGCCGGCCGAGACCACGCCGCTGACCGCCCTGCTGTTCGCCGAGATCTGCCAGCAGGCCGACCTGCCGCCCGGCGTGGTCAACATCGTGACGGGCGCGGGCGAGACGGGCGCCGCGGTCGTCGCGCACCCCGACGTCAACAAGGTGGCCTTCACCGGCTCCACCGAGGTCGGCAGGATCATCGCGAGGACCGTCGCGGGCACGTCCAAGAAGCTCACGCTGGAGCTGGGCGGCAAGGCGGCCAACATCGTCTTCGAGGACGCCGCCATCGACCAGGCGGTCGAGGGCATCGTCAACGGCATCTTCTTCAACCAGGGGCACGTGTGCTGCGCGGGCTCGCGCCTGCTGGTGCAGGAGTCCGTGCAGGACCAGCTGCTCGACTCCCTGCGCAGGCGTCTCAGCACGCTGAGGCTCGGCGACCCGCTGGACAAGAACACCGACATCGGCGCGATCAACTCCGCCGACCAGCTGGCGAGGATCAGGCAGCTGTCGGACCTCGGTGAGCAGGAGGGCGCCTCCCGCTGGTCTCCCGCCTGCGAGCTGCCAGAGAAGGGCTTCTGGTTCCCGCCGACGATCTTCACCGGCGTGGCGCAGTCGCACAGCATCGCGCGCGAGGAGATCTTCGGTCCCGTGCTGTCGGTGCTGACCTTCCGCACGCCTGCCGAGGCCGTGGAGAAGGCCAACAACACTCCGTACGGCCTGTCCGCGGGCGTCTGGACCGAGAAGGGCTCGCGCATCCTCTGGATGGCCGACCGGCTGCGCGCCGGGGTCGTCTGGGCGAACACCTTCAACAAGTTCGACCCCACGTCCCCCTTCGGCGGCTACAAGGAGTCCGGTTACGGCCGGGAAGGCGGGCTCGCGGGGCTGGAGGCCTACCTTGACGTGTGATCATCGCCTGACCAGGAGGCGGACCAGGCGCGCCCAGGCCACCCGTGGCCATGCCTACGCCCGTACCGGGCGCCCGACCAGGACCGGCTGGTTCGCCCACCGCTGCGGGGTGAGCCGCTGCGGCCAGATCTTCGTTACCGTACGGCCGGCGGAGGAGAAGCGATGAGCAGGCTCAGCGTGCGCAAGACCTACAAGCTGTTCATCGGAGGGGCGTTCCCGCGCTCCGAGAGCGGGAGGTCGTACGTCGTGACGTCCCCGAAGGGCGACTTCCTGGCCAACGCCTCGAGGGCGTCGCGCAAGGACGCGCGTGACGCCGTGACGGCGGCGCGCAAGGCGTTCCCCGGATGGTCGGGGGCCACGCCGTACAACAGGGGGCAGATCCTCTACCGGATCGCCGAGATGCTGGAGGGGCGCCGAGGCCAGTTCGCCGAGGAGCTGCCTCTGGGCAAGAAGGCGGGGCTCGAGCAGGTCGACGCGGCCATCGACAGGCTGGTCTGGTACGCGGGCTGGTCCGACAAGATCGCTTCGGTCCGCGGATCGGCCAACCCCGTGGCGGGGCCGTACTTCAACCTGTCCACGCCCGAGCCCTCGGGCGTGGTGGCCGTGATCGCCCCTTCGGATCCGCTGCTCGGGCTGGTCTCGGTCGTGGCTCCCGTCATCGTCACGGGCAACACCGCGGTCGTGGTGGCCTCGGAGAGCTCGCCGCTCGCCTCCATCACGCTGGCCGAGGTGCTGGCCACCTCCGACCTGCCGGGCGGGGTGGTCAACATCCTGACGGGACACCAGGCCGAGCTGGCGCCGTGGCTGGCCGCGCACATGGACGTCAACGGGCTCGACCTCACCGGGGTCGCCGATCCCGACCTGGCGCTGAAGTGCGAGCAGGAGGCGGCCGAGAACCTCAAGCGGGTCATCCGCCCGAGCTCGCCCGACTGGTCGGCCGATCCCGGCATCGGCAGGATGACGGCGTTCATGGAGACCAAGACCGTCTGGCATCCCGCCGGGGTCTGATCGACACATCGAAGGGGATCGGCGGCGACTCTGGCGCCGCCGGTCCCCTTCGGCGTTCTCTCCGCCGGTTTCATGGGCTATCGTAGTGATATCACTTCAATAGCAAGGGGACACGATGGAGAAAAGGGCCTTCCGGCTGAACGGGTTCCTCGTCCTCGCCGCGCTGATCGTGCTGGGCGTGGCCGCCGGCCTCGTGGGCGTCAACGCGGGCGAGATCGCGCTGATGGGCCTGGGCCTGGCCTGGGTGGTGCTCGCCGTGGTGATCCTGACGGGCTTCACAGTGATCAACCCGAACGAGGCCAAGGTCGTGCAGTTCCTCGGCCGCTACGTCGGCTCGGTGGCCGAGGCGGGCTTCCAGTGGGTGCTGCCCTTCACCAGCAAGCGCAAGATCACGCTGAGGGTGCGCAACTTCGAGACCACCAAGCTCAAGGTCAACGACGCCGACGGCAACCCGGTGGAGATCGCCGCGGTGGTCGTCTACAAGGTCGTGGAGACCGCGCGCGCCACGTTCTCGGTCGACGACTACGAGGAGTACGTCGCGATCCAGTCGGAGGCCGCCGTGCGGCACCTGGCCACCACCCACCCCTACGACTCGCACGAGCCGGCCCGCACCAGCCTGCGTGACGGCGCCGAGGTCGCCACCGAGCTGACGACCGAGCTGCGCGACCGCACGGAGCTGGCGGGGGTCGAGGTGCTGGAGGCCCGCATCACCCATCTGGCCTACGCCCCCGAGATCGCTCAGGCTATGCTCGTGCGCCAGCAGGCCGCCCAGGTCGTCGCGGCTCGCACGAAGATCGTGGAGGGCGCTGTCGGCATGGTGCAGCTCGCGTTGGACAGGCTCGCCGCCGAGGGGGTCGTCGACCTCGACGAGGAGCGCAAGGCGCAGATGGTCTCCAATCTCCTGGTCGTGCTCTGCGGTGACCGGGCGACCCAGCCGGTGGTGAACGCCGGCAGCCTGTATGCCTGAGAAGAAAAAGCTCCTGCTCCGCCTCGACCCCGCGGTCTACGAGGCGATCGCGAAGTGGGCCGCCGACGACCTCAGAAGCGTCAACGCGCAGATCGAGTACGCGCTGCGCGCCGCGCTCAAACAGGCGGGCAGGGAGCCCAGATCCTGATCGGGCCTGGCCCCGGCCTCTGGTGAACGCCTCCCCGTGGGGCCAGAATCGGTTCATGGTGTGGGCAGGCAGGTCCGCGATCGAGATCGCGGAGGCCGTACGCCAGGGGGAGGCCACGGCCGCCGCGATCGCCGACGACCTTCTCCGCGCGGTCGGCGCGGACGGCGAGCGCCTGGCCGACGAGGCGCGTGCCGTACAGAAGAGGGCCGATCTCGATGAGCTGCCGCTGGCGGGGGTGCCCGTGGCCGTCTCGTCGGCCGGGGAGCGGCCCGCGCACGCGAGGCTGCGGGCGGCGGGCGCGCTGCTCGTCGAGACGGGGCGGCCCTGCGCGGAGGACGTGGCGGCGGGGCTGGTGCCGCTCGCGCTCGGGAGCGACGAGTTCGGCTCGCTGCGCATCCGGGCCGCCTGTCACGGGGTGCTCGCGCTCAAGCCGGGAAGGGGAGTGATCCCCGAGGCCACCGGCGAGTGGCGGGAGTGGGCTCCCCTCGCCCGCACGGCCGAGGACCTGGCGCTGGTGCTGTCGGTGCTCGCGGGCGAGCCCGAGCTGGCCTCGGCCTGGCGCGATCCCGGCCCCGCAGGGCAGTGGGGCCTTCCCGACTTCGAGGACGACGACTGGCTGCTCAGGCCGCCCCGTGGCGTCCCGCCCAGGCGCTCGGGGCTGCGCGTCGCCGCCGCTCCCCAGCCGCTGCCTCGAGGGCTCGGGGTGCGAGCCGGCTTCGGGGCGGCGGTCGTGGCGGCAGCCGAACGCCTGCGGGAGGCGGGGCACACGGTCGTCGACCATCCCGCCAGGCTGCCCTCCTCCCTCGTCCTCGCCACGATCGCCGGCGGGCGCTCCCCTGGCCGCGCGCCAGAAAGGGACGGCAGGCCGGGACGCCGTCGTCGCGAGCGCTGGCGCGACTACGGCGCCGACCAGTGGTTCGGCGACGCCGACGTGCTGATCGTGCCCGCGCTCGCCGCCCTTCCCCTGCCCGAGGGCAGGACACGCCTGCGCGACATCGCCGTCGCGGCTCCGTGGAACCTGTCGGGCTGGCCCGCGCTCTCCCTGCCCTTCGGCGCCCGCCCCGGGGGCGTGCAACTCGTCGCTCCTCCGGGCTCCGAGCCGCACCTGCTGCTGCTCGCCGCCCAACTCGCCTGACCCCCGGACGGCAGCCTGCACCTGACAGGTGTACCTCCAGCAGGGCGCTGGTCGGCCGATCGCGTCCGCACCACGCTGGCCGGCATGACGGACGACACCTCACTGGGCGCCCGCGGCCGGCTGGTCCTCACCACGCTGTGCGGCGCCACCTTCATGACAGGACTCGACTACTCGATCATCACCGTGGCGCTGCCCGCGATCGGCAGGGACCTCGGCTTCGCCACCGCTTCGGGGCTGCAGTGGGTGGTGACGGCCTGCCTGCTGCCCACGGCGGCGTTGATGCCGCTGTTCGGCAGGGCCTCCGACGTCGTGGGACGGCGAAGGCTGTTCATGGCAGGAGTGGTCGCCTTCATGGCCTTCTCCCTGGTGGCGGCGCTCGCCGAGCTCCCCGGCGTGCTGGTCGCCGCGAGGGCGGGGCAGGGCGTGGCCGCGGCCATGATCGGCCCGACCGCGCTCGCGCTGATGACCTCTGCCTTCCCCGAGGGGCCGAGGAGGGCCAGGGCCATGGGGGTGAACGGCGCGCTGCTCTCCCTCGGCTTCGTGATCGGCACGATCGGTGGCGGCCTCATCACCTCGGGGCTGAACTGGCGATGGACGATGCTGCTCCTCATGGCCATCGGCGCCCTCGTGCTGCTCGGCGCGGTGAGCGTCGTACGGGAGAGCGAGAGCAGGAGCCTCGCCAGGCTCGACGTGCCGGGCGCCGTCCTGGCGAGCGCAGGGCTGTTCGCGCTCGTCTACGGCATCTCGGCGGGCTCGTGGCTCTCCGTGGGGGCCTCTGTCGTGCTCCTCGGCCTGTTCCTGGTGGCCGAGGGCAGGCATGTCGCCCCGCTCGTGCCGCTCGGGCTGCTGCGCCGTACGACGGTGAAGTGGGGGATGGCGCTCGGCCTCGTCACGTTCGGGATGTGCGGAGGGGCGACGTTGCTGCTCAGCATCCACATGCAGGACGTCCTGGGGTATTCGGCGCTGCAGACGGGGCTGGGCTTCCTCGGGGAGGGCGTCGCGGCGTTGGCGGCGGGGGCCGTCGCGGCCCGGCTGATGTCCACGATCGGCACCGTTCGGGTGCTCGCCGCGGGGCTGGCCGTCCAGGCCGTGGGAACGGCCGCGATGGCGTTCCTGCCGGTCAGCGGTGGCGTTGGAGTGTTGCTCGCGACGTCGGCCGCGATGGGGTTCGGGCACGTGCTCGCGGTGGTGGCCACCATCACGACGATCACCTCGGGGCTCTCCGACGACGATCAGGGGGTGGCGGGGAGCCTGGCGCAGATGCCCACGTTCGTGGGGGCGATCGGCGTGGCGGGGCTGACCGCCGTCGCCGCCGCCCGCTCGGCCGCGCTCGCGCCCGAGGCCCCGGCGTCACTGGCGACGCTCGGCGGACTGCACGCGGCCTTCCTGGTGGCGGGGGCGGTCGCGCTGCTGGGCGCTCTCGCGGCTCCGCTGGTGCTCGCCCGCCCCGCCGACCGGCCCGTGACGGCCTGAGCGGATCGAGCCTGAGCGGGTCAGCTCGGCGGCGAGGGCGCGGAGGCGGGCGGCGGAGGGAGAGCCGGGGGCCGGCTGGAAGAGCGTGACGCCCTGGCCCTCGTCGTCGGGCGTGCGGAGGAACTCGGCGGTGAGCGACAGGACGCCGTGCTCGGGATGCAGGTGGTCGCGCGCGATGGAGGCGCAGTTGCTGACAGGGTGCTCGGTCCACAGGCGCGCGAAGTCGGGGCTGAGCTCGAGCAGCTCGTCGACCAGGGCGGTCAGGCCCTCGTCGCCGGGGAAGCGGCCGAGTGAGCCGTGCAGGTAGGCGACGTCGTCGCGCGCCTTCTGCGTCCAGTCGGCGTAGAGGCCGCGGGTGAACTCCTGGTCGAGGAAGTCCATGCGGACGAAGTTCGGCAGCTCGGGGCCCTCGAACTCCCAGTGCGGCGCGAAGAGGGCGTGGGCGAGGCGGTTCCAGGCCAGGACGTCGCCCCTGCGGCCCACCGCCCATGCCGGTACCTCGGTCATGGACTCCACCATCAGCCTGATCCACTGGCGCAGCCGCTCGGGCGCGGCCCTCCTGGGACCCGAGGCCGCCGCGCGGGCCAGGCGGTGCAGGTGGGCCAGCTCGTCGTCGTCGAGGTCGAGCACGCGGGCGATGGCGTCGAGCACCTCGGCCGACACGTTGGGGCTCTGGCCCTGCTCCAGACGGGTGTAGTAGCCGACGCTGACACCGGCGAGCGGGGCCAGCTCCTCGCGGCGCAGGCCGGGGACCCTGCGGTGCCTGACGCCTTCCGGCAGGCCCAGCGCTTGGGGGGTCACCCTCGCGCGGCGCGAACGCAGGAACTCGCCGAGGGCGGAGCTTGGATACATGCCTCTCTTCTAGCGCTGGCGGGGTTTGGCCCGGCGGGTCGGGGGCGCGGTGAGCGGGTCCTCAGGCCACGGGTGCCTGGGATAGCGGCCCCTCAGCTCGGCGCGGACCGAGCGGTAGCCCTCGCGCCAGAACGAGGCCAGGTCCGCGGTCACGGCCGCGGGACGGCCCGCGGGCGAGAGCAGGTGGATCAGCAGAGGGACGCCCGCGATGCGCGGGGCCTCCTGCCAGCCGAACAGCTCCTGCAGCTTGACGGCCAGCACCGGCTGCTCGCCCGAGTAGTCGATGCGGATCCGCGAGCCGCTCGGCACCTCCAGATGCGAGGGCGCGTCGTCCTCCAGCCGCCGGCTCCACGGGACGAGGCGCTTGAGGGCCGCCACCACGTCGAGTCGTTCGAGGTCGGCGCGGCGGCGGGCCCTGGACAGCTCCGGCTCGAGCCACCGGTCGGCCAGGCCGATCAGGTCGTCCATGGAGGGCCAGGGCTCGCCGATGGCGCGGTGGCAGAAGGCCATCCTGTCCCTGAGCGCGACGGCCTCGCGGGTCCAGGTGAGGATCTCCTCGGTGCGCAGCCCTTCCAGCAGGGCCGCGCGGACGTCGGCGTTCCTCAGCGAGGCCGCCGACAGCTCGATGGCGCCCAGGCGCTCGATCACGCGGGCGGAGACGTCGCCGCGCCGCTCGCCCGGCGGCACGCGCCAGGCGACCTCCTCGCGTACGGTCACCGGCACGGCCAGCCTGGCGGTCGGCTCGTCGATGACGACGGCCTGCCTGATCCTGGCGGAGGCGGCGCCGGTGGGACGGTCGGCGACGGCGATGGCCAGCCATTCGGCGGTGGCGAGCCTGGAGCCCTCAGGGAGCTGGGCCTGGGTGCCCGAGGCCATGAGGTAGCCGCCGCCCCTCCTGCGGGCCACGCGTTCGGGGAAGGCCATCGCGACGGCCAGCCCGGCGGCGGCGTCGTCAGGCCCCTTGACGGGCTCCTTGGTCAGGCGTCTGACCTCGCGGAGCCAGCGGGGGTCGTTGTCGCGCCTGGCTCTGCGCCAGATCTCGACGAGGTCGTCGCCCGCGTCGCGGGGCAGCTGCTCGGACAGGAGCGCGACGACCTCGGCGGCACGGGGGCCGCCGTCGATGAGGGCTCTGGCCAGGCGGGGATGCACCCCGGCGAGCGCCATCCGCCGCCCCCTCCCGGTCACCCGCACCGCTGTCACGTCGTCGCCCGCGGGCCCGCCTCCCGCACCGAAGGCCTCCTCGGCGGGAGAGCCCGCGTTTCCTGCCGGAGAGGCTGCCCTCCCGGAAGGCGCCTCGGGTGCCGGGGCGGCGGTGGCAGGGGTGGCGGAGACAGGGGTGAGGGCGCCGAGGGTGAGCAGTGTGCGGGTGGCGGCGGACATCGCGGCGCGAGGGGGCGGGTCGAGGAGCGCGAGGCCGGTGGCGCCTGGCGCGCCCCAGCAGGCCGCCTGCAGCGCGAACCCCGTCAGGTCGGCCAGCGCGATCTCGGGGGGCGCGTGCGGCGCGAGGCGGGCGTGGGCGGCGGCCGTCCAGCACCGGTAGACGGTGCCGGGGCCTTCGCGTCCTGCCCGTCCCGCCCGCTGGTCGGCGGAGGCCCGCGAGACGTGCACGGTGGTCAGCGAGCCGAGCCCTCTGGCGTGGTCGGTCCTCGGCTCCCTCGCCAGCCCCGAGTCCACCACCACGCGGACGCCGGGCACGGTGAGGCTCGACTCGGCGACGGAGGTGGCGAGCACGACCCTGCGCGTGGGGGAGGGCCTGAGCACGGCGTCCTGGACGCGGGCGGGGGCCTGGCCGTGCACCTGGAGGACGTTGAGGTCCTGCAGCATCCCCGCGACCCTGGTGATCTCGCCGACTCCCGGCAGGAAGCACAGCACGTCGCCCTCGTGGGCGGCCAGCGCCCGCCGTACGACGTCGGCGACGTGGGCCAGCAGCGCGGGATCGACGCGCAGGCCGTGCGGCGGCGCGACAGGACGGGCGGGCGGCGCCCAGACGATCTCGACGGGGTGGGTGACGCCGGAGGCGGAGACCACGGGGGCGTCGCCGAGCAGCCGCGACCACGGCGCGGTGTCGGCGGTCGCGGAGGCGGCCACCAGGCGCAGGTCGGGCCTGAGCGTCTCGCGGACGTCCAGCAGGAACGCCAGCGCGGTGTCGGCGTCGAGGTGCCGCTCGTGGCACTCGTCGATCATCACCACGTCGACGCCGGGAAGCTCCTGATCGCGCTGGAGGCGCTGCAGGAGCACGCCCGTGGTGACGACCTCCACGCCCTTCCTGGCCCCCGTGCGGCGCTCGCCCCTGATGGTGTAGCCGACGTCCATCCGGTGCGCGGCGGCCCGTACGGCCAGCCGCCTGGGCTCGGCGACCACGACGCGCAGCCCCGCATCGGCCAGCGCGAGCGGGACCACGGTCGTCTTGCCGGTGCCGGGCGGAGCGGTCAGGACGGCGCAGCCGCCCTTCTCCAGCGCGCCGATCAGGTCCGGCAGGGCCGCGTGGATGGGCAGCATCAGAGCGTGGCGCCGAGGATCGAGTCGAGCAGGCCGGGGAAGCGGGCGTCGAGGTCGTCCCTGCGCAGCGTCATGAACTTCTGCCTGCCCTCCTGACGGCTCGAGACGACCCCCGACTCGCGCAGCACCCGGTAGTGGTGGGACATCGTCGACTTGTGCAGTCCGATCTCGTCGCCGACCCCTCTGCACGTGAGCTCCCGCTCCACCGCCAGGCGGGTGACGACCTCGAGGCGCGCCGGATCCGAGAGCGCGTGCAGCACCTCGGTGAGCTGGATGTCTTCGGTCGCCGGTTGGGGGAACACGCGCATCTCTCCAGCCTGCCTCTCGATTTGAAAGTTTGACAACAGTCCAACAATAGGCGAGTTTTGTCCTCATGACCCCCAAGCTCTACGCCCTGGCCCTTGGGAACTTCGCCGTGGGCACCGGCATGTTCGTCACGGCGGGGCTGGTCCTGCCGATCGCGGGCGACCTGGGCATCTCGCCGTCGGCCGCCGGCCAGCTCATGACCGTCTTCGCCCTGGCCTACGCCCTGCTCTCACCCGTGCTGGCGGCGTTGACCGCGAAGCTGTCCAAGCGGCGGCTGCTGCTCATCGGCCTCGGCGTGCTCGCCGCCGGCAACGCGCTGACGGCGCTCTCGCCCACCTTCGGCCTCATGCTGGGCACCAGGGTGATCGCCGCGGCGGGCGCGGCGATGGTCACCCCTGTGGCCTCCGCCGTCGCCACCGCCCTGGTCGGCCCCGAACGGCGGGGCCGCGCGCTCGCGCTGGTGATGGGCGGGCTGACCGTGGCCTCGGCGATCGGCGTCCCGCTCGGCACCTGGATGGGCGACGTGGCGGGATGGCGCTCGGCGCTGTGGCTGGTGGTCGGCCTGGCCGCCGTCGGGTTCGCCGCCGTCGCCCTGGTGGTTCCCGACGTGCGCCTGCCCGCCTCCACCAGGATCAGGGATCGCTTCACGCCGCTGGCCGACCGCGGTGTGCTGGCCGTCCTGCTGACGCAGCTGCTGATCTTCGCAGGAGGCTTCAGCGCCTACACCTACCTCGGCTCGCTGATCGATCTGCCGCTGGCCGCGGTGCTGTGGGCGTGGGGGGTCGGCGGCGTGGTCGGCAACGCGGTCGGCGGACGCCTCACCGACGCCTACGGTCCCCGCCGCATGGTCTTCCTCGGCATCGCGGGGGCGACCGTGCTGATGGCCCTGCTCCCTGTGGCCAACCTCAACCTCGGCGTCGCCCTCGTGTGGGCCTTCGTCTGGGGTGCGCTCGGCTGGTTGATCGGTCCCTCGCAGCAGTACAGGACGGTCGCCGCGGTGCCGGGCAACGTCCCGGTCGGGCTCGGGCTGCTGGCCTCGAGCCAGTATCTGGGACTGTTCGTGGCGGGCATCGCCGGAGGGCTCGCCCTCGAGTGGTACGGCAGGACGGGCGTGATCGTGCTGGCCAGCGCCCTCGGCGTGGTGACGCTGCTGTTCACGATGGCCACCTACCCGGCCGTCACGCGTAGACCAAAGACGGATGTCGCCGTGTGAGGCTCCTGCCCAGAATGAGAGCGTGACCGATCCACGTGAGGAGCCCGCCCCGTTCGGCGCAGTGGTGCTGCTGACGACGCTGTCGGCGGTGGCGGTGATGGCGCTCGACCACTTCCTGCCCCAGCAGCTGAACACGAAGATGCTGCTGTTCGGGCCGATCGCCCTGGTGGCGTTCGAGGTCGTCGTGCACGAGGTGTGGTGGCGGCGCTGGTGGGGCGCGATCCCCGGCGCCGTCGTCGGCCTGGTCGTCTACTTCGAGGGGCGGCAGATGGTGGGGGAGCCGGTGGCCTACGTGGCCGCGTGGGCCCTGTTCGCGGTGATCTTCTGCCTGGCGAGCAGGGTCACGCTGGGATCCAGCCCAACGACACCGCGGCGATGACGAAGACGCCCAGCAGGATGCGGTAGATCACGAAGCCGGTGAACCTGTGCGTGCTGATGTACTTCAGGAACCAGGCCACCGCCGCGTAGCCCACCACGAACGAGATGACCGTGGCCAGGATGGTCGGGCCCCAGTCGGGGGTGCCGTGGCCGCCGATCTCGAACAGCTCCAGCGCACCCGACGCGAGCACCGCGGGGATGGCCAGCAGGAAGGAGTACTTCGCGGCCTCCTCGCGCCGGTAGTCGAGCAGCAGTCCCGCGGTGATCGTGCCGCCGGAGCGGGAGACGCCGGGGATGAGCGCGAGCGACTGCGCCAGGCCGAAGAGCAGGGCGTGGGTGAAGGACAGGTGCTTCTCGAGCGTCAGCTTGGTGCGGGCGGTGCGGTCGGCGATCCACAGGATGACGCCGAAGACGATCAGCGTGGTGCCGATCAGGCGCAGGTCGCGGAAGACGGTCTCGATCTGGTCCTTGAACGTGAGCCCGAGGATGGCGATGGGCAGCGTGCCGACGATCACGTACCAGCCCATGCGCGCGGGGAAGGCGCCGCGCAGCGAGGGTGTCCACAGGGAGCGGGTCCAGGTGGAGATGATCTCCCAGAGCTCCTTGCGGAAGTAGATGAGGACCGCGGCCTCGGTGCCGAGCTGGATGACGGCCGTGAACGCGGCTCCGGGGTCGTCCCAGCCGAAGAAGGCCGAGACGACCCTGATGTGCGCGCTCGACGAGATCGGCAGGAACTCCGTGAGCCCTTGGAGCAACCCGAGGACCACCGCTTCGAACCAGCCGATCACGAGACGCACCTTCCGTTGAAAAGACGACGAGGTGAGGCTACTGGACCTTTCGGGGGCCCCGGAGCTGCTCGCGCAGAGCGGTCAACTGGTGTGAATACTCCACGGATCGGTTCTCGTCGAGGGAGTCGATGGCCAGGAGCAGGGCGTCGGCCACGATCATGCCGGTCAGCGGCTCGGCGGTGATGCCGGTGGGGGTGTGGGGCGCCGAAAGGACCGCCTCGACGCTGCCGGAGAAAGCCGCGCCCAGCTCGTCGGAGACCAGCACGACGCCCGCGCCGACCGCGCGGGCCCTGTCGATCAGCACCTCGATCTCGCGCAGCCGCCGCCCCGGCTGGAAGATGACCACGGCGTCGCCGTGCCCGAGCCAGAGCAGCTCGTCGGCCAGCGCGAAGCCGGTCGCCGAGCTGGGCCGGGCGCGGTGGCCGCGGCGGCCGAGCTTGAGCGCCAGATGGCGGGCGGCGGGCTCGGAGGCCCCCGCGCCGTAGACGAGCACCGAGCCCGCGGCCGCCACGACGGAGACCGCGCGGGTGAAGGCCTCCTGGTCGAACAGGCGCTTGCAGTGCTCGATGCGCTCGAAGGCCTCGTCGAAGACCCTCGCCCAGATGTCGGACAGGTCGTGGCCGACGTGGCTGATGCGCTGCTGCAGCCGTATGTCGGGGGCGACGGCCGAGCTGAACTCGGCCGCCAGCGCCCGCTTGAGACCGGGCAGGCCGCCGAAGCCGAGCCGCTGCATGGTCCTGATCACGGTGGCGTTGCTGGTGCCCGTGGCGGCGCCGAGCTCGGCGGCACTGGCGAAGAGGATCTGCTCGGGCGCCGCGGAGATCAGGTAGTGGCAGACCGCGCGCTCGGCGGGGGACAGCTCCTCCCACACCCGCCGGACCACCGCTCTGAGCTGCTCGATCGGACTCTGTGAATTTTCCATTACGGCTATTGACTCCTGCGTAACGCTCATTACCCTGGCTTCAGAAACCCGCGTTACAGAGTTCTGCGGTCTCTGGAACGCACATTACATGGCCTGCCAGGTCCAAGGAGCACCATTGAGCCTCACCTCTCTGCCCCTCGTCGAGATCTCGGGCGCACCGCGAGAACGCGGCCGCCAGTACGGCGAGCAGACGCGCGAGCTGATCGAGAGGGCGCTGGCCTACTACGCGGAGGCGTTCGCCCATTCCAGCGGCCTCACCTGGGAGCAGGTCACGCAGCGAGCGGGGCGCTGGGTCGCGCCGTCCAGGGCCTTCGCCCCCGAGCTGGTGGAGGAGATGGAGGGCATCGCCGAGGGCGCGGGCCTCTCCTTCCTCGACATCCTGGCGCTCAACGCGCGCGGCGAGATCATCTACGACAGCACTTTCGGCTCGATGGAGCCCGACGGCTGCACCTCCTTCGCCCTGCTGCCCGAGGCGTCGGGCGACGGCCACGTCTACGCGGGCCAGAACTGGGACTGGCGCAACGGCGTCGCCGACACCGTCATGGTCCTGCGCGTGGTCCAGCCGGGCAGGCCGACGGTCATCATGCACGTCGAGGCGGGGCAGGTCGGGCGGCAGGGGGCCAACTCGGCGGGCATCGCGCTCAACGCCAACGGGCTCGGCGGCAGGTTCGACGACTCCGTGGGGGTGCCGCAGACGCTCGTCAGGCGGCGCGTGCTCGACAGCGACAACCTCAACGCCGCGCTCGAGGCTCTGACGAAGTCACGCGCCCACATCGCCAGCAACGCGCTGGTCACCCACCGCGACGGCTTCGCCATCGACCTGGAGACGACGCCCGGCGCGGTGGGCTGGATGTACCCGGCCGAGGGGCTGCTCGTCCACGGCAACCACTACCAGGCGTTCATGCCGCCGCAGCTGGCCGCCACCTACAGGCCGGGCTCGGCCGACTCCCTCTACCGGGTGCCGCGCGCGGAGGCGGGGCTGCGGGCCGTACGGCACGCCTCGGGTCGCGACGAGGCGCGCAAGCTCATCCACACCGCGATGTCCGACCACCTCGGCCACCCCGAGTCGCTGTGCACCCACCCCGATGAGGGCCAGCCCGCCGTGAAGCGGTGGGCCACCCTGCTGTCGAGCTGCGTCGACCTCACCACGGGCGACTACCTGATCGCTGCGGGCACGCCCTGCGACCACGAGTACGAGCGCGTCCCATGGAACCTCTACGACGGAGACACCCTGTGAAGAAGATTCTCGCCCTCGTGGGCCTGATCGGCGTCACCGCCGCCTGTGGCGCACCCGCGGCCACGACGAAGGCGCCCGACGTGGCCAAGCTGACCCTGGTCGACCAGACACCCAAGGCCAAGGGCGCGCTGGAGAAGGCCACATGGCTGCTGGGCGAGGAGCCTGGCACCCTCGACCTCGACAGCGACGGCGGCACGCCCAACCGCACGATCATGGCCAACGTCTGCGAGCGCCTCATGCAGACCCAGCCCGACATGACGATCAAGCCATGGCTGGCGGAGAAGGCCGAGCAGCCCGACCCCAAGACCCTCGTGTTCACGATCAGGAAGGGCGTCACCTTCCACGACGGCACCCCGCTGACGGCCGACGACGTCGTGTGGAGCCTCCAGCGGCACGCCGGTGAGGGGATGAACGAGTCCGACGAGTTCGAGGACGTCGACGCCGTCGCCAAGGTCGGCGACGACCAGGTCAAGGTCACCTTCAAGAAGGCCAACGCGCTGTTCATCCAGGCGATGGCCGGCGACGCGGGCATCGTGCTCAACAAGAAGGTCGTCGACGGGCTCGGCAAGGACTACGGCACGCCCGGCCACCCCGACGCCTGCTCGGGGCCCTACAGGCTCGCCGAGTGGAAGTCGGGCACCGAGATCACGATCGACCGCTTCGACGGCTACTGGAACAAGGACGTCAAGCCGCTGACCAAGGCCGTCACCTTCAGGTGGGCCGACGACGGCGCCATGGTCAACAGCCTCACCACGGGAGCGGCCGACGGCGCCTACCTGGCGGAGACGGGCCCCGCCGTCGCGCTGGCGAAGAACCCGGCGGTCAACGTCGCCTACGGACCGACGACCAGGGTGTTCGTGCTGCTGCCCACCGATCGGGGCGTCCTCAAGGACGCGAAGATCCGCAGGGCGCTCTCGCTGGCCGTCGACAGGGCGGGCATCGCCAAGTCGGGCTTCGCCGGGCTGGCCAGGCCGTGGAAGGTGCCCGTCGGCGCGGGCGCATGGTCCTACGAGAAGCAGAGCTTCCAGAGCGCCTACGACCAGCTCCAGGGCGCGCCCGCCGCGCCCGACCTCGAGGCGGCCAAGAAGCTCGTGCAGGAGGCGGGCGCACCGCAGACCCCGATCGTCGTCGCCTCCGACGGCGACCAGGCCCGCTCGGTGATCGCCAACGCGGTCGTCGACGCGGCCACGAAGATCGGGCTCAAGGCGGAGATCAAGACGATCCCCGGCTCCGAGTTCGGCACCTTCTACACCGACAAGGACAAGCGGGCACAGGTCGACCTGGTGCCCGACGACTGGTACATCACCAAGAACGACCCCATCGGCTTCTACGACAACGGCCTGAGCGGCTCGTCGAACAACTGGGTCGGCTTCAGCTCGCCCGAGTACGACGCGCTGGTGGCCAAGGCGCTGGAGACGACCGACGCGGCGGCCCGCGCCAGGCAGGTGATCGAGCTGCAGCAGCGCTTCACCTCCGACATGGTGTGGATCTCGCTGGTCGAGGTGCCCTCCACGGTCGTGCTCGGCGGCAAGGTGACGGGCCCGCCCGCCTCCATGACGTACTTCGGCTACCCGTGGGCCGTCGACCTGGGGGCGAAGGGCTGACATGGTGACACGCGTGGCCCGCAAGGTGGCGGGCCTGGTGGCGACCTTGCTGGCCACGTCGTTCGTGATCTTCGGGGCCGCCTACGCCGCCCCCGGCGATCCCGTCACGTTCCTGGCGGGCGGCAAGGAGAACCTCACCCCCGAGTACCTCGCGGCGATCAGGGCGCAGTACCACCTGGACGACCCCTTCCTCGTGCAGTACCTCAGGTGGCTCGGCGACGCGGTCACCGGCGACCTCGGCCGCTCGCTGAAGTACAACGACCAGGTGGGCGACCTGCTGACGGCCAGGGTGCCGACCACGCTCGGCCTGGTGGCCTACGCGGCGGTGCTGTTCGTGGTGTTCGGCGTCGCGCTCGGCGTGCTGGCCGCCGTGCGCGGCGGCCGCACCGACGCGGCGGTCGTGGCCGGCACCACGTTCGCCACCTCGGTGCCGCCGTTCGTGGCGGCCACCGCGCTGATCTCGCTGTTCGGCGTGCAGCTCGGCTGGTTCCCCGTCGGCGGCGGAGGGTCCCTGTGGCACCTCACGCTGCCGGCGATCACGCTGGCGCTCGGCGCGCTCGCCATCATCAGCAGGGTGACCCGCCAGGCGATGGTCGAGCAGCGCGAACTCGACCACGTCACCGTCGCCCGCGCCTCGGGGCTGTCCGAGCGGCTGATCGTGGTCCGCCACGTCTTCCGCGGCGCGCTCGGGCCCATCGTCACGATGTGCGGCCTGGTCACCGCGGGCCTGCTCGCGGGCACGGTGACCGTCGAGAGCGCCTTCCAGCTGAGCGGCGTCGGCACGCTGCTGGTGGGTGCGATCAACACCCACGACTTCCCCGTGACCCAGGCGGTGCTGCTGCTCATGGTCACCGCCTACATCGCGGTCACCACGCTGGTCGAGCTCGTCCAGCCGCTGATCGACCCGCGAGCGAGGAGCAGGTCATGACCCTTGTCGCGACCACCATGCCCGCGGCCAGGCGACCGCTGGGCTTCCAGCTCGCCGCCGCCTTCCTGGTGCTCGTCGTGGCGGGGGCGGCGCTGGCGCCCGTGGCCGCGCCGTACGCGCCCGACGCCGTCGACTTCGCCGCGACGCTGTCCCCGATGTCGCCCGCGCACCCGCTCGGAGCCGACCAGTCGGGCCGCGACCTGCTCTCCAGAATCCTGTACGGCGCGCAGACCTCGCTGATCGGCCCGCTCGCGCTGCTGGCCATCGCCTCGGTGCTCGGCGTCGCGCTCGGCACCGCGGCCGCCTGGTGGCGCGGCTGGGTCGACGCGCTGGTCTCGCGGGTGACCGACGTGATGTACGCCTTCCCCGGGCTGCTGTTCGTGGTGCTGGTCGTGGCGGTCTTCGGCAACGGCGTCACCACGGCGGTCGTCGCGCTCGGCCTGGCCTACACGCCGACGATCGCCAAGTACACCAGGGCGATCGCCATCACCGAGTGCGCCAAGCCGTACATCGACGCCTACCGGGTGCAGGGCATGAGCGGGTTCACGATCTGCGTGCGCTACCTGGTGCCCAACATGGCCCGCGCGATCGTCGGCTACCTCGTCGTGCTGTTCGGCGAGGGGCTGATGAGCCTGGCCACGCTGAGCTTCCTGGGCTTCGGCGCGCAGCCGCCCTCCTCCGACTGGGGCCTGATGGTCAAGGAGGGGCAGGCGGCGATGGTGCAGGGCGCCTTCCTGCCCGTGCTCGTCCCCGGCGCGGCGATCGCGCTGGTCGTCGTGTCGTTCAACGTGATCGGGGTCAGGCTCGCTGACCGGCTGGCCGCGAGGAGACCATGATGCTGCTGGAGATCAGGAATCTCACGATCGAGGCGGGCGGCAACCGGCCGATCCTGCGCGACGTGGCGTTGAGCGTGGCTCGCGGTGAGGTCGTCGGGCTGGTCGGCGAGTCGGGCTCGGGCAAGTCCACGATCGCCCGCGCGGTGCTCAGGTTGCTTCCGCAGAACGCGGCGGCGCGCGGCCAGGTGCTGGTCGAGGGCCAGGACGTGCTCTCGCTCGACGACGGGGGGCTGCGCTCGCTACGGGCCGCCACGGTGTCGATGATCTACCAGGATCCGCGCTCGTCGCTGAACCCGGTGCGCAGGATCGGTGACTTCCTCACCGAGCGCATGGTCCACACCCTGGGCCGCGGCAGGAAGGAGGCGCGCGGGCGGGCGCTCGAACTGCTGGCCGCCGTCGGCATGCGCGACCCCGAGCTGCGCATGCGGCAGTACCCGCACGAGCTGTCCGGCGGCATGCTCCAGCGGGTGGTGATCGCCGCGGCCCTGGCGGCCGACCCCGCGCTGCTGCTGGCCGACGAGGCCACCAGCGCGCTCGACGTCACCACCCAGGCCGAGACGCTGGCGCTGCTGCGCGGCGTGCAGGCCGAGCGCGAGCTCGGCATGCTGTTCATCACCCACGACCTGCACCTGGCCGCCGCCTACTGCGACCGGATCTACGTGCTCTACGCCGGAACCGTGGTGGAGTCGCGGCCCGCGTCCGCGCTGTTCGCCGATCCCCGCCACCCCTACACGGCAGGGCTGCTGGCCTGCACCCCCGAGCTGGGCGACCCCCGGCCGATCAAACCGATTCCCGGCAGGCCGCCCTCGCTCGACGACGCCTTCGCCGGCTGCCCCTTCGCGCCCAGGTGCGCGCACGCCGTGGCGGCCTGCGCCTCCTCGCCTCCGCCGAGCGTGGCGGTCGAGGGCGGCTCGGCGGCCTGTCATCTGATCAAGGAGGAGGCGCCCGCATGCTGACCGTCGAGAGGCTGCGCAAGACCTACCCCGGCACGGTCGCCGCGGACGACGTCTCCTTCTCCCTGCCCAGCGGCGGTGCACTGGGGCTGGTCGGGGAGTCGGGGTCGGGCAAGACGACCGTGGCCCGCATGCTCGTCGGCCTGGTCACACCCGACTCGGGCACCGTCACCGTCGACGGGCGGGTCAGGGAGCTGCGCGAGCGGGGCCGTACGGCGCGGCTGCGCAGGGCCCGCGAGATCCAGATGGTCTTCCAGGACCCCTATGTCTCCCTCGACCCCCGGCTCAGCGCCACCGAGTGCCTGCACGCGGTGCTCAGGCTGCACGGCAAGGACCGTTCGCGCGCGGCGGCCCTGCTCGACCAAGTCGGGCTGGGCAGCCGCGAGGCGGGCGCACGGCCCCACCAGCTCAGCGGTGGGCAGCGCCAGCGGCTCGCCATCGCCAGGGCGCTGGCCGTCGAGCCCTCGGTGCTGGTGCTCGACGAGGCGGTGGCCGCGCTCGACGTCTCCATCCAGGCCCAGATCCTCGACCTGCTGGCCGAGGTCCGCCGCGAGTCGGGGGTGGCGCTGCTGTTCGTCAGCCACGACCTGGCCGTCGTCAGGCACCTGTGCGACGACACGCTGGTGCTGCACAGGGGCAGGGTGGTCGAGAGCGGCCCCGTCGCCCGGGTGCTCGAGGAGCCCGAACACCCCTACACCCGGCTGCTGCTGGCCTCGGTGCCGCAGCCAGGCTGGGATCCTGCCCAGGTCGCCGTCATCAGGAAGGGCATGCCCGCGACGTCATAGCCGGTCGGCGAGGTCGGCGCCGTCCGGGGCGTGCCCGCGTGGCGGAGGGCGAGCGCGGCCGGGTGCCCGCCGTCCGCAGGACGGTCAGCGGGACTGAAGGGCGTCGAGCGCGACCGCCATGGCGATCACCAGCCGCCGGTCGGTCCTGGGGTCGCGGATGTCGACGACGTAGCGGTCGCGCAGCCCCCACTTCTTGACCACGGAGAAGACCTCGCCGAAGTCGAAGTGGTAGGGCAGCCACGAGAGGGAGTCGACGAACCTGCGCAGCACGCTGACCAGCATGCTGCGCTCCTGCCCGGTGACCGTGGGCAGGCCGGGCTGGTCGAGGTGCCAGGTGGAGCGGATCAGCGACTGGCCGAAGTCCTTGCGGAAGACCCCGATCGGCCGCCCCTCCCCGTCGAAGACGTCGTAGCCGCTGCCGAGGTCGATGATGTTGCGCGCCTTGAAGGAGGCGAGCACCTGGCTCCTGGACTCGTCGGTGTAGAGGGTGACCTGCTCCTTGAGCGTCATCCGCTTCTGCTCGGCGAAGGCCACCATCGGGCCTTCCGACCCGTCGGGGTTCTCGGCGTGGGCGACATATCGGTTCACCATCATGGTGACTTTCTGGCGGACCAGCAGGCGTTGCTGGTTCTGGAGGGAGTGCAGATCCATGCAAAGCACCATAGAGCCCCACACCATGGTCACTAGTCTGGCTGGGTGAAGCCACTCCTGCTGGTGGACGTCGACGGCGTGCTGAACCCCTTCAGCCGCGCGAGCCCCGACTTCAGACGTTACGAGTGCACGATCGGCCCCGACTCCTACACCGTCCACCTCAACCTCCGCCACGGGGCCAGGCTGATGGAGCTGGCCCTGAAGACAGGCTCCGAGCTGGTCTGGGCGACCACATGGGAGCACAACGCCAACGAGTGGATCGCGCCCCGCCTCGGACTGCCCGAACTGCCCGTGGTGCCGATGACCCCCCGAGGACCGAGCGAGCGGGGCGAGTCGTTCAAGACGCCCTGCGTCGCCGACTACGTGGACGGCAGGCCGTTCGTCTGGTTCGACGACCACCTGTGGGTGGCCGACGAGGAGTACCTCAGGGGACATCAGGGTGTCGACGAGTTCCTGCTGATCCCGGTGGAGCCACGCAGGGGCCTGACCCCACGACATCTGGCGCTGGCCGAGAGATGGCTGACCCTGTCAGGGTTCAATCAGGGTCGCGGATAGGAACGCCCATCCGGGGCAGAGCCGTTGAACAAGGTGAATCGACACCACACGGAGGAGCTCGATGCACCGCTCGAGAGAACACCGAATCATCGCAGGGGTCTGCGGCGGAATCGCCGACCGGCTGGGCCTGCCGCCCACCCTCGTCAGGATCGTGTGGCTGCTGCTCTCGCTGATCCCAGGCCCGCTCTGGATCCTCTACGTCGTCCTCTGGGTCATCATGCCCAACGGCCCTCAGCGTCACTGACGGGTTCTATGCTCGAAGCATGAGGGAACGGTCGCTGACGCTCATCCAGGACGAACTCGTCGACTACGAGAAGGCCATGGAACGCATGGCCGATCTGGTCGCAGAACGCCAACGCGATGCGCGGCCCGACACGTTGTGGCTGCTCAGCCACCCCTCGGTCTTCACCGTCGGCAGGCGCACACCGCTGCACCACCTGCCCGACCCCACCCGCGGCATCCCCGTGGTGGAGACGGGCAGGGGCGGTCAGCTCACCTACCACGGGCCAGGGCAGCTGGTCGGCTACCTCATCGTCAAGCTGGGGGATGACGAAGGGATCGTCGACTACGTCCGCGAGGTGGAGCTGCGCCTGGTCGAGGCGCTGGCCGCGCTCGGCCTGTCCGCCGAGCGCCGCGACACGCCACCCGGGTCCGAACTGCTCACCGGCGTCTGGACGGTCGAGACGGGTCGCAAGATCGTCTCCATCGGCATGCGCCAGTCGCGCGGCGTCACCAGCCACGGCTTCGCCCTCAACGTCGACGGCGACCTCGAGCCGTGGCACTGGGCGATCCCCTGCGGCATGCCGGAGGCCGACATGACCTCGCTGCTGCGCGAGCGCGGCTCGGCCGACATGGACGAGGTCCGCGCGGTCGTGGCGAAGGCCTTCCAGGCCTCCTAGCGCGGAAACACCCGTACGTCGGCGTCGTGGGCACTGCCTGCGAGCTTTCCGTCGCAGGTGATCAGTGGCGCTTCCAGGGCCTCGGCGAGCGCGAGATAGCAGGCGTCATGGGCGGTGTAGTTATGCCGCAACTCCCACACCCGCTCCGCTAGTCCCTTGATCTCGTAGCGGGAGATGTTCAGGGCGAGGTAGTCGATGCGAGCCTGTTCGGCAGAGGCTTGCGAGAGCTTTCCCCCCAGTGCGAGCCCCCGCAGCGTGGAGAGGACCTCGACGTCCAGGAGGTGAGGGGCGTGGATGCTGCCCTGAAGAGCGTCGAGGAGCTCAACGTCGGCTTCGCGGCCGGTGAGGGCGGCGACCATTGCCGACGAGTCGATGACGATCACCGCCTGCCCTCCGCGACGGCTTCGAGGATGTCGGCCGTCGAGGGGCCGTCGCTACGGTCTCGCGACTTCAAGCGGTTGACGATCTCGGCGTTGGTCGGTCGAGCGGCGAGATCGGCAAGCTCCCTGGCGACGTAGGCGGACAGGGACATTCCGGCTTCCGCCGCCCGTTCCTTGAGGGATTCGGCAACGGCCTCGGGGACGTCGCGAATGTAGAGAGTGGCCACGTGCTCCATGCTAGCAAGATGCAAGCACGGGGGTACGGCATGCCTGCCGTACCCCCGTTGGCTCAGCCGATGGTCTCGTCGACGTCGACGGTGCGGCGCGGGCCGGTGAACCACTTCCTGGCCGACAGCGTCCACCACAGGGCGATGCCGAGCAGCACCCCGCCCACCGCTAGCGGCGCGTAGTTCACGGCCGTCCAGGTGAAGTCGGCGCTGCCGGGAATCCCCGCGGGCGACAGCGGCATGATGAAGTACACCGAGATGATCGCGATCTCGATGATGGCGATCCAGGCCAGCACCTTGTACTTCGGGCCCAGCGTCCACGGGCCGGGCACGAAGCGGTCGCCCATGCGCAGCCGCAGCCAGATCGGGATGAGGAAGGCCAGGTAGAGGCCGATCACCGCGATCGAGACCACCGCGTAGAAGGCGATGGGCGTGCCGAGCCCCGCGGGGGCGTAGAGCGCGGGCAGCGTGATCAGGCCCGCCACCGCGCACCCTGCGACGATGGCGTTGACCGGGGTCCTGTTGCGGTTGACGCGCGACCACAGCCTCCAGCCGGGCACCGCGCCGTCGCGGGAGAAGGCGTACATCATGCGCGACATCGACGTCACGCAGCTCATCCCGCAGAAGAACTGGCCGATCGTCGAGATGGCGAAGATCGCGGTGGCGAGGTTCGCGGGCAGCGCGGTGTCGAAGATCGCGCCGACGAAGCCGAACTGCTTGTTGATCTCGTCGACGTTCGTGGCGGCGAACAGGAAGGCCAGCAGCAGGATCCAGCCGCCGATGGCCGAGTAGAAGATCGAGCGCCACAGGCCCTTGGCCGCGGACATGGCCGCGCCCTGCGTCTCCTCGGAGACGTGCGCGCAGGCGTCGAAGCCGGTGATCGTGTACTGCGTGAGCAGGAAGCCCAGCGGCAGCACGTAGAACCAGAACGAGGAGTCGGAGAAGCCCGAGTTGTTGATCGTCTCGGTGAACACGAAGCCGAGCGTCTGGTGCTCGCTCGGCGCGAAGACCAGGATGGCCACGATGATCGCCGCCCCCGCGACGTGCCACCAGACCGAGACGTTCTGCAGCAGCGAGATGAGGCTGTGGCTGAAGACGTTGATCAGCGCGTGCAGCACCAGGACGACGACGAACAGCCCGAACGCCTGGGAGAGCGTGCCCTCCCACGCTCCGCCCGTGAGGCGGTTGAGGGTGATGTTGAGGAAGGTCGCGCAGCCGTAGTCGACGGAGGCGGTCACGGCGATGAGCCCGATGAGGTTGAGCCAGCCGGTGAACCAGCCGTGGATCGGCTTGCCCATCGTGGCGGCCCACCAGTAGATGCCGCCCGCCGTGGGAAAGGCGGAGACCAGCTCCGACATGCAGAAGCCGATGATCAGGATGAAGGCGGAGATCAGCGGCCAGCCCCAGGAGATGGCGATGGGCCCGCCGTTGTTCCAGGCCTGGCCGAAGGTGGTGAAGCAGCCGGCCAGGATCGAGATGATGGAGAAGGAGATGGCGAAGTTGGAGAAGCCGCTCCAGGTCCTCGAGAGCTCCTGCTTGTATCCGAGCTCGGCGAGCCGCCTGGAATCCTCGTCTAAGGTCATGGGTCTCCTTGGGGGGTGTCAGTGCCTCCGGACGTCGTCGATCAGACGGCCGACGCCGTCCAGGTCTCGTACGGCTCGCGCGAACTTCCCCGCGGCCTCGGCCGCGTAGTCGAAGTCGGCCTGCCTGTCGAGCAGGCCGTGGTGGACGGAGAACCACAGCGTCCAGGTCACGTTCGACATGATGTGGAAGAGACGCACGCGCGAGTCGTGCTCGCCTGTGGCGAAATAGGCCCTGGCCAGGCGCGCGGTCTGGTCGGGGTCCAGGTCCGCCTCCGCGGCGATGTCGCCGAGCTCGAAGGCGGGGTCGTTGTTGCCGGAGAGCTGGTAGTCGACGATGCGGATCTCGTCGCCCTGGGCGATGAAGTTCTCGGCAAGCAGATCGTTGTGGCACGGAACGGTGGGAACCGCCGGCATGGCCCGCTCGATGTCGGCCACGGTGGGAAGGATGTCGTCATAGCCGGGCGGGATGGCCAGCCCGTTCGTACGGCAGAGGCGGCGGAAGTCGCGGAGCTTGTCGAAGATCGAGAAGTCGTTGACGAAGCGGGGGCCTGCGTGGAGCGTGCGGCAAGCCGTGGCGATCGCGTCCAGATGGCGCGGCACCTGTGCGGCGTTGAGGGTGACGCCGTCGAGATACTCGATGAGCAGGGCGTGGACCTCGGGGAAGTGGTGGATCACCTTCGGCCCTACACCGGTGTCCGCGGCGCGGATGGTGTTCTCGATCTCCTGCTCCATCGGGATGCCCAGCCCGGCCGAGCACACGGCGGGGTCGAGGACGCGCAACAGCCATCGTTCGCCGTCCCCGGTCTCGACCCTGGCGATCAGATGGCTGAGGCCGCCCTTGATGGGCGTCTGCCTGACCGGCCGCCCGGCCCAGTCGGAGACCAACTCGATCACGTCTGGCATGCGCGACTCCCTTTGGCCTACATTTAGACCATTCCGATCCTGCGGGCAAGGTGTTACATGACTTCTTCGATCATGGGAATACCCGATTCGGCACAGGCGATAGTGATCGGCGGGGGTGTGGCGGGCTGCAGTGTGGCCTACCACCTGGCCCGTCTCGGCTGGCGAGACGTCGTGCTCGTCGAGCAGCACGAACTGACCGAGGGCACCACGTGGCACTCGGCGGGGTTCGTCGGACAGCTCCGCTCCACCGTCACCCAGACCCGCATGATCATGTACTCGGCGGGTCTCTACGCCGAGCTCGCGGAGCTGACGGGGCTCGACCCCGGATGGCACGGGGTGGGCGGCCTGCGCCTCGCGACCACACCCGCCAGGGTGGAGGAGCTGGTACGGCAGGCGGGGGCGGCCGAGACGTACGGGCTGGAGATGTCGCTGCTGTCGGGGCGGCAGACCAACGACCTGATGCCGATGCTCAACGACGAGGACATCCTCGCCTCGCTGTGGCTGCCTGGCGACGGCTGGCTCGATCCCGCGTCGCTGGCCAGGGCGCTGGCGGCGGGGGCGGCCAAGCTCGGCGTGCGCATCGTGACGGGGGTGCGGGTCACCGGGATCGACGTCGCCGACGGGGCCGTCCACGCCGTCCGCCTGGCCGGGGCCGAGGCGCAGGAGTGGACGATCACCGCAGAGACCGTGGTGAACTGCGCGGGAGCGGCGGCCGGCAGGGTGGGCGCGCTGGCGGGGGTGGACGTGCCGATCGTCCCCATCAAGCACCAGTACGTCGTGACCCACCCGGCCGACATCCCCGCCTCCACGCCGACCGTGCGCGACCCCGACAACATCGTCTACTTCCGCGAGCAGGACGGCGGCATCCTGGTCGGCGGCTACATCCGCAGCCCCGAGGTCTGGGACGTCGCCGACCCGCTGGCCGAGCCGAGGCGGCTGTTCGAGCCGAACCTGCCCAAGTTCGGGGAGTCGTGGGCGTCGGCGCGGCACCGGCTGCCGGTCCTCGCCAAGCGCACCACGGACGACTTCGACGAGTCACAGGTGTCGAAGATCGTGCACGGGCCCGAGGCGTTCACCCCCGACGGCGAGTTCCTGCTGGGCGAGACGGCCGTGCGGGGGTTCTGGGTCGCGGCGGGCTTCTGCGTGCACGGGCTGGCGGCGGCCGGCGGCGTCGGCAAGGTGATGGCCGAGTGGATCGTCGAGGGCGTGCCCGAGTACGACCTGTTCGGGATGGACGTGCGCCGCTTCGGCGGCTACGCGGGCTCGGGACGCTGGGCGAGGACGAAGGCGCTCGACTCCTACTCGAAGTACTACGACATCGTCTATCCGGGAGAGGAGCGCACCGCCGCGAGGCCGTTGCGCCGCTCGCCCGCCTGGCCCAGGCACGCCGACCTGCGCGCCTCGTTCGGCGAGAAGGCCGGATGGGAGCGGGTGAACTGGTTCGACTTCGACGCCCCGCCCGCCAAGCCTGCCGCCGCGGTCGCGGAAAGGGACAGAGGCAAGGACGGCAGGCCGCTGGGCTGGGCTGGGCGGGTGTGGTCGCCCGCCGTACGGGAGGAGTGCCTGGCCACCCGCGACGCGGCGGGGCTGTTCGACCAGACCTCGTTCGCCAAGCTGGAGGTCTCGGGTCCGAAGGCGCTCGAGACCCTCCAGCACCTGTGCGCGGGGCAGATCGACAGGAAGGTCGGCGCGGTCGTCTACACCCAGCTGCTCAACCATAGGGGCGGCATCGAGGCCGACCTCACCGTCACCCGCCTCGCGGAGGACCGCTTCCGCCTGGTCACCGGCACCGCGTACGGCACACACGACGCCGCATGGCTGCGCCGTCACGGCCTCGACGTCATGGACGTCACCTCCGCGTACGCCTGCTACTGCCTGTGGGGCCCCGAGGCGCCCGCGATCCTGGAGCGGCTGTCCGACGACGACCTGGGCTTCCCCTACCTCCAGGCCAGGCAGATCGCCGTCGCCCACGTGCCGGTGCTGGCGCAGCGGGTGACGTTCGTGGGCGAGTACGGCTGGGAGCTCTACTGCCCCGCGGAGTACGGCCTCACCCTGTGGGACGCGCTCGTGGAGGCGGGCCTGCCGTACGGCATGCGGCCGGGCGGCTACCGGGCCATCGACTCGATGCGCCTGGAGAAGGGCTATCGCGTCTGGGGGCTGGACATCACCCCCGAGACCACGCCGTACGAGGCGGGGCTGGGCTTCGCCGTCCACGAGGGCAAGGACTTCCTCGGCAAGGAGGCGCTCACGCGCGAGCCCGAGCGGACGCTGCGGTGCCTGGTGCTCGACGACCCTCGGCGGGTGTGCCTGGGTGGCGAGCCCGTCAGGGTCGACGGCGCGCCGGCGAGCAGGGTGACCAGCGGCGGCTACGGCCACAGGGTGGACGCCTCGATCGCCTACGCCTATCTGCGCGGCGCCCCCGAGAACGTGACGGTGGGGGTGGACGGCACGTGGGTGGAGGCCAGGGTCGAGGAGCGCGCGCCGTACGACCCCGGGCACGAGCGCGTCAGGTCACGTCCAGCACGATCTTCCCCCTGATCCTTCCCGCGAAGAGCGCGTCGGCGGCCTCGCCGACGCGCTCCCCCGAGCCCCGCCAGCCCACGGACGGCCCGGGCGCGACGCGGACTTCCTCGCCCACACCATCCTTGGCTCGTTCGACGGGGAGCTGGTCCGTCACCTGGGCGTCGAACGGCTGAAGCGCTCGGTCAGGGAGCTGGCCGTCGATTTGACTTCCTGAGCCATCACTCTTTCACTATTCGAATAGTGAAAGGGCGGATAGTGATCGACTTCTATCTCGACAGAGGGTCGGGGGTGTCCACGTACCTCCAGCTCGTGCACCAGGTCAAGCAGGCTCTTCGCCTCGGCACGCTGCGTCCTGGCGATCAGCTGCCCACCGCGAAGGAGGTCGTCGAGCGCCTGGCGATCAACCCGAACACCGTGCTCAAGGCCTACCGCGAGCTCGAACGCGAGGGCCTGGTCATCGGCCGTCCCGGCATGGGCACCTTCGTGGAGCGCTCGATCGGCGGCGCGGGCCTGGCCGACCACGCCCGGCTGCGCAGGTCCCTGATGTCCTGGATCGGGCAGGCGCGTGAGGCGGGGCTCGACCAGGACGACCTGCACGCGCTCTTCGGCGCGGCCGTCACCGACTCCTTCCGTGAGGAGAGCGCATGATCGAGGCGAGCGGCCTGAAGATCGGCGGCAGGCTGCGCGACTGCTCCGTCCGCGTGCCGGACGGCAGGGTGGTCGCGCTGGTCGGGCCCAACGGCGCGGGCAAGACGACCTTCCTCCACGTGGTCGTCGGCCTGCTGACCCCCGAGCGCGGCGCCGTCAGGACGGCGGGCGAGGTCGCCTTCGTGGCGCAGGACAAGCCGCTCTACGACGGCTTCAGGGTGGCCGAGATGCTCACCCTCGGCCGCAGGCTCAACACCCGATGGGACGACTCGTACGCGCGCGAGCGCCTGGCCGGCCTCGGCATCCCGCTCGACCGCAAGGTCGGCAGGCTGTCGGGCGGGCAGCAGGCGCAGGTGGCGCTCACGATCGCGCTGGCCAGGCGGCCCGACCTGCTCGTGCTCGACGAGCCGCTCGCCAACCTCGATCCGCTGGCCAGGCACGAGGTCATGCGCTCGCTCATGGGCGCGGTCGCCGAGACGGGGATGAGCGTGGTGATCTCCTCGCACGTGGTCTCCGACCTGGTCGACACCTGTGACTGGCTGATCGTGCTCAACGAGGGGCGGGTGCAGGTCAGCGGCGACATCGACGAGCTGCTGTCGGAGCACAGGATGATGACGGGGCCGCTCGGGCTCTCCCCGAACGCGCACGTGGTGGGCGGCAGCCGTACGGACAAGGAGCAGACGGTGCTGGTGCGCGGCGCGCCGGTGGCCGACCCGCGCTGGCGGGTGCGGGCGGTGAGCCTGGACGACCTGGTGATGGCGTACCTGCGCAGCCCCGAGGCGGCCGCGCTGCCGAGGCTGGAGGGGGTGCGGACGTGATCTGGCTGACCTGGAGGCAGCACAGGGGGCAGCTGCTGGTGACGTTCGGGCTGCTGGCCGCGCTCGGGCTGATGTTCCTGGTGTCAGGGCTGGAGGCGGCGGCCTTCGTCGCCTCGAACGCGGGCCTGGCGCAGGGCGACCTCGACGCGGCGCTGGGGGCGCGCTACGACGCCGTCTACACCGTCTTCGGATGGCTGCCGATCGTGGCTCCCGCGCTGATCGGGGCGTTCTGGGGTGCGCCGCTGCTGGGCAGGGAGTTCGAGAGAGGGACCCACCGGCTGGTCTGGACGCAGGCGGTGCCGGTGCGGCGCTGGCTCGCGGTCAAGCTGGTGGGGCTCGGCGGCCTGGTCGCGCTGGGCGGGCTGGCCATGTCGGCGATGGTGTCGGCGTGGCGGCCGAGGTTCCGCACCGACACCTTCGGAAACGTCGGCATCTTCAACATGCTCGGCGTGGAGCCCGCGGCCTGGTGGCTGTTCGCGTTCATGCTGGGGACGGCGGCGGGGGCGGTGCTGCGCCGCACCCTGGCCGCGATGGCGGTGGTCGTGGGCGTGCTCGCGGTCATGACGTTCGGGCTGTTCACCCTCAGCGACCACTACGCCACGCCGTCCCGGGTGGTGACGGCCGACCAGACCACGGTGACGAGCCAGGACGTGCGGCTGGTGGAGCACGCGTGGCTCGACCCCGCAGGGCGGGAGATCGCCGAGACGCCCCCTGGCGCGTGCCCTCGCGGCGTCGACACGGGGAGGAACGACAGCGCGCGGACGGCCTACGAGGAGTGCCTGATCGGCAAGGGGTACCGGCACGTGGTCTACTTCCACGGGCATGACCGGTTCTGGCGCTTCCAGCTCATCGACGCGGCGATCCTGCTCGCCGGGGCCGCGGGGCTGGGGCTGGTCACCGTCCGCGCTGTCCGCAGGGCCTCTTGAGGGGGCCGCGTCGTCCTGGGAAGCGTCCGAGTACGGCTGGCGGTCGGCCAGCCGTACGAGGTGGTTACCGGTGGCGATGGGCCGCCGGTCAGGTCCAGGAGACGCCGCGCTGCACGGTGCCACCCCCTTCCCCTTGGACGCGGTGCGCGAATCGGATTTATCACTCATTATGGTGATAAATTGATCTACGCCGCGTTCGTAATGATCTGAAATTGTTTGCGGTATTTCAAGCCTTGATCTCATCAGGGGATCTTGTTACGTTGCAACCGTTTTGCGATCTATGGACGCGGGTGGCGAAGATCCATGGCCGGAACGGTGAAGCCCTCAGAGAGCACCGACCAGTCCGTGGGATTTCGTGACGTCTTCGCCGTCGCGGAATATCGCCGCCTCTGGAGCGCCACCGTCATCTCCGAGCTGGGCGACCAGCTGGCCAGGGTGGCCGTCGTCATCCTCGTCTACCAGCGCACGTCCTCGGCCTGGCTGACCGCGCTCTCCTACGCCATCAGCTATCTCCCCGCGATTATGGGAGGCTCGCTGCTGGCCGTTCTCGCCGACCGATATCCGCGCAGAAACGTGATGGTCTCAGCGGACCTGCTGCGCGCGATTCTCGTGCTTCTCCTCGCGATTCCCGCGATGCCGCTCGTCGTGCTCTACCTGCTGCTCTTCGCCGTCCAGGCGCTCGAATCGCCCGCCCGCGCGGCGCGGGCCGCCATCCTGCCGCAGATGCTGGCGGGGGAGCGTTACACCGTCGGGGTCGCCGCCTACCACGTCACCAACCAGTTCACCTATGTCGCGGGCTTCCTGGTGGGCGGCCTCGTCGTCGTGGCGACGGGGCCGAGGCTCACCTTCGCCATCGACGCCGCGACCTTCCTCGTCTCCGCGCTCATCGTCGCCAGGCTGGGCGCGTACGCTCCCGCCGAGCCCGAGCGGGCCGCCAAGGCCCGCCTGCGCGACAGGGTCAGGACGATCACGGCCAGGCCCCGCCTGCGCTGGCTGGCCATGCTGGCCATGCTGGCGGCCTTCTCCATGACGCCGCTGGCGCTGGCCGTCCCGTACGGCAGGCAGATCGGCCTCGACGAGGATCTGTCGAGTCTGCTCATGGCCGCCATCCCCGCCGGATACGTGGCCGGCACTTTCGTGCTGACCAGGCGGGTCAGGCCGCAGGCGCGACCACGCCTGCTCGGGCCGATGGCGCTGGCGAGCTTCCTGCCCCTCATGGGCGCGGCCCTCGTGCCGCCGCTGCCGGTGATGCTGGCGCTGCTCGTGGTGTGCGGGGCGCTCACCGCCTACCAGGTCGTGGCCAACGCCGAGTTCGTCGCCCTGGTCCCCGACGAGCAGCGAGGTGGCGCGATCGGCGTCGTCGCGGCCACCCTGACGGCCGTACAGGGCCTGGCGATGGTGGTGGCGGGGGTGGTGGCCGAGTTCGCGGGTGCCGGCGGCGCCATCGCGATCTTCGGCGCGTCGGGCGCTCTCGCGGCCCTGCTCCTGCTCAGGGCCGCGGGCTCCCGCGCGGAGGTCCTGGCGGGCTGAGGACGCGCCAGGCGGCACGAGCCCGTCGAAGTCGGCGACCCGGACGTCGTCGTCCACCGCGCCACATAAACCCCTGGGGGGTATATAGTGAGCGATACGAGCTTCCGAGCTGTGAGGAGAGACTGATGACCGTCACGACGTACCAGGTCGAGGGTATGACCTGTGGCCACTGTGTCAGCTCGGTGACCGCCGAGGTCGGCAAGGTGGCAGGGGTCAGTGAGGTGCAGGTGGACCTGGCGAGCAAGGCCGTCACCGTGACCAGCGCGGCGCCGTTGGACGACGCGCTGGTGCTGGCCGCCGTCACCGAGGCGGGCTACGAGCTGGCAGGCCGTACCGACAGGGTCATGCTGGCGCAGGCGGGCGGTTCGTGCTGCGGCTCCGGCGGCTGCCACTGACCGTCGCCGTTTCGCGAAGGGCCGCGCATCCAGGGGATGCGCGGCCCTTCGCGCACCGCGCGCGTGCCGCTTCAGGGCGCGGCCGTGGACTTCCGCCCTGACCTGCTTCGCAGGGCGAGGTCGAAGGCGAGGACCCCCGCCGCGCCCACGGCGTACCAGAACAGGTCAGGCGGGTTGAAGGTGCTGCCCAGCACCGGCGCCAGGACCCTCGGCAGGTCCAGCAGCTGGGCGAACTCGATCGCCCAGCTCGCGCCCAGAGCGATCAGGGCCGCCACCGCCGGCCTCGCCCTCGGCGCGACGAACAGCACGACCCAGTACAGCAGCACCGTGTAGAAGGCGTCCCCCGCATACTTCGACAGCGGCCTCGTCGCCAGCCCCAGGATGATCGTTACGGCGGCGAAAATCGCGATGCGGGAGCGCGGCATGCGATTACGCTAGCGGTTGATATGAGTGCAACTCTTGTTGGAAAAGGTCTTGCCGCAGGTCATGGGGGGCGAGTCCTGTTCTCCGAGCTCGACCTGGTCGTCGCTCCCTCCGATGTCATCGGCCTCGTCGGCGTCAACGGAGCGGGGAAGTCCACCCTGCTGAGAATGCTCGCGGGCATCGACCAGCCGGAGGGCGGCTCGGTCCGCCTCAACCCGCCCTCGGCCGTCGTCGGCTATCTGCCGCAGGAGCCCGAGCGGCGGCAGGGCGAGACGGTCAGGGAGTTCCTCGCCCGCCGTACCGGTGTCACCGGCGCGCAGCGCGACCTCGACGAGGCGACGCAGGCTCTCGTCGAGTCGCGGCAGGGGGCCGACGACGCCTACAGCCTCGCGCTGGAGCGCTGGCTGTCGCTCGGCGGCGCCGACCTGGAGGAACGCGCCGAGGAGGTGGCCGCCGACCTCGGCCTCATGATCGACCTCGACCAGGCGATGACGTCCCTGTCGGGAGGTCAGGCCGCCCGTGCGGGCCTGGCGTCGCTGCTGCTCAGCCGCTATGACCTGTTCCTGCTGGACGAGCCCACCAACGACCTCGACCTCGACGGCCTCGACCGGCTCGAGGCGTTCGTCAAGGGGCTGCGCGCCGGCACCGTGGTCGTCAGCCACGACCGCGAGTTCCTGGCCAGGACCGCCACGGCCGTCCTCGAGCTCGATCTGGTGCAGCAGCAGGTCCGCCTGTTCGGCGGCGGCTACCAGGCCTACCTGGAGGAGCGCGAGGTCGCCCGCAGGCACGCCCGCGAGCGCTACGAGGAGTACGCCGACACCCGCGCCGACCTGGAGCTGCGCGCCCGCACGCAGCGCGCGTGGATGGAGAAGGGCGTCAAGAACGCCCGCAGGAAGCAGAAGGACAACGACAAGATCGGGCGCAACGCCCGCGTCGAGACGACGGAGAAGCAGGCCGCCAAGGCCCGCCAGACCGAGAAGCTGATCGAGCGGATGGAGGTGGTCGAGGAGCCGCGCAAGGAGTGGGAGCTGCGCATGGAGATCGCGGCGGCTCCACGCGCCGGCGCCGTCGTGGCCACGATGCGTGAGGCGGTGGTCGGGCGTGGGTCCTTCACCCTCGGCCCCGTCGACCTGGAGGTCGGCTGGGCCGAGCGCGTGGCGATCACCGGTGCGAACGGCTCGGGCAAGACGACGCTGCTGGCCGCGATGCTCGGCAAGGTGCCGCTCGACGAGGGGCACGCCGCGCTCGGCCCTGGCGTCGTGGTCGGCGAGGTGGACCAGGCACGCAGGCGGTTCGAGGGCGAGGAGCCGCTGCTCGGCGTCTTCGGCGAGGCGTCAGGCCTGGTCGAGGCCGAGGCGCGCACGCTGCTGGCGAAGTTCGGGCTGAGGGCCGACCACGTGCTGCGGCCGGCCGCCACGCTCTCGCCGGGCGAGCGGACCCGGGCGGGCCTCGCGCTGCTGCAGGCCAAGGGGGTCAACCTGCTCGTGCTCGACGAGCCGACCAACCATCTCGACCTGGCCGCGATCGAGCAGCTGGAGTCGGCGCTGGCCCACTACCCCGGCACGCTGCTGCTCGTCACGCACGACCGCAGGATGCTGGAAGCCGTGCAGGTAGATCGCAGGTTGCGGGTGAAGGACGGTCAAGTTTCCGAAGAGGGGTGAAAAATAACATCGCGGATGGAAACGAGAGTGAAACAATTTTCCGCCACTCGTTGACACGCGATGTTGGGATGGTGTGCCTTTCTCTATTAACAGGTCTCCCCCTGCCTGAGAGTGAGGCAACCAACAATGGGTAAATGGCTCGCGCGCCTGACGGCGCTCGGGGTGGCTCTAGTCCTGGCGGCACCCGTCACCGCCGCCCAGGCCGCTGACCCTGCTACGACGGGCAAGAAGACCGTCAGGATCGGCTCGATCCAGTCGGTCGACTCGATGAACCCGTTCCTGGCGGTACGGCTGATCGCGGGCCAGCTCCAGCGATGGACGTACATGTTCCTCACCGCGCCCGACCCCAAGACGCTGAAGCCTGGCCCCGACCTGGCCGAGTCCTGGGAGTCGTCGGAAGACGGGCTGACCTGGACCTTCAAGATCCGGCAGGCCAAGTGGTCGGACGGTCAGCCGGTCACCGCGCACGACGCGGCCTGGACGTTCAACAAGATCATGACGGATGACGCGGCCAAGACCGGCAACGGTCCCGCCGTGGAGAACTTCGAGACGGTCACCGCGACGGACGACCGCACTCTGGTGATCAAGACCAAGGCGCCGCAGGCGTCGATGCTGTCGAACCCGATCCCGATCGTGCCCAAGCACATCTGGGAGAAGGTCGGCGACATGGCCACGTTCGAGAACGAGACCTACCCTGCGGTCACCAACGGCGCCTACATCCCGATTGAGCACAAGAAGGACAACTACGTCAAGCTCAAGGCCAACCCTGACTACTGGCAGGGCAAGCCGAAGATCGACGAGCTGCAGGTCATCTTCTACGAGAACCCCGAGGCCGCCATCGCGGGCCTGAAGAAGGGCGACATCGACCTGATCGGCCGCCTGGCCGCGCCGCAGTTCGAGGCCGGCGCGGGCGACCCGAACATCGTGCAGTGGAACACCCCCGGCCGCCGCGCCGCGTACCTGCAGATCAACCACGGCGTCACCACCTCCGACGACAAGCCGATCGGCGACGGGCACCCGGCGCTGAAGGACCTGAAGGTGCGCCAGGCCATCCACCACGCGATCGACAAGCAGGCCCTCGTCGACCAGGTCCAGAACGGCCTGGCGGTCCCCGCCAACGGCTCGATCGTGCCGCCGATGTACACCGACTTCTTCTGGGAGGCCACCGGCGCGGACAAGATCTCCTTCGACCTCGCCAAGGCCAACCAGATCCTCGACGAGGCCGGGTACAAGAAGGGCGACGACGGCGTCCGCACCATGCCTGACGGCAAGCGGAAGCTCGAGATGCGCTTCAGCATCCACACCGACACCCCCACCGAGGACAAGCTGGCCCAGTTCCTCACCGGGTGGTTCAAGGAGATCGGCATCACGCTGACCACGCGCAAGCTCGACTCCAACAAGTTCACCGAGGAGACCGGCAGCACCGCGCTGTTCGACATCGCGATCAGCGGCTGGTCGGTCAACCCCGACCCCGAAGAGGTCCTGGCCACGCACCTGTGCAGCCGCAGGCCGACCCCGACGGGTGAGGGCGGCGGCACCGAGTCCTTCTACTGCGACAAGCAGTACGAGGACCTCTACCAGGCGCAGCTCAAGGAGCTCGACGCCACCAAGCGCGCCGACCTGATCAAGCAGATGCAGCAGCGCCTCTACACCGACGCGCCGGTCATCGCGATCTACTACCCGAACAACCTCGAGCTGTACCGCAAGGATCGGATCACCAGCATCACCCCGATCCCGGCGGGCAAGCAGGGCGAGGGCATCCTGTACGGCGGCGCCAGCGGCTACCCGATGATCACCCTGGACGCCCCCGCCGTCGCCACCGGCGCCTCGGCCGAGGGTGGCGGCTCCAACACCGGCATGATCATCGGCATCGCGGCGGCCGCGGTCGTCGTGCTCGGTGTCGGTGGTTTCCTCCTGGCCAGGCGGCGTAAGACCACCTCGGACGAACGCGAATAATGGCCACTCCGCTCGAAACCGAGCCCGCCGCCGTCCAGACGGCGGCGGGCCCCGGCGAGGACCGGCCCGCCTACCGGGGTACGCTCCGCTACGCCCTCACCAAGCTCGGCGGGGCGCTGCTCAGCATCGGCATGGTCATCGTCGCGACGTTCTTCCTGTTCCGCCTGATCCCCGGCGACCCGGTGATCGCCTACACGCGTGACGTGCCGCTCAGCCCCGACCAGATCGAGCTGCTGCGCAGGCAGATGGGTCTGGACAAGCCGCTCCTGCAGCAGTTCGCCGACTTCGTGCTGAGGACCCTCCAGTTCGACCTCGGCACCTCCTACGAGTACAAGCGGCCTGTCACCGACCTCATCGGCGAGCGCGTCGGTCCCACGCTGCTGCTCGCGGGCGTCGGCCTGTTCATCGCGGTCAGCCTCGGCCTGTGGCAGGGCACCCGCGCCGCATGGCACCACGGCGGCCGCCTCGACCGCTTCTCCACCGGCGTCTCGCTCGTGCTGTGGTCGGTTCCCACCTTCTGGCTCGGCCTGCTGCTGCTCATGGTGCTGGGCGCGGGCATCGGCCCGATCCCCGGGCTCTTCCCGACCAGGGGCATGGAGAGCGTCGACGCGCCCGACGGCTTCGGCTACGTGCTCGACGTCGCCCACCACATGGTGCTGCCCTGCCTCACGCTGGTGGCGGTGGTCTACGCGCAGTACCTGCTGGTCATGCGCTCGTCGCTGCTGGACGAGATCGGCCAGGACTACGTGACGACCGCGCGCGCCAAGGGCCTGCGCGACGACATGGTCCGGCGACGCCATGCCATCCCCAACGCCCTGCTGCCCACCGTGACGCTCGTCTTCATCCACATCGGCTTCGTGGTCGGCGGCGCGGTCTCCGTCGAGACCGTCTACTCCTGGCCGGGCCTCGGCCTGCTGTTCTACGAGGCGATCAAGGGCCCTGACTTCGCGGTCATGCAGGGCACGTTCATGGTCGTCTGCGTCGCGGTGATCATCATGAACACGCTGGCCGACGTGGCCTACCACGTCCTTGACCCGAGGGTGAGGTCGGCATGAGCGCCGTGACGTGGGCGCGCAAGCGCTCCGCGCTCGCCAGGTTCTGGCAGCAGTACCGCCGCCAGCGCGCGGGCGTGGTCGGCGCCGTCGTCCTGCTGGTCTTCGTCGTGCTCGCGGTGATCACTCCGCTGATCACCGACAGGACCGGCATGGACGTCACGAAGGCGACCGGCGAGAAGATGGCCCCGCCCAGCCTGGAGTTCCTGCTGGGCACCGACGAGTCGGGCCGCTCCATCCTGCTGATGATCCTGTGGGGCTCGCGCGTCTCGCTGCTCATCGGCTTCCTGTCCGCTCTGCTCAGCATGGTGATCGGCACCGTCGTCGGCATCGCGGCGGGACACTTCAGAGGATGGGCCTCCGCCACGCTGATGCGGATCACCGACTGGTTCCTGGTGCTGCCCTCCCTGGTGCTCGCGCTTGTGCTCTCGGCGATCCTCGGCGGCAGCACCTCGACGATCATCCTGGCGATCGGCATCACCTCGTGGGCCTCCACGGCCAGGCTGATCAGGGCCCAGACTCTCGCGGTCGAGGCCAGGCCGTACATCGAGAGGTCCAAGGCCCTCGGCGCTGGGCACTGGCACGTGATGACCAGGCACGTGCTGCCGAACGTCGCGCCGCTGGTGCTCGCCAACACCACCCTGCAGGTGGCCAGCGCGATCGTCGCCGAGTCGACGCTCGCCTTCCTCGGCGCCGACTCCGGTCAGGCGTCGTGGGGCCAGTTGCTGCGCGGGTCCTACGACTGGGGCGCGGCCACGGCCGGGGCCTGGTGGTACATCCTCGCGCCCGGTCTCTGCATCGTCGCGGTCGTGCTGGCGTTCACGCTGTGCGGACGGGCGATGGAGGCCGTGCTCAACCCACGCCTTCGGGGAGTCAGCCGATGAACCTCTTGTCGCTCGAAGACGTCTCGGTGACGTACACCATCGCCTCGGGCGAGGTGCCGGCCGTCCGCGACGTCTCGCTGACGCTGGATCCTGGCGAGGCCCTCGGCATCGCGGGGGAGTCGGGCTCGGGCAAGTCGACGCTGGCCATGGCGCTGCTGCGGCTGCTACCCCGCGACGCCCGCGTCGAGGGCAGGATCGTGCTCGACGGCGAGGACATCCTGGCCATGAAGTGGGGACGGCTGCGCGCGGTGCGCTGGGCCGAGGCCTCCATCGTCTTCCAGGGCGCCCAGCACGGCCTCAACCCCGTGCGCCGCATCGGCGAGCAGATCGCCGAGCCGCTGCTCGTGCACGGCCTGGCCCAGCCCGCGCAGGCGCGCACCCGCGTGGCCGAACTGCTGGAGCAGGTGGGGCTGCCCGCCTGGCGCTCGCGCAGCTATCCGCACGAGCTGTCGGGAGGGCAGCGGCAGCGGGTGATGATCGCGATGGCGCTGGCCTGCTCGCCCCGCCTGATCATCGCCGACGAGCCGACGACCGCGCTCGACGTGATGGTCCAGGCGCAGGTCCTCAGCCTGATCAAGGACCTGATCGCCTCGCACGGCATCTCCCTGATCATGATTTCTCATGATCTGTCGGTCCTGGCGGACATGTGCGACAGGCTGGCCGTCATGTACGCGGGCAGGGTGGTCGAGAACGGCCCCTCGCACGAGGTGTTCCACGCCGCCAGGCACCCCTACAGCGCCGCGCTGGCCGCGGCCTTCCCGACGGTCGGCGACCCGGTCTCCAGGATGGCGCCCAAGGGGCTCGGAGGGGACCCGCCCGACCCGATGGACCTGCCCTCGGGCTGCTCGTTCCATCCGCGCTGCCCCGTCGCCCTGGACCTCTGCTCGTCGCTGGACGTGGAACTGTGGCCCGCGGGCCGCGAGGGCGAGGGACCGCACACCGCCGCCTGCGTGCACGTCCGCCCCGACCTCAAGGCAGGCGCGGACGAGCTCGGCTCGCCCGCCACCGAGACCGGCGCGGACGAGCTCGCCTCACCCGACGCGGAGACCGGCGGCGATGATCCGGCCGCGCCCTCCCCGGACAGTGAGCGCGGGCAGGGCAGGGGCGAGGTGGTCGCGGCGGCCTCGCTGGAGACCGCCGCCCGTGACCAGCGCGCCAAGGAGACCTCATGAGCACCCCCCTCCTGCAAGCGCGCGACCTGCACGTGGAGTTCTCCTCCAGGGGCAGGCGCGCCCGAGCCGTCGACGGCGTCAACCTGGCTGTGGGCGAGGGCGAGATCGTGGCCCTGGTCGGCGAGTCCGGCTGCGGCAAGACCACGCTCGCGCGCACCCTGCTCGGCCTGGAGCGCCCCACCAGCGGCACCGTCCTGTACGGCGGGCAGCCCCTGACCTACACCAGCAAGGCGCTCAAGGCCTACCGCCGCGAGGCCCAGCTCGTCCTCCAGGACCCCACGGGTTCGCTGAACCCCAGGCACACCGTCTACGAGGCGGTCGCCGAGGGGCCGCGCATCCACGGCATGGCCAACGAGGAACAGGTCGTCGCCGAGGCGCTGTCCAGGGCGGGGCTCAGGCCTCCCGAGCGGTTCTTCCTGCGCTACCCGCACCAGCTGTCCGGAGGGCAGCGCCAGCGCGTGGTCATCGCCGGCGCGCTCGCGCTCAACCCACGCATGCTCGTCGCCGACGAGCCGGTGGCCTCGCTCGACGCCAGCGTCAGGGGCGAGATCCTGGCCCTGCTGCTGAAGCTGCGCGAGGAGCTCGGCCTGTCGGCCCTGGTCGTCACCCACGACCTCGGTCTGGCCTGGAACATCGCCGACAGGGTGGCGGTGATGTACCTCGGCAGGATCGTGGAGTCGGGGCCCGTCGAGGAGGTGCTGAAGGAGCCGAAGCATCCCTACACGCAGGCGCTGCTGTCGGTGCTGCCCGAGTCGCCCGAGCGGGTGGTGCTGAGCGGCGAGCCGCCGGACCCGACGCGCATCCCCGGTGGCTGCCGCTTCCACGCCCGCTGCCAGGTGCTGGCCTCGGGCGCGGCGGCCCTGGCAGGGGTCGACTCCCGGTGCAGGTCGGAGCTGCTGGAGGTGCTGCCTGCCGTACCCGAGGCGCAGGCCGCCTGCTACTACGCGGACACGATGGCGGCGGACGAGGCCGTCGTGCGCTGAGACTCGCGGGGCCAGGAGCTCAGTCCCACACGAGATCGCCCTCTGGCGAGCCGGAGGGCGGTGGCCAGGGACCACCAGAAGATGGGCATGATCGAGTAAATCTAAGGGATGACATCCGCCTGGTCCCCCCGCAGGAGGAAAGCGGGCGAAAGCCCGGCAATCATGAACATCATGTCCAGAAGCGCCATCGTGACGGGGGTAGGCCTGGCGGCGTTCGTCGTCGCCTACGCGACGCTGATCCTCACCGGCAACACCGAGATCCGGATGTCGGCCGATCCGGGCGCCGCGGGGGTCACCCTCTGGGCCACGCTGCTGCCGCCGCTCGCAGCGATCATCCTGGCTCGCCTGGTTCCGCCGCGCGTGCCGCCGCCCCAGCCCCTGGCCGAGCTGCCGAGGCCCAGGCTGGTCACGGAGAGCCGGATGCTGGTGGCCGCGGCGCTCGTCTTCCCCCTCGCCGTCCTGCTCGTGGGACGCGGCCTGCTCTACCCTGTGTTCAAGGTCGCCATCCTGCTGGTGGTGCCGCTGGTGGGGTTCAGGCTGCTGCGGAAGGGCGGCCCCGCCGCCAGGTCCATGCCCGCGCCGGTGACCTGGCTGGCGCCGCTGCCCGCCGTCCTGGCCTGGTTCCTGCTGGCAGAGGTCAGCCCGCTCTCGCCGCCGCTCACCCAGCAGCTGCCCGACCCCGTCACGCTCGCGGTGGGCTCCCTGATCACCCTGCTCACCGCCAGCGTGCTGGAGGAGATCTTCTACAGGGGGTGGCTGCAGACCCGCCTGGAAGCCCTGTACGGCACCTGGCCAGGCATCCTCGTCACCTCCCTGCTGTTCGCCGCGATGCACGTCAGCCACATCAGGCCCGACGCGATCGGCATCGGCCTGGCCTCGGTGGTCGCCGCGCAGGGCCTGTTCGGCCTGATGCAGGGCTATCTGTGGGCCCGCTACCGCAACATCTGGGTGATCATCCTCATCCACGTCGTCGTCAACCTCGTCTACGTGGACATGCTGATCCGGCCGTCCGCATGATGGAGGCATGCTGCTCGAACACCAGGGTCTGAGCCCGGCCGTCGATCCCACGGCCTACGTCGCCCCGACCGCCACACTCTGCGGTGACGTCCGGGTGGGTCCCGGCTGCAGGGTGCTGTTCGGCGCGGTTCTCACCGCGGAGGGCGACCCCGCCGAGCTGTTCCCTCCCGACCGGCACGAACGGATCTGGGCGGTGCAGCGCGAGCTCGACTTTCCCGGATGCGTCTTCGGGCTGCCGCGTGCCGCCGACGGTGAGTCGATCATGCCGGAGGTCTCCCGCCGGTACGGCAGGGCGCTCGACCGCCACCGCACCGACCGGATCCTCTGACCCCGCCGCTCAGAAGGTGCGCTCTCCCGCCAGCCAGGTGCCGAGCACCTTGATGTGCCTGAGCCGCAGCGGGTCCTCGGCGCGCGGGTCGGCCGACAGCCACACCAGGTCGGCCGCCTTGCCGGTGTCCAGGGCTCCGCGGTCGGCCTCGGCGAAGGCCTGGTAGGCGACTCCCGAGGTGTAGGCCGCGAGCGCGTCCTCGACCGAGAGCCGTTCGTCCGGTGTCCACGCCTCGCCCGCGCCGTCCAGGGTCTGCCTGGTCGTCGCGATCTGGATGCCGAGCAGCGGTTCGTGCGAGCTGACGGGCCAGTCGCTGCCGAACGACAGCGCGACGCCGAGCTCGCGCAGGGTCCGCATCGGGTACTGCAGGTCCGCGCGGGAAGGGCCGAGCCTGGGCACGGTCAGCTCGGTCTGCAGCGGGTCGAGCTGCGCCCACAGCGGCTCGAAGTTGGCGATCACGCCGAGCTCGGCGAAGCGCGGCAGGTCGGCGGGGTCGACGAGCTGGGTGTGCGCGATGACGGGTCGGCGGTCCCATGCGGGGTTCTCCCGTGCCGCCCTCTCGACGGCGTCCAGCGCGGCCCTGATCCCGCCGTCGCCGATCGCGTGGATGTGCACCTGGAAGCCGTCGGCGTCGAACGCGGCCACGGCCTCGGCCAGTGCGGCGGGCTCCCAGACGGGCATGCCGCAGGAGTGCGGCACGTCCACGTACGGCTCCAGCATGGCCGCGGTGCCGCCCTCGATGACGCCGTCGGCGAAGAACTTGACGGTGTTCGCGGTGACGAGCGCCTCCCCTGCGCGCTTGACGGTCTCGCGCAGGGAGGAGAAGGCGGGGCGCTGTGCCGTCCAGGTGTCGGGGTCGGCGCGGAAGGCGAGGTTGGCGCGGAAACGCAGCGCGCCGCGCCTGGCGGCTTCCAGGTACGCCTCCACCATGGACGGCTCGACCCAGGCGTCCTGCACCCAGGTGATGCCTGCGGCGGCCATGGTCCTGCCCGCCTCGGCCAGCCCCTCGACCAGCTCGTCCATGGACTTGGCGGGCACCAGGTCGAGCACGAGGTCACAGGCGTGCCACTCCCTGAGCGTGCCGAGCGGGCTGCCGTCGGGCCTGCGCAGGATCCAGCCCAGCCGGGGATCGGGCGTCGAGGGGCCGATCCCCGCCCGCTCCAGCGCCGCGGTGTTGCACCAGACGGTGTGGTAGTCGTAGGCGCGCAGCACCACGGGCCTGTCGGCGACCGCCTCGTCCAGCCATCGCGCGTCGAACTCGCCGAAGGGGGCGAGGGAAGGGTCGTAGCTGCCCCCGACGATCCACTCCAGCGACGGGTGCTCCGCGGCGTAGCGCCCCACCTCCGCGACGATCTCCGCCACCGTGGTCAGACCCTTGATCTGCGGACCCTGCGCCTCGAGGCCGCCGAACATCGGGTGCGCGTGCCCGTCGCCGAAGGACGGCATGAGCAGGCCGCCCTGCAGGTCCACCACGGTGGCGTCGGGGGAGGGTCGCGAGACGATCCTTCCGCCGGAGACGGCCAGCGAGGTGGCCGTCTCCGTGCCCGTCCAGACGGTGCCGTTGGTGAAGTGCAGGTCAGGCACGGGTGGCTTCCTCCGTGGTGAGTCGGGCGTAACGGGCGGGGTCGTGGCGCCGGATGCGCAGGGCGAGCAGCGCGCCGAGCGCGAAGACGACGGGGACGGGCAGGATGAGCAGGGCGTTCACGGTGCCCGTCGCCCCGGTGATGAGCTCGAAGTTGGTCACCACGAGCACGATGATCACCGCGAGGAGGACGAAGGCGGAGAAGGGCGCGACGAGCACGCGTCCTGCGCTGAAGCCTCGGCGGTCCTTCCTGAAGAAGGCCACCACCGACAGCGCGGCCAGCGCCTGCAGGACCATGACCCCGATGATGCCGGTGCCGTTCGTCCACAGGAAGATCACGGTGTAGGGGTCGGAGCCCGCGACGATGCCCGCCACGATGATGAGCACGGAGAGCACGACCTGTGTGATCACCGCGACGTACGGCGAGCCGTTGTGCGCCGAGATTCTGGCGAGCGGCCTGGGCAGCACGCCCTCGCGGCCGAGGGCGTAGAAGTATCGTGTGGAGGCGTTGTGGAAGGCCAGGGCGGCGGCGAAGCAGCTCGTCACGATCAGCAGGTGCATCGCGTCCGCCGCCCACTTGCCCGCGAAGGAGGCGGTGGCGGTGAAGACCATGTCCGCGCCGCCTTCTCCGTTGGCCACCTCGACGGCCCTGTCCGCACCGTAGGCGTTGATGATCATCCACACGGTGAAGGTGTAGAAGAGCGCGAGGAAGGCGACGGCGGCGTAGGTCGCCTTCGGCACCGTCCGCTGAGGGTCTCTGGCCTCCTCGGCGTAGATCGCGGTCGCCTCGAAGCCGATGAACGCGCCGATCGACAGCACGAACATGCCGCCCGCGCCGCCCGAGAACAGCTCGGCGGGGTTGAACGGGCTGAGCGACAACTCCGCGCCGCTGACCAGCACCGACACCTCGAAGACCAGCAGGATCAGCACTTCGAGCGCGAGCGCCACGCCCAGCACCTTGGCGCTGAGCGTGATCTTCAGGTAGCCGAGCACGCCCACGGCCGCCACGCACAGCAGCGTCCAGGCCTGCCACGGCACGTCGAGCCCGAAGACGTCGGCCATCGTCGAGGCGGCGAACACCCCGAAGGCGGCCATCAGCCCGATGCCGATGAGGTTGTAGGAGATGACCGCGACGTAGGCCGAGCCGAGGCCCGTCGCCTTGCCCAGGCCCCTGCCGATGTAAGCGTAGAAGGCTCCCGCGTTGCGCACGTGCCCGCTCATCGCCGTGAACCCGGCCGCGAACAGGCCGACGACCACGCCCGACAGCAGGTAGCCGAGCGGAGCGGCGACGCCGCCGATGCCGATCGCCAGCGGCGCCACCCCTGCCATGACGGTGAGGGGAGCGGCCGCGGCCACGACGAAGAAGACCAGGTCAGCGGTGCCGATGGCATTGCGTGACAGAGGCATGGCCGGCTCCGAAACTAAAGGCGTTAGTTTGTTGGTGGGACGGTACTCGAAGGGGGCACGTGATGGGAAGACCGCGGCGGCCGATTCTGAGCAGAGAGGGCATCTTCGCCGCTGCTCTGGCGCTGGTGGACGAGGACGGTTCCGAGGCGCTGACCGTGACGCGTCTGGCCAGGAGGCTCGGCGTGCAGGCCGCTTCGCTCTACAACCACGTCTCGGGCCGCGAGGAGATCGTCGAGGGCGTGCGCGACCTGGTCGTGGCCGAGATGGACGTGGACGCGCTGGACGGGGAGCCGTGGCAGGAGGCGCTCGCCGTATGGGCCAGGTCGTACCTGGCCGCCTTCGCCCGCCATCCCAACACCGCGAAGCTGCTGTCCACGACCACGATCAGGTCGCCCGCCACGCTGGCGATGTACGAGCGCGCGGTGGCGCTGCTGGAGCGGGCGGGATGGCCGAGCGATCAGGTGGTCACGGTGTTCACCGCGATCGAGTCGTTCGCGATCGGCTCCGCGCTCGACCTGGCCGCGCCCGGTGTCATGATCGATCCTTCCTCGCAGGAGCTCCCGTTGCTCTCGGGGGCGTTGAAGGACGCGCCGCCCGCGCGGGCCATGGCCGCTTTCGAGCTGGGGCTGGCGGCGCTCGTCCACGGCTTGGATGAACGTCTTAGACAACTGTGCTAGGTTGGGACGATGGGAGGAAATCGCGAAGACCTGCTCAAGGGCGCCAAGCGCTGCCTGGTCGAGAAGGGATACACGCGCACCACCGCACGCGACATCGCCAACGCCTCAGGGGTCAGCCTGGCGGGGATCGGCTACCACTTCGGGTCGAAGGAGGCGCTGCTCAACGAGGCGCTGTTCGAGTCGATGAAGGAGTGGGGCGACTCCCTGGAGATCGCGCTGAAGGGCGACCTCGATCCCGAGGCGAGCCCCATGGGGCGCTTCGAGGCGGCCTGGAAGCGGGTCATCGACACCTTCGAGCAGCTGAGGCCGCTGTGGGCGACGCAGTTCGAGATCCTGGGGCAGATCGACCACCTGCCGGAGATGCGCGAGCACCTCGCCGCGGGCGTGCGGTCCGCGCGGCTCGGGCTCGCGGAGATCTTCAGCGAGATCGACCCCGAGGCCGAGCCAGAGCGGGCGCGCGTGCTCGGCTCCTTCTACCAGGCGATGCTCACCGGACTGCTGGCGCAGTGGCTGCTCGATCCCGCCACCGCGCCGTCGGCTCAGGACGTGACCGAGGCCATGCGCCTGCTGAACTCGGCCTCCGCCTGATCGGCCTCCGGCGGGCTCAGAAGGCGCTTATCGTCGCGGGCGCGCGCTCGGTCCTGCTCAGCGCGCGGATCACCGCCGTCGGCCCGTGCCGGTGGACGGCAAGGCGCGCCAGCAGGTCGACCACCGGGTCGATGACGTCCTGAGGCAGCTCGGGCGTCGGGATGCCCACGCTGGCGGCCAGGTCGTCGGAGTGGACGACGAGCTCCATGAGCCTGGTCAGCAGGAAGTCGTCGAGCGTCAGCGACCACTGCGCCCACGGCAGCCCGAGCACCCTGTCGGCGGGCTCGGCCCGCAGGGCGACCGTGAGCTTGTCGAGGCCGGCCTGGGCGAGAGCCACCAGCGAGCCTGGCCCCTCCGCCGCCGCGTCCTCGCCGCCGCGCCTGATGCTGACGTTCGACTCGTGCTCGAGGCCGGCCGTGACCCAGGCGGAGCGGGCGAAGTGCTCCCTGAGCGGGATGACGGAGCCGTTCGGCTCCGCGTCCAGGGCGAGGTCGACTCTGAAGATCTGCTGAGCCAGGTGGCCGGCCAGGCCCGCCACGCTGAACTCGGTGAGCGCGCTGGGCTTGGCCCAGGCCGCCGCCACCGCCTGGTCGCGAAGCAGGGCCACCGCCGAGGCCGCCGCAGTCAGATACAGCTCCCTGATTTCAGCCACGTCCGCGATCCTACTCATCAGCCGGAAATGCCGCCCTTCGGACGGGTCAGGCGGTGACCCTGGCCAGGACCACGCCGCCCACGATCAGCGACAACGCGGCCATGCGCCCCACGGTGACGGGGTCGTCGTTGAGCACGACGCCCAGCGTGATCGCGCCCACCGCGCCGATGCCGGTGAAGACGGCGTACGCGGTGCCGACGGGCAGGGTGTCCATCGCCTTGGACAGCAGCCACACCGCCGCCGCCATCAGCACCAGGGAGATCGCCGTCGGCACGGGCCTGGTGAAGTTCTGCGTCGGTTTGATGCTCTGTGACCAGGCCACCTCGACCAGGCCGGCGAGAGCGAGATAGACCCAGTTCACCGTCCCGCCTCCTTCCGTGCCCTGGCGACCGACTCCAGGTGCCGCTCACGCAGGTGCGCGAGCCCGGGATCGATCAGCGAGTTCACCAGCTCGGCGTGGACGAAGCTCACCTCGGACACGGCGAAGTGGCCGAGGAAGAAGTCGCGCAGATAGCGCTCCTGGTGGTCCACGGCCTCCTTGGGCGTGCCGGGGCCGTACGCTCCGCCCCTCGCGCTGGTCACCACGAACGAGCGCCCCTTGAGCGACATCTTCGGGAAGGTGATCTGGTCGAGCCAGGCCTTCAGGGACGAGGGGATCGAGTAGTTGTACATCGGCGTGCCGATGAGGATCACGTCGGCCGCGACCACCTCGTCGAGCAGCGGCTCCAGGACGGCCCATGCCCGCTCCTGCGCCGGGGTGCGCACCGCCTCGCGGTAGCGCGCGATCTCGGTGATCTCGTGGGCGAGCACGTAGTCGCACAGCTCGGTCCAGGCCTCGTCGATGTGGGGGACGGGCGAGGCGGCCAGGTCTCTGTAGGTGTAGCCGCCGTCGGGGTTGGCGGCGCGCCAGGCGTCGGCGTAGATCCTGGACAGCTCGCGGGAGAAGGACGCGCGCCTGGCGCTGGCGTCGAGGTGCAACAGGTTCATGGGAGGCTCCTCACTAAGCGGACACGGTGTCCACTTGCGAAGGTACCCAATAACCGGACACCATGTCCATATGGAGAGAGCCGACGCCGCCCGCAACCGCGCCAGGATCCTGGAGGCCGCTGCAGGACTGTTCAGGGCCAAGGGCGCGCCGAACGTCACCATGGACGACATCGCGAAGGCCGCGGGCGTCGGGCGGGGCACGCTCTACCGCCGCTTCCCCGACCGGGCCTCGATCGCCGTGGCCCTGCTCGACGAGCACGAACGCGTGCTGCAGGAGAAGCTGATCCGCGGCGAGCCGCCGCTCGGACCTGGGGCGCCCGCCGCCGAGCGCATGGCCGCCTTCTACGCGGCGATGGTGGAGCTGCTGGAGGAGCACGCCCACCTGATCCTCGGATCGGAGGTGGGCCGCTCCCGCTTCGAGACGGGCGCGTACGGCTTCTGGCGCGTCCACGTCAGATCGCTGCTGGACGGCGTACGGGACGCCGACGCGCTGGTCGACACCCTGCTGGCGCCCCTGGCCCCCGACGTCTACACCTACCAGCGGGAGGAGCGGGGCCTGATGCCGTCCCAGATCAGCGCCGCGCTGGCCCGCCTGGCCCGCGCGGTGGTCGCGTGAGGAGGGGAGGTCAGCCGAAGAGGGCGGAGACCGACTCGCCCTCGTGGATGCGGCGCATCGCCTCGGCCAGCGCGGGCGCCACCGACAGCACGCGCAGCTTGGCGTCGGGCTTGGGCTCGGGGATCGGGACGGTGTTGGTGCAGACGATCTCCAGCACGTCGTCGCGGTCGGTGAGCCGCTCCACGGCTCCGGCCGAGAACAGCCCGTGGGTGCAGGCGATCCTGATCGAGTTGACCTCGCGCTCGCGCAGCCTGTCGAGGAGCTCGATGACCGTCGTGCCCCTGGCGATCTCGTCGTCGAGGACGATGACGTCCTTGCCCTTGACCTCACCGATCACCGAGCTGATCGTCACCTTGTCGTCGCTCAGGCGCTGCTTGGCGCCCATGGCGACCTCGGCGCCCAGGAGCCTGGCGAAGGCGGCGGCCTCCTTGGCGTTGCCGAGGTCGGGGGAGACGACGACGGTGTTGGACAGGTCGTACCGGCGGAAGTGGGCGGCCAGCTCACGCAGTGCGTGCAGGTGGTCGACGGGGACGCTGAAGAAGCCGTGCACCTGCGGCGAGTGCAGGGTCATGGCCAGCACCCTGTCGGCGCCCGCGGCCACCAGGAGGTCGGCGACCAGGCGGCCGCCGATGGAGATGCGAGGTGCGTCCTTCTTGTCGGAGCGGGCGTAGGCGTAGTGCGGCATGACGACCGTGGTGCGGGCGGCCGACGCGCCGCGCGCCGCGTCGATCATGAGCAGGAGCTCGACCAGGTGCTCCTGCACGGGAGGGACGAGCGGCTGGATGAGGAAGACGTCCCGTTCGCGGCAGTTGGCCTGCAGCTGGACTTCCAGGCAGTCGTTGGCGAAGCGGTGGAGGCGGACGGGGTGGAGGGGGGTGCCGAGGTGGGCGCAGATCTCCGCGGCCAGCTCAGGGTGGGCGCTGCCGCTGAAAACAGTGATGTCTCGCACGTCAGGCCACCCTATCCGGCCTGTTGGGGCAGCCTCCGCAGCGGCTCGTCGGTAAGCCGGTAGACGGTCCACTCGTCCATCGGGACCGCCCCGATCGACTTGTAGAAGTCGATGGCGGGCTGGTTCCAGTCGAGGACGGACCACTCCAGGCGATGGTAGCCGCGCTCCACGCAGATCCTGGCCAGCTCCTTCATCAGCGCCTTGCCGTGGCCGCCGCCCCTGGCGTCGGGGCGCACGTAGAGGTCCTCCATGTAGATGCCGTGGGTGCCGCGCCAGGTGGAGAAGCTGAGGAACCAGAGCGTGTAGCCCACGACACGCCCGTCCTGCTCGGCGATCAGGGCGTGCAGGGCGGGGCTGGGCCCGAAGAGGGCGCTCTCGAGCTGCTCCTGGGTGACGCGCACCTCGTGCAGCGCCTTCTCGTAGTCGGCGAGCTCGCGGATCATGGCGATGATCTCTGGGACGTCCTGGACGGTTGCAGTACGAATCACGCGCGCAGCCTACCTGCGTGTTAACGTCACCGATCGTGACGGAGAGCATCTACGTCGGCCACGCGCAGGCCGACGCCCCCGGCGACAGGGGCTGGCTGCTGGGGCACTTCAAGCCCGAGGACGACGTACGGCACAGCCAGGACGTCGAGATCAAGTGGGGCGTCCACCCCAAGGGCGAGGAGCGCGCCCAGTGGGTGCACGGCGAGAAGCGCACCGCCCTTCTCGTGCTGATCAGCGGCAGGTTCAGGCTGGAGTTCCCCGGCCGCAGCGTGGTTCTCGAACGGCAGGGCGACTACGTCGTGTGGGGCGTGGGGGTGGACCACTCCTGGGTCGCCGAGGAGGAGTCTGTGGTGATGACCGTCCGCTGGCCCTCGGTCGCCGGCTACGCCGTCGGGTAGATCTCGCACCCCCCATGCGATGCGCTTGACCCCCGTTCGGGCAGGATCGCCCCATGGGGATAATTTCGCGGGGCTTTCGCGGCAGGCCGCGGGACGACCACGGCCGCCTGCCGCCAGGCCAGTACCAGGTGCACGACTTTCCCGTGCTCTCCGCCGGGCCCACGCCCAGGATCGAGCAGGACCGGTGGGAGTTCGCCATCGACACCGAGGCCGGGCAGACCCACCGCTGGTCGTGGCAGGAGCTCATGGCGCTGCCTCAGGAGAGCCCGACGGCCGACATCCACTGCGTAACCAAGTGGTCCAAGTTCGATACCACCTGGCAGGGCGTCTCGCTCGACGTGCTGTTCGAGGACGTCGAGACCGCGGCGGAGTACGCGCTCGTCCACTCCTACGGCGGCTACACCACCAACCTGCCGCTGGAGGACCTGCTCGACGGCAAGGCGTGGATCTGTCACCGCTTCGACGGCGAGGAGCTGGAACCCCAGCACGGCGGCCCCGCCAGGCTCGTCGTGCCGCACCTCTACTTCTGGAAGTCGGCCAAGTGGGTGCGCGGCATCAGGCTGCTGAACGAGGACTGGCCCGGCTTCTGGGAGAGCGCCGGCTACCACAACTACGGCGACCCGTGGCGCGAGCAGCGCTACGAGGGTGATTAGGTGGCGGCGCGCGCGGCTGACCGCCGCGCGCGAGGAGAGCCCCACAGCGCGCACGCTGGTCTTCGAGGTGCCCGACTGGCCGGGTCACCTGGCAGGTCAGCACGTGGACGTGCGGCTGACCGCGCCCGACGGCTACACGGCGCAGCGCAGCTACTCCCTGGCCACCCCCGAGGGCGTCGAGCTGACCGTGGAGGGGCTGCCGGACGGTGAGGTCTCGCCGTACCTCGTCGACGAGCTGACGGTCGGCGACGAGATCGAGCTGCGCGGGCCCGTCGGCGGCTGGTTCGTGTGGCGGCCCGCCGTCACGACGCCCGTGCTGCTCGTGGCGGGCGGGTCGGGGATCGTGCCGCTCATGGCCATGATCAGGGCCAGGCGGCTGGCGGGCGGCGACACGCCGTTCCACCTGGTCTACTCGCTGCGCGAGCCCGCCCGCCGTTACTACGCCGCCGAGCTGGACGCGCCCGACCCGTGGCTGACCATCACCTGGGTCCACACCAGGCTCGCGCCGCACCGCAGGATCACCAAGGACGACGTGCCGGGCCCCGGACCCGACGTGTTCGTGTGCGGGCCGACCGGCTTCGTCGAGGCCGCCGCCGACCTGCTGCTCGACGTCGGTCACGACTCCGCGCGGATCAGGACCGAGCGCTTTGGAGGCTGACATGCACCTGGACGGCAACGCCCTCGCGGGACCGCTGGGCGAGATCTTCGCCGTGGACCTCACCTCGGCGGTCGGCAGATGCGCCGCCTGCGGCCTGAAGGGCCCCGTCGCCGAGCTGATGGTCTACGACGCGGGCCCCGGGCTCGTTGCCCGCTGCCCTGGGTGCGAGGAGGTGGTGATGCGCCTGGTCAGGGGGCCTCAGGAGGCCTGGCTCGACCTGCGGGGGACGGTGTCGCTGCGCATCCCGCTCCAGTAGTACTCCAGCACCTCCACCTCGAAGCCGGGGAAGCGCTCGACGAACTGCCTGGCCCTGGTGGCGCCATGGCGCTCGTAGAAGGCGATGGCGGGCCTGTTCTCCTTCAGCACCTCGAGGTAGAGCTCCTGGCCCGCCGCCCTGTCGAGGGCGTGGCGCAGCAGCACGCCGCCGATGCCCGACCGCTTGAGCGCGGGGTCGACGTGCAGGTTGTCCAGCAGGACCCGGCCGTCCTCGGGGATGAGATAGGCGAACCCCGCGATGCTCGTGCCGTCGTCGGCGACCAGCAGCTCGCCCTTGGCGCCGTTGACCAGCCTTTCGTGCCACATGGCGGCCTGCTGCTCCTCGACGGGCCCTTCGAGGTAGTCGGCGGGGAAGATCCCGGCGTAGGCCGTCCGCCAGCTCCTGGTGTGCAGCGCCGCGATCGGCTCCGCGTCGGCGGCCGCGCCTTCTCTGATGTCCACCACTGCATTGTCGGCGCTCGTCCCCATGGTCGCGACCACACAGGTCTGGTGCCTCCCGGGCCGCGGTTCGCCCCTGGCCGCCCTCGCCGCCGGCGTCGCCCCCGTACGGCGCGTCCGCCTGCACGACCGGCTCACTCGCTCTCCGGCCTGCACACCGTTCCCCGAGGGGGCAGTCGCAGGTCGATGAGGTAGCGGTTGGCGTGCGCGATCGTGCAGGCGTCGCCTGTGAGGTAGAGCCCGTGCCCGTGTCCCTCGAAGCGGACCGCCGACGAGCCAGGCACCCGCATCGCCAGGTCGGCGGTGTCGTCGTAGTCGGTCCACGTCCCCGCGCCCAGGAACGGCGGCAGCCCGGCCGTGGGCAGCGGTGCGGGCGGGTTCTTCACGGGCCGCGGCCAGCCCACGCAGCCGAGCCGGTGCCAGACCACGTTGCCCGACAGGTTCGGCGACAGGCGCTCGCCGTCCCTTCTGACGCCGCGGTAGTCGGCGTAGTCGCGGAAGCGGAAGCCGTCCAGGCAGTGGGTCATGTTCATCCCGACGAAGGCCATGGGCTTCGGGCTGCCGATGCCCGCCTCGACGTAGCCGGAGAAGCCCGAGGCGTCGCCACGTTCGGCCCTTTCGATGCTCTCCGCCAGCTGCTTCCACCTCGCGTGGTCGTCGCCAGGCGAGACGAGGTGCGGGGCGGCGGCGATCTGCAGGTCGAACCCGCTGTAGGCGGTGCCGTCCGCGGGGATCGGCCTGCGGTCGGCGGCGGCCACCAGAGCGCGCCACGCCTCACCCGCGTCGCGTCCGTGCAGCTTGCACGCGGTGCTGGCGGCGCACCAGGTGACGAACCGGTCGAACTGCGCCTCCATGACCTGGTGGCGTTCGTCCCTGCGGAACAGGTTCACCACGCCGTCCAGGTACATCGCCCTGATCCTGCGAGGGAAGAGCCTGGCGTAGGCGTAGGCGGGCACGCCGCCGTAGGAGGTGGCCACGAAGCTGAGCCGCTCCTCGCCGAGCGCCGCGCGGACGGCGTCGATGTCCCTGGCGACGGAGACCGAGTCGAGGTGGCCGAACAGCTCGGGGTCGCGCGCCGCGCACCGCCGCGCGGCGGCGGCGTTCGCCTCGCCCAGCCTCTCGTACGCGCGCTCGTCGTCCGGCGGAGTCAGCCACGGGCCCTTCGCGAGACACTCGGAGGAGAAGATCTCCAGCGCGGGCGAGTTGCGAGGGGTGAAGCTGACCACGTCGAAGCGATCGCGCAGGTGGGAGAAGTTGCCTCCCGACTTCTCCAGGTCGTCGACGCCCGAGCCGCCCGGGCCTCCCGGGATGGAGAAGACGGTGCCGATCCTGCGCCCTGTGCCGTTCGCGGCGAGCCTGGCCACGGGGATGCTGATCTTCCTGCCCCCGGGCTCGTCCCAGTTCACCGGCACCTGGACGGAGCCGCACTCCATGTCCTTGCGGCACGGCTTCCACTCGACGGCGGACGTCGCGCCCGCGGGCTGGGCGAACACGACCGTCGCCACCAGCACGCCCGTGGCCGCCACCCCCGCGACCAGCGGCCTGGCCCTGCGTCCCCGCACGACGATGGCGACCGCCCCTGCCGCCATCGCCACGACCGGATAGGTGACCAGCACCGCGAAGGCGGCCAGCGGCGGCAGCAGATCGCCACCGCCCACGATCATGTACGCGCCGATCCGTGAGCCCCACGGGCTCGGCAGCGTCATGGCCGCCGTGGGCAGCACGAACACCAGCATGATGAGCGCGACCAGCGAGCCGGCCGTGGAGCGGAGCACCGTGCCCACACCGAGCCCGACCAGCGCCACCAGCGACACCGACGCGCCGGCGAGCACCACGCCGGCCAGCACGCCGGGCTCGGACAGCGACGTCCCGAGTGTCTGCCCGCTCAGCAGCACCCGCCCCGCCCTGTCGCCGAGCACGGCCTGCGTGGCGAAGTGCATGCCGAAGGCCAGCACCTCACCGGCGACCAGCCCCACCACCAGGAGCGTCGGCACCTTGGCGAACAGCAGCAGGAGCCGCCTTGGCACGGCCACCAGGCTCGAGTCGTGCTCGGCGGTCATGGTCAGCGCACCGAGCGCACCCAGCACGAAGTAGGCCACAGGAAGCCCGGTGCCCAGTCCGTCGCCGAGGCTGTCGAAGCGCAACCGGTCCGCGCCGGTCTGGTTGTCGAAGCCGCGCGTGACCATGAAGGCCACCCCCGCGCTCAGGAACACCGCCAGCAGTGACGAGGCGAGCAGGTAGAAGTTGGAGCGCAGCGACCTGAACTTCAGCCACTCCGCCAGCACCGCGTCGATCATCGAAACTCCACACTTCCCTCGGTCGACTCCATGAACGCCTCCTCGAGCCGCCGTTCGGGCTCGGCGCAGCGCGTTCGTCTCGATCACCTCTTCAGGCTTTCGCGCACCGGCGCCCGGCACAGTGGGGGTGGACCTACTCTTCAGATGTGAGGCTGTTCACGAACGCGGCGACCGGGGTGGCCGCGCTGGCGCTGCTGCTCGCGTTGCCGTTCGCGCGGCGCAGGGTGCTGGCGGCGGCGCGCAGGCTCGCCGGGTCCGACCCCGGTGACCTGCGGCTGGTCGCCTGGCTGTTCGTGCACGGTGTGACGGGCCCCGCCGCCCTGCTGGGGGTGGTGGTGATGCTCTCGGCGCTCGGGGTGATCTGGACCCTGCGCATGATCGAGACCTCGATGGCCGTGACACTCACCCTGTCGCTGTCGATGCTGGCCATCGTGTCGCTCGCCGCCGGCTTCGGCCACCTCGCCACCAGGGCCCAGGCCCGCCTCGCCGACCTGCTCCTGCACCCCGACACCCGCGTCAGGGAGCTGGCCGACGCGCAGGCCGCCGAGCTGCGCAGGATCGAACGCGACCTGCACGACGGCGCGCAGGCCAGGCTGATCTCCATCAGGATGACCCTCGGCCTCGCCAGATCCGCGCCGGACCCGAGGGGGCTGATCGAGGAGGCCTGGGAGTCGGCCGGTCAGGCCCTCACCGACCTGCGTGATCTCGTGCGCAACATCCACCCGCCGGTCCTGGCCGACCGCGGGCTCGTCGGCGCCCTCCAGGCCGCCGCGCTGCTGTGCCCCGTCCCCGTACGGCTCGACCTCGACCTGGAGGGCAGGCCTGAGGCTCCGGTGGAGTCCGCGCTCTACTTCGCCGCCACGGAGGCTCTGTCCAACATCGCGAAACACAGCGGGGCCTCCTCGGCGTGGGTGCGCCTGACGTACGCCGACGGCGTGCTGCGCCTGACCGTCGGCGACGACGGCAGGGGCGGCGCCGATCCCGCAGCGGGCACGGGCCTGCGCGGCATCGCGCGCAGGCTGTCGGCCTTCGAGGGCACGTTGACCGTCCACAGCCCCCCAGGCGGGCCGAGCGAACTCATCATGGAGCTGCCGTGCGCGTTGTCATCGCCGAAGATCTCGCTCTCCTCAGGGACGGGCTGATCCGCCTGCTGACGACGCACGGCTTCGAGGTGCTGGAGGCGGTCGACAACGGCCCGATGCTGCTGGCCGCGCTGCTGAAGCATCGGCCCGACGTGGCGGTCATCGACGTCAGGTTGCCGCCCACCCACACCGACGAGGGCCTGCGCGTCGCCCTGGAGGCGCGCCGCAGGGTGAAGGGGCTGCCGGTGCTGATCCTCTCCCAGTACGTCGAGCAGCTCTACGCCAGGGAGCTGCTGTCCGACAGGTCGGGCGGGATCGGCTACCTGCTCAAGGACAGGGTGGGCGACGTCGAGCAGTTCGTGGAGTCCGTCAGGAGCGTCGCGGCCGGTGGCACCGCGCTCGACTCCGAGGTCGTCAGCCAGCTCCTGACCCGCCGCGACGACCGTCTCGCGGCGCTGACGCCGAGGGAGCGCGAGGTGCTGGCGATGATGGCGGAGGGGCTGTCCAACCAGGCCATCGCCGGCAAGCTGGTCGTCACCGACAAGGCGATCGGCAAGCACACCTCCAACATCTTCGCCAAGCTCGGACTCCCGCCGGACGACGACCTCAACCGCCGCGTCATGGCCGTCCTGGCCTATCTGGAGAGCTGACGGACCAGCGCGCCGACGTCCTGAGCCAAGTGCTGCTGATGGCGCGCCACCATGGTGTCGACCTCGAGGACGAGGTCGAGCGCAAATGGCTGGTGTGGAACCCTGGCCGGAGGGGCGGATCAGTCGAGGTCGAGGCAGGTGGCGTACCAGTCGCCGGTGAGGTGCTCGATCTCTGAGGCCTCGACGTCCGCCAGACGGTCGGCCGGTGCCCTGGCCAGCCCACAGGAGACGAGCAGCCCACCGTCACCTGTGGTGAGCTGGACGACGCCCTGCCAGCGGCGCGCCCCCGTGATCGTGAACAGGCCCGCGCGCCGCTCCTCGAACGTCCACGACTCCTTCTCGGGAAGGGCGTCGACGTAGGCGGTGAGCGCGGACTCCGACAGCGGGAACCGGCCGGCACGAGTGAGGGGCCCATGCCATCGGCAAGGGCCCCTCACGTCGACGTCGACGCGTCGTTCAGTGCTGGCCGATGAAGGTCACGAGTGCGGGCGTGGCCGGTCGAACTCAGCCGACATGCCACTCGGTGGGCACCATCGTGATCTCAGAGCCGGAAAAGCTTGGGGTACGGCGCGCTGATGCGCAGTTTCTCGGTGCCGAAGTCGACCAGGACGGCGACGTCCTCTTCGACGCCGATCACCAGGCCGAGGCCGTATTTGTCGTGGCTCACCCTGTCCTGCAGCTCGAACTGCTCAGGCGGAGGTAGAGGCGCGGCAGGTCGGTTGAAGGGACTTCCGGGCAAGGGGCGACGGGCTGCTCTCGTGGGCTTCATCGTTACCAGTATGCGCCTGCTCAGCCGATAAAGGCGAACTTCCGTGGAGTCAATCTCCGAGACCGGGTTAGTTCGGCCCGTCAAGGGCAGGTCAGGGGCCCTGTGTCTGCCCGCCGTACCGGTCTTTTTGCCTTCGGGGGACGCGCGGGTAGATCTATTGCCACGGTCGTGGCGCCATGCCGTGCTTCGGCGGCGGACGAATGAGGAAGATCCCCGACATGGCACGTTATGGAACCCAGTTCGGCCCGGACATCACCTTTCTCGGCGTGGAGCGATGCGACTGGCGGGACGCCGCGACCTACGCGGACGCCGACGTGGTCATCCTCGGCGCGCCGTTCGACGGGGGCACCTCGCACCGGCCCGGCACCCGGTTCGGCCCTCAGTTCATCCGGCAGTCCTGCTACCTGCCGCACGACGGGTCGAGGCCCTCGCTGGCGATGCGGGTCGACGGGCTGCGCGATCTGAAGGTCTACGACGCGGGTGACGTGGAGATGTACTCGGGCGACGCCGAGCGCTCGGTGCGCGACCTCCAGGACGCCGTCCACACCGTGACGTCGAACGGCGCGATCCCGCTGACCCTCGGCGGCGACCACACCATCGCCTGGCCCGACGCGGCGGGGGTGGCCCAGCATCTCGGGCAGGGCCGCGTGTCGATGATCCACTTCGACGCGCACGCCGACACGGGGAACATCACGTTCGGCTCCCTCATCGGGCACGGCCACCCGATGCGACGCCTCATCGAGTCGGGGGCGCTGCGGGGTGACCGGTTCCTGCAGATCGGGCTGCGCGGCTACTGGCCCGAGCCCGAGACGCTGAACTGGATGGCCGAGCAGCGGATGCGCTCCTACGAGATGTCGGAGATCGTCGCCAGGGGCCTCGACGAGTGCCTGACCGAGGCGTTCGCCATCGCGGTCGACGAGTGCGACGGCGTCTTCCTGTCGGTGGACATCGACGTGTGCGACCCGGGGCACGCGCCTGGCACCGGCACCCCGGAGCCTGGCGGGCTGACCGCGCGCCAGCTGCTGGACTCCGTCCGCCGCATCGCCTACGAGCTGCCCGTGGTGGGTGTCGACGTGGTCGAGGTGTCTCCGCCGTACGACCAGGCCGACATCACCTCCTTCCTGGCCAACAGAGTTGTGCTCGAGACGCTGACGGGCATCGCGCGGCGGCGGCGCGACCTGGCGGACGGCACCCGCTGGGACCCGAGGCTCCCCCTGCTCGCGGACCGGCCTGACAACAGGCCCGCGAGCGGCGACTGAGCACCCCGCACCCCGCGAAGCCCCGGCGCCTGCTCGAGTGGTTGCACTAGTGCACAGCAGGGCGTTTTCCGTGGTGATCCCGGACCCAGGGCCTCGTCTGCGTACGGTGTCCACATGAGATATCTGGAAGGGCCTTTCGCGCCCGTCACCGAAGAGGTCACCGCCTACGATCTCCCGGTCACCGGGCGGATCCCGGTCGAACTCAACGGCCGCTACCTGCGCAACGGGCCCAACCCGCTGGGCGTGGAGGACCCCGTCGTGCACATCTGGGGCATGGGCCAGGGCATGGTGCACGGGGTGCGGCTGCGTGACGGCCGGGCCGAGTGGTACCGCAACCGCTTCGTGCGCGTACCGGGATTCGCGCCCATGGTGCACGTGATCGAGCACGCCCAGCGCACCTTCGCCATGGCGGAGGGCGGTCTGCCGCCTGCCGAGCTGGACGAGGAGCTGAACACCGTGGGCGTGTGCGATCTGGGAGGGACCGCGGAGGGGTTCACGGCGGGGGCGCACTCCAAGCACGACCCGCTCACCGGCGAACTGCACGCGCTGTCGTACATGCCGGGCCGCGACTTCGTCCAGCACATCGTGACCGACGCGGGGGGAAGCGTCGTCAGGACCACCGCCATCCCCATGCCGCGGACGCCGTTCATGCACGACTTCGCGCTCACCGAGAACCACGTGGTGCTCTGGGACACGCCGCTGGGCTTCGACGGATTCGACTGCGGGTGGCTACCGGAGCACCCGACCCGCGTGGGCGTCATGCCGCGGACCGGTGGTGACGTGCGCTGGCTGGACATCGACCCGATCCATGTCAGCCACACGCTCAACGCCTACGACGACGGAGACTCGATCGTGGTCGACCTGGTCACGGCCGAGGGGCCGTTCGATCCCGCCGACCCGGGGGCGATCCGGCCCATGCTGGACCGCTGGACGATCGAGCAGGACGGGATTCGTCAGCGGCGCGTCGACGACCGTCCGCAGGACTTCCCGCGCGTGAACGAGGCGCGTGCCACCCGCCCCTACCGGTACGGCTACTCGGCCGCGACCGCCTTGTACGGGATCCCGTTCGCACCCGAGGGCACACCGCCGGACGGCGCCTTCACCAACGCCCTGGTCAAGCACGACCTGGAACGGGGGACGGCCGAGGTGCACGCGTTCGGCAAGGACGAGGCGGTAGGGGAAGCCGTGTTCGCCGCGGCGGGGCAAGGGGAGGACGAGGGATACCTGCTCACGTACCTGCACAATCCCCTCCGGAACGCGAGCGACCTGGTGATCCTCTCGGCCCAGGACTTCACCGGTGAGCCCGTCGCGCGCGTCCACCTCCCTGTGAGGGTGCCGCTCGGCCTGCACGGCAACTGGCTGCCTGCCCGTTGAGGCGTGGCAGCATGGCGTCGTGAACGATCCGCAACCGCCGTACCTCCGGATCGTCGCCGACATCGAGCGGCGCATCGCCGATGGAGAGCTGCGGCCCGGCGATCCCGTCCCCACCACCAGGGCGATCGTGCGCGAGTGGGGCGTCGCCATGGCGACGGCCACCAAGGCGCTGGCGGCGCTCAAGCAGGCGGGCGCCATCGAGTCCGCGGCCCGGGTCGGCGCCGTGGTCGCTCCCAGGAGACTGCCCTCGCGTTCGGCGGGGGGTCTCGAACGCGACCGCGTCGTCCGCGCGGCCATGGAGATCGCCGACGCCGACGGCTTGGCCGCGCTGTCCATGCGGGCGGTGGCGACCAAGCTCGGGGTCGCCACCATGACCCTCTACCGGCACCTCGAGGCCAAGGCCGAGCTCACCCAGCTGATCGCCGACGCCGCGTTCGCCGAGATCGAGTATCCGGAGCCGCCACCGGGCTGGCGCTCCCACCTGCGGGTGGCCGCTCAGCTGCAGTGGGCGACCTACCAGCGCCATCCCTGGTTGCCGCGGCTCGTGTCCATCACCCGGCCGGTCACGCTGCCGGGGCTGCTGGAGTACGGGCTGTGGACCCTGCGCGCGCTCGACGGCCTCGGCCTGGACCCGAACACCCGCCTGCACGTCTACGCCACGATGGTCAACTACGTGCGGGGGACGGCGGTGAACATTGAGAGCGAGGCCGGTGCCGAGCTGGACACGGGGATGACCAGCAAGCAGTGGATCAGGGCCAGGCTCCCCGTCGACGGGCCGCTGATCGCCCAGGTCACGGAGCCCGGCGCGGACCTCGATCTGGAGTCGCTGTTCGCCTTCGGCCTCGAACGCCTGCTCGACGGCCTGTCCGTCGTGCTCACGCCGCGAGAGGCTCGCCGGTGACCTCCCGCCTCGCCGCGCCCTGGATGTCGCGCTGAAAACAGCGATGAATCGCGGAACGGTTCCTTCCGCATTGGGTTCTACCGTGGTTCCCATGAGCGCAGACACGCAGATCCGCCCCTTCCTCATCGAGATCCCGCAGGCCGACCTCGACGACCTCAAGGACCGGCTCGCTCGCACTCGCTGGCCTCAGGAGTCGCCCGAGCAGGGCTGGGGCCGAGGGGTGCCGCTCGGCTATCTCAAGGACCTGGTCGCCTACTGGGCCGACGGGTTCGACTGGCGCGCCCAGGAGGCGGCGCTGAACGAGATCCCGCAGTTCATGACCACGATCGACGGCCAGGACGTGCACTCCATGCACGTCCGCTCCCCCGAGCCCGACGCGTTCCCGCTGATCCTCACGCACGGCTGGCCCAGCTCGCCGATCGAGTTCCGGAAGGTGGTCGAGCGTCTCACCGACCCCCGCTCCCACGGCGGCGACCCTGCGGACGCCTTCCACCTGGTCATCCCCTCGCTGCCCGGCTACGGGTTCTCCGCTCCCATGCGGCCGGGCTGGGGCAACCTGTTCAGGGTCGCGCAGGCGTGGGCGGAGCTGATGGCCAGGCTCGGCTACGAGCGGTACGCCGCCCACGGCACCGACGCGGGAGGGGGAGTGGCGGGGATGCTGGGGATGGTCGCGCCCGACCGGGTCACCGGCATCCACCTGACGGGGACCAGCTCGACGTTCCCCTTCGCGCCGCCGCTGGAGGTCGAAGGGCTCTCGGAGTCCGACCGGATCAGGGCCGAGCGGTTCAACGCCGCCCAGCAGGACGGGCTCGGCTACCTGCACCTCATGACGACCAGGCCGCAGACGCTGGCGTACTCGCTGGCCGACTCGCCGGTGGGTCAGCTCGCCTGGATCGTGGAGAAGTTCAAGGAGTGGACCGACCTGTCGGCCGAGCTGCCCGAGGACGCGGTCGACAAGGATCAGTTGCTGACCGGCGTCAGCGTCTTCTGGTTCACCGGCTCGGGCGCCTCCTCGGCCCACGCCCTCTACGAGGGCATGCAGGTCTACCGGCAGATGACCGCCCAGGCGGCGGGCGACGACGGCGGGTGGGCGGAGCCGGTGGGTCCGCCTACGGGCGTCGCCGTCTTCGCCGCCGACCCCACGGTCCGCTCGGTCATGGACCCCGCGGGGAAGATCGAGCACTGGACGGAGTTCGACCGGGGCGGTCACTTTCCCGCTATGGAGGCCCCCGACCTGCTCGCCCAGGACCTGCGCGCCTTCCTGCGCGACCTGCGCTCGTAGCTCGTTCCGTGCCCAGGGAAGGGCCGCGGGGATCCGCGACCCTTCCTGAGGCGCCGGGGTCGAAGGGATCAGGGGCGCTCGCCCGGCCTGTCGACGACCCTGGTCTCCAGCTGCGCGCTCCACCCCAGGGGAGTGCCCGCCCTGACCGTTCCGACCTTCTCGCTGGGGAAGGTCCTGTCGGCGACGGCCTCGCCGTACGTCCCGAGGAAGCGGTAGTCCTCGGAGCTGACGATGATCTCCGAGCGCTGCCACTCGCCGGTGTAGGCGAACGCGACCCCGTGGCGGCCCGCCGCGTCGACGGCGTCCTGCTTGACCGTGACGCCTTCGATCATCGGGAGCGCGCGGAACAGCGCCGCCCGCACCTCGGGCGTGAGTGCCTGTTCGCTCATGAGCTGGGAGACCGCCTGGAAGACCCGCTGCTGCCTGGAGGCGCCCTCCTCGAACGGTCCCGCGGGCGTGCCGTCGATGACCGCTCCGATTCTGGCCAGGGACTCCTCGGGCGTGACCGGACTCTTGGCCAGGTCCGCTCCGGTGATGCCGGGGCCGACCTCGTGGACGACGAGCTTGCCCTTCCCGTCGTCCAGCGCCGTCTGCCTGCCGTCCAGGCTGTGCCACGTCTCGAGGTCCATGCGCCTGTCGCGATCGACCTCCGGGCGTGGCTCGTCGAGCAGCGGAGCGATCGTCTCCTTCACGTACAGCCACTGCCCGGCCGAAGGGGTGATCTTGTAACCGGAGTAGGGGTCGGCCGCGGCGCTCTTGGCGGCCCGTTCGCCGAGCTCCTGGACGTTGGCCACGGCGACCGTGGCGGGCCGGTCGCCGCCCCCGACCGCGTTCAGCCCCCCGACAAGTGCCACGGCCGCCGTCCCGGCGAGGACGAGCCGCCACGCCAGGCGCGGCATGCGCCGCCCGCGCGGCCGTACGGGGGCGGGAGCCGGCTCACGCATCGCCAGCAGCAGAGCGGCGCGGGCCCTGTCCTCCGCCTCGCGGGTGATCACCGGGGTCGACGCGCGGAACTGCTTGATCTGGTCCATCATGCGACCTCTCTCGTCGGATCGTCGCCGCCGAGGGCGGCCCTGGCCTTCCTGCGCGCCCGGTGCAGGCGGGAGCGGACGGTCCCGATCGGCACGCCGAGCGCCGTCGCCACCTCCTCGTAGGTCAGATCGCCCCACGCCACCAGCAGCAGCACGTCCCGATCGCCCTGCGACAGGCCCGCCAGCGCCCCCGCAAGCCGGCGGTCCTCCTCCTGGGCGGCGACGCGGCCGACCACCGCGTCGGCCATGGGCTCGGGCAACGGGTCCACCCCCGTACGGCTCAGCGCGCGCAGGAACCGCTCCTCGCCGCGCCGGTGCCTGGCCATGAGGGTGGTCGCGATGCCGTACAGCCACGGCCTGGCCAGCCGCTGCGTGAGGTCGTAGGACGCGCGGCGGCGGAAGGCGGTCAGGAACGTCTCCGCCGCGATGTCGTCGGCCGCCTGGGTGCCGAGCCGCCTGGCGACATAGCGATGGATCTGCTGGATGTAGCGGTCGAACAACCCCGCGAACTGTTCAGGGTCATCGTGTGACCGGCGGATCAGCTCGGCGTCGTCCGCCTCTAGCGTCTCCACCGGTTGCGGTTGTGTCATGCCTGCTGTCTCCCGATGGCGGGATTCGGGTTCTCGCCGTGCTCACGGGATCGGGCGGTCGCTGAGCCTGCAGCCGCGGGGCCGCTCGGGGCGCTCGTCGGTCCAGCCCGCCTCGGGCGCCCACGCCTGGTAGTGCATGACCGTCCCCTGAGCGAGCCCTTCGGCGCTCTCGGCCGCGATGGAGACGTTGGCGGCCAGGACGGCGCCGGTGCGAGGGTGAAGGATGGTGACGTACCGCTCAGCCACCTCGTCGGCGCCGAAATCGGCGGTGAACCCCTCGCTCTTCACGAAGGTGACCGCGAGGCCCTGGCGTCCCATGGGGTCGGTGACCGAGCCGCGCACCTTGGCTGTCGGCAGTCCCGCGAGAAGGCGCAGGGCGGCCGCCCTGACCGAGGGGCTGACCGGCAGCTCCAGCAGCACCCATGAGCGGGAGAGGTACTTCTCGAAGCTCTCCCGCACCATGCCGCCCCCTCCGGCCTTCCAGTAGGCGCGCAGTCTCTCCCGCAGCAGGGCGGCGTCGCCGGGCAGTGCCGTGAGGTCGGCGAGGGTGAGTTCGCCCAGCCGCCGGTCGCCGAGCACGCCCCCGGGCTCGGCCGCGTGCGTGTAGAGGCAGTCGGAGGGCTTCGACCGCATCCGTATCTTCTTGCAGTCGCCCGCGGGAGTGCCCGGCGTGCACACACGCTGGACGGTGGACGGCGCGCCGGCCGCCCGCCACGCGCGCTCGTCGGCGGGGGTGGCGGGGCGGACGAACTGCTCCCACCGCTCCACGTGGACGGGGTCGCGGACGTCGCGCGGCTGCCAGAGGTCGATCCGCGACGAGGAGAGCACATTGAAGGCCTTGTCACCCGCCTTCACCCTGATCAGCCCGTTGTTGAGCAATGGCCTGCGCCAGTAGGCGCCGCGGTCGTCCGGCAGCTTCGCCACCTCGTCGGCCAGCCTGAGCAGGGCCTCGTTGCCCCCTGCGGGCACGACCGCGGGCGCGGGCACGGGGGCCAGGCTCGACACCAGCGTGACGACGGCCATGACGACGGCGGCCGTGGCCATGGCCGTGCCCAGAGTCCATGCCCAGACGAGGCGGTCGCGCCGTCCCGACCGGGATGGCCGTACCGGCTCCTCGCGGGCGGCGGCCAGCCGGGCGCGGGCCCTCTCGACCACCTCCGCAGACGGCGGAGGAGCGTCGGGCAGCGCCCGTGCCAGGAGGGTCAGCTCATCCATGGGTCTCCTCCAGGGGGTTGACGTCGCCGAGTGCCTTGCGGAGCTGCTTGCGAGCCCGGTTGAGCCTGGAGGCGACCGTTCCCGCAGGGATGTTCAGGGCGGCGGCGACCTCGGCGTGGCTGAGGCCGCCGAGCACGCTCAGCAGCACCACGTCGCGGTCCCCCCGGTTGAGCGCGGCCAGCGCCCCCGCCAGCGGGCCGACCACCTCGCCCGCCGCCACGCGCGCCAGGGCGGCGTCCTCGTGACTGGGCTCGAGGCGCTCGGCCGTCCGGCTGAGCGCCTTCCACCTGCGGATCTCGGTACGGCGGTGCCGCGAGATGAGGTGGGTGGCGATGCCGAACAGCCAGGGCCGCACGCCGCCGCGCGAGGCGTCGTATCCGCCCCTGTAGGCCGCCAGGAACACCTCGGCGGCCAGGTCGTCGGCGGTGTCGTCGGACAGCCGCCTGGCGATGTAGCGGTGGATCTCGGCGAAGTGCGCGTGGAAGATCTGCTCGAAGTGAACCCGCAGGTCGGGAGGGTCGGCCAGGTCAGGTGGAACGGCCATGCAGGTGTCTCCGGTGGGTCGGGTCAACGATGGTCGCCCCTACTTGCCCGAAGTGCCGAAGTGCTTTCACGGGCGCCCGCACAGGGCTACCGGGCGGTCCTCCGTCTGAACAGCACCGCCGCGACCGGGACGCTGATCAGCACCGCGGCGGTGAGCCAGATCGCGGACAACCATCCCGCGTTCCCCATCGGCTGGTCCAGGAGCAGTGCGCGCAGCGCCTCCACGATGGGCGTCGTGGGCTGGTGCTCGGCGAAGCCGCGCAGCGGGCCCGGCATGGTCTCCGCGGGCACGACGCCGTCCGAGACGTACGGGAAGAAGATCACCATGAAGCTGAACGCCTCGGCGGCCTGGGTGGACCTGACGAACAGCCCCCACAGCGCCGCGACCGCGGACACCGCCAGGACGTACCCGAAGACCAGGGCCAGCACCAGCGCCCCTTCGGCGAGCGAGGCGCTGGGCCGGAAGCCCAGCGCGATCGCCACCGCCAGCGCGATCGCGGTCGCCACCACGCTGCGCACCACCGAGGCGACGACGAATCCGGCAGGGACCACCCAGCCGCTGATGGGCAGGGTGCGGAAGCGGTCGATCATCCCGCCGGTCATCTCACGGGAGATGCTCACGGCCGTCAGCGCGGCGCCGTACCCGCCCGCCATGAGCAGGACGGCCGGCACCACGAAGTCGACGTAGGCCAGCCCGCTCGACCCTGTGGTGATCGCGCCGCCGAAGACGTAGACGAAGAGCAGCATGATGATCACCGGCAGGGCGATGTTCACCATGAGGGCGTCGGGCGTGCGCGCCTCGTGGCGCAGCGCCCTGCCTGCGAGACGGCGCAGGTCGCCCGCCGTCGTGGCGATGGCGGTGCTCATGCCGCCGCCGTCAGCTCGAAGAAGACGTCGTCCAGGGTGGGGGTGCGCAGCTCGACCCGCTCGACGGCGATGGCGGCGCCGTGCAGAAGGTCCAGGGCGCGGCGCAGGTGATCGGGATCCTGGAGCGCCAGCGTGAGCTCGCACCGGCCGGCGTCGAGGTGGAGGCCCGCGTCACCGCCCGCGGACAGGACGGCGCCGGCGCGGGAAAGGTCATCGGCGCTCGACAGGCGCAGGGTCAGGCGCTCGGAGCCGACCTGGCGCTTGAGGACGTCAGGGGCGTCCTCGGCGACGATGCGACCGCCGTTGATCACCGCGATGCGGGCGGCCAGCTGGTCGGCCTCCTCCAGGTACTGGGTCGTCAGCAGGATGGTGGTGCCGGAGGCGAGCAGCTCGCGGATGACGGTCCAGAGCTCGGCCCTGCTGCGCGGGTCGAGGCCGGTGGTGGGCTCGTCCAGGAAGAGGATCCGGGGCGCGGCCACCATGCTGGCCGCGAGGTCCAGCCGTCGGCGCATGCCGCCGGAGTAGGTCGAGACCCGGCGGTCGGCCGCGTCGCCGAGGTCGAAGCGGTCGAGCAGCTCGGCCGTACGGCGCCTGGCCTCCCGCCTGCCCACGTGGTACAGGCCGGAGAACAGCTCCAGGTTCTCCCTTCCCGTGAGCAGGTCGTCCACGGTGGCCTGCTGGGCCGTCAGGCCGATGGCGCGGCGGACCGCGACGGGCTCGCGCGCGACGTCGTGGCCCGCCACGGTGGCGGTGCCGCTGTCGGCGGCCAGCAGGGTGGTCAGGATCCGCACCGTGGTCGTCTTGCCGGATCCGTTCGGTCCGAGGAGGGCCAGCAGCGAGCCTGTCGGGACGGCGAGGTCGACCCCGGTCAGCACGCGCGTGCCGCCGAAGGACTTGGTGAGGCCCCGGGCGTGGATCGCGACCTCAGTATCCGTGTGCGTCGTACTGTGTATCGCATACATAGTTATTAAGCTATATCACGTACACAGTTCCTGGAAAGGGAGGTGTCGATGGTGGAGCTGCCGCCGGTCGTGGCGCGGATGTGGGGGCGCGAGCACTCGTCGCGCAGGGGCCCGAAGCCGCGACTGGATCTGGCGACGATCACCGCGGCCGCCATCGAGATCGCCGACACCGAGGGGCTGGCAGGGCTGTCGATGAGCAGCGTGGCGGCTCAGGTGGGCGTCGCGCCGATGGCGCTGTACCGGTATGTCGGCAGCAAGGACGAGTTGCTGACCGTCATGTCCGACAGCGCGGTCCCGCCGCCACCCGAGCAGGGGGAGCTGCCCTGGCGCGACTACCTCGCCGTGTGGACCCGTGCCAACAGGGACTTGCTGCTCTCGCGTCCGTGGCTGCTGTCGCTCCAGGGGCTCACCCCGCCCATGGGGCCTCGGCGGCTGTACTGGCTGGAGCGTCTCCTGGACGCGCTCGGCGACACCACGCTCGACGACGGGGAGAAGTTCAACGTCGCCACCGCGCTCACCGGCTACGCGCTGACCGACGCCACGCTCGTGTACGCGACGAAGGCGGCCGGCCAGGAGCTGGCGGCGGCGGGGGTGAAGGGAGCCACCGACTACGGCGAGGTGCTCGCCGAGGTGCTCGACCCCGCGACGTATCCGGTGCTGTCGGCGATGATGCGTTCGGGGCTGCTGAAGGAGTCCGAGGGCTGGACGGAGGACGCCGACTTCCTGTTCGGGCTCAACCTGCTGCTCGACGGCGTCGAGGCGCTGATGGCGCGGCGCGCCGGGCGACCTGAATAGGTCCCCTCAACGGGCGGAAGCGCGTCTACGGTGGGGGAAGTCCCGTTCCTGTCCGGTCCCGAGGGGAAGCACCCATGACCGAGCTCGATCGACGATCCTTCCTCGGCCGTGGCCTGGCCACCGCAGGAGGCGTGCTGGCCAGCGGCGTCGCCATGGAGACACTGGGGGCTCACGCGTCGTGGGCGGACGCCGGCCGTCCATGGACCGACCCGAACCAGGTGGGGTACGGCCCGCTGCGCCGTACGCCCTCCAGGAACACCGGTGAGGAGCTGCTCGCGCTGCCCGCCGGCTTCTCCTACGTCGTGCTCGGCAGAACGGGCACCCCCATGACGGACGGCGTGGCGACCCCGATCGCCCACGACGGCATGGCCGCCTTCCCCGGCACCCGCCGTCACACCGCCAGGCTGATCCGCAACCACGAGGTCCGCACCCCGCCGGGGTCACCCATCGGCCGGGTCCACGTGCCCGGTTCCGAGCGCTACGACGAGCTCGGCGTCGGCGGCACCACCACGCTGGAGGTGGATCTGCGCAGCGGCGAGGTGCTGCGGCACTTCGTCAGCCTCAACGGCACGATCATCAACTGCGCCGGCGGCATGATGCTCCACGGACGTGGCTGGCTGACGTGCGAGGAGACCACGGCCGGCCGGGGTCAGGGCTGGGCGCAGAAGCACGGCTACATCTTCGAGGTACCGCTCGACGGACCCGAGCCCGGCAGGCCCGCCGCCTCCAAGCCGCTGACCGCGATGGGGAGGTTCTCCCACGAGGCGGTCGCCGTCGACCCTCGCACGGGCTACGTCTACGAGACGGAGGACGACTCGGGCAAGCCCGACGGGTTGTACCGCTTCCGCCCCAGGAACCCTCGCCACCTCGCCTCGGGCGGCGTCCTCGAGATGCTCAAGATCAAGAATGTCGACAACTACGACTGCCGCGAGGGGCAGACGATGGGCACCCGCCTGCCCGTCGAGTGGGTGCGGATCGACGACCCCGATCCCGACCTGGAGAACGGCGCCCCGACCTGCACCCAGCAGGGGCTGGCCAAGGGCGGGGCGAAGTTCAACCGGCTGGAGGGCTGCTGGTACGGCGACGGCAGCGTCTTCTTCAACTCCACCAGCGGCGGCGACGCCAAGAACGGCGACGCCCCCGGCGCCGACGGCTACAGGGAGGGCTACGGCCAGGTCTGGCGGCTCATCCCCGGCACGAGAGGCAGAGGCGACACGCTGGTGCTGGTCTACGAATCGCCAGGGCGCAGGGAGCTCGACTCACCCGACAACCTCGTCTTCACCCCGCGCGGCGGCATCGTGCTCTGCGAGGACGACGCGTCGTCCGCCGACGCCGACCCCCACCCGCTCGCGCCAGGGCTGACGAACGTCAACCGGCTGATCGGTTTGGACCCTCGCAGAGGGGAGCCGTTCGAGTTCGCCGTCAACATCGCCGACGACAGCGAGTTCGCCGGAGCCTGCTTCGCCCCGGACGGCTCGACCATGTTCGTCAACCAACTGGGCAGCACCGCCGAGCTCGACCCGCCCGGGCGGACGCTCGCCATCCGCGGCCCCTGGCGTCGCGGACCGCTCTAGCAAGTACCACCGGCGCCCTGGCCGAACAGATCGGCTGACGCGGGCCCGCCGCGCGGGTGCGGGGCGCCGCCCCTGACACAGGGGCGGCGCCGGTGAACTACTGGCGAGTGACCTTGACGTCGTCGACGCCCGCCTCCAGCAGGCTCGCCCCCGAGGCGTCGGCCGCCTCGAACACGATGCGGACGGTCTGGCCCGCGAACGCCGAGATGTCAGCGGTGGACGCCGCCCACGCCCCGTCGCGGTCCGAAGCGGCTCCCAGCTGCTGGAACACCGTGCTGGTCGTGCCGCCCACGACCTTCACCCTGAAGAAGTCGGCGCTGGAGGAGTTGCTGCCGTGCGCCAGGTACCAGGAGAACGACACCCTCAGCACGCCACTGGACGGCAGCGTGACGGGAGGCGACTGGATCGAGGTGATCCCGCCGTCGACGTCGTACGCTCCCGCGCTCGCGCCCGCCAGCCGCCCTGTGACCAGATCGTTGGCGCCGCTCACGGCCGTGCCGAGCTGCTTGTTCCCGCTTGAGGTGGTGGCCTCGGGGTCGCCGCGCTCCCAGAGACCCAGGGTGGCGGTGTCGGTCCCGCTCGGGTTGGCGGTCCAGGCGGTGGCGCTCTCGAGATCGTCCGACCACACCGTCTGCGGCGGTACGGCGGTGGCGATCGTCCACACGGCGTAGGCCACCGCGTCGGCGTTGCGGTCCAGCGCCGTGTCGTTGATGTTGCTCGTGGTGTCGCACGCGCGGTGGTAGCAGGGGTCGAAGGCCTGCCCCGCCGTACCGCCCCACAGCTGGGCCTGCGCGCTCGACTTGATGCCCTCGGCGCCGGTGAAGGTGCCTCCTGCGGGGATGCCTCGCGAGATGAACGGCCCGTAGTCCGAACGGCCGTCGAAGTCGGTGCCTCTGGTCGGCACGCCGATCGAGGCGAAGTAGTCCTGCAGCGTCCGCTCCAGCTCGGCCGAGCCCGCAGGTCCGGGGCCCGACCCGACGCCGTCGGAGTTGTCGCCGTCGTAGAGGAAGTAGCCGGCGTTGGGCGAGCCGACCATGTCGAAGTTCAGGTACCCCTTGATCTTGGAGCGTTCGGCGGTGGGCAGGTTGGTGACGTAGTACTGCGAGCCGCGCAGTCCCAGCTCCTCCGCGCCCCACCAGGCGAAGCGCAGGTGCTTGGACGGCTGCAGCGCCTGCCGCGCCACCTCGAGCGCCGTCTCCAGGATCGCGGCGCTGCCCGAGCCGTTGTCGTTGATGCCGGGCCCCGCCGTCACGCTGTCGAGGTGGGCGCCGACCATGAGGACGTCGTCGGGGTTGCCGCCGGGCCAGTCGGCGATGACGTTGTAGCCCGTCGCGCCGTTGTAGGTGAACGACTGCAGGGTGGTCTGGAACCCGGCCGCGTCCAGCTGTCCCTTGACGTAGTTGGCCGAGGCCAGGTAGCCGGGCCTGCCGTGGGCGCGGTTGCCGCCGTTGCTGGAGGCGATGGACTGCAGCTGGCTGAGGTGGGCCTTGACGTTGGCCAGCGAGATGTTCGGTGGCGCCAGTGGTAAGGACGCCGTCGAAGCGCCGGCGGTGAGGGGAGCGGCCAGCGCGATCGCGGCGGCCAGGACGAGGATGCGGGATTTCATCGGTTCCTCCGTGGGGGGTGGGACAGAGGGTGCGATGGAAGGAGGGCGGCTCCTGTGGAAGCGCCCTCCTTCACGTGATGAGGGTCAGCTCGCGGCGCTTGCCGTGGCGGCCCGTACGGCGGCGCGTGCCGTCAGCGCGGCCTCCCTGTCGGGCAGGTTCCGCGTGTTGAAGGCGTAGCGGGCGACGGAGTCGGCGATCGCGTCGGAGTTGACGTCCAGCGCGGTCGCGTTGACGTTGGTGATCGTGTCGCACGCCTGGTGGTAGCAGATGTCGTAGGCGACGCCTGCCGTACCGCCGAACATGGCCGCCTCCTCGGGCGTCTTCGGCTGCTCGGCGCCGGTGAAGATGCCGCCGGAGGGGATGCCGACCGCGATGAACGGGCCGTAGTCGGAGCGGCCGTCGAAGTCGGTGCCGACGGTGGGCAGGCTGCGGCTGGTGAAGAAGGCCTTCAGCTGCTGCTCGATCTCGGCTGATCCGGGCGGGCCCGCGGGGGAGCCGGTGGCGTCGGAGTCGTCACCGTCGTAGAGCTTGTAGGCGTAGTTGGGCGAGGCGACCATGTCGAAGTTCAGGTAGAGCTTGATCCGATCGCGTTCGGCCTGGGACAGCTTCTCGACGTACTGGTCCGAGCCGAGCAGGCCGATCTCCTCCGCGGCCCAGAAGGCGAAGCGCACCTTGTTGCGCACGGGGAAGAGCTTCATCTGCAGGGCCGTCTCCAGAATGGCGGCGGTTCCCGAGCCGTTGTCGTTGATGCCGGGGCCCTCGGGCACGCTGTCGAGGTGCGCGCCGACCATCACGACGTTGCGCGGGTCGCCGAACCGGGTCTCGGCGATCACGTTCTCGTCGGTGCCGAGCACGAGGGTGGAGTCGACCTTGAGCCGGACGGTGGTCCCCGGCGCGGCCAGCGCCTGGCCGACGGCGAAGTCGGCGAACACCATCGGCACTCCCGCGCGCCATTCGCCGAGGTCGAGGGGGTAGGCCTCGGTCCTGCCAGGCTGCCCCTCGTTGAAGACGATGATCCCCGCCGCGCCCGCGAAGCCCGCGTTGCGCACCTTGGTGGCGAACGGGCAGGTGCCGCGCTGGATGAGTGCGATCCGTCCCGCCACGAAGCCCGAGAAGTCGGACATCTCGCAGCCGCTCGTCGAGCTGGGCGCGGGGCTGGGCGGCAGCGTCAGGTCCACGCCCTGGACCTGCGCGGTGACGTCGCCCGCCGGGGACGGCTGGAAGGTGTAGAAGTCCTCGTTCGGCACGTACGAGCCCAGCACGGGCGGGCTGTTCTCCACCCAGCTCTCGACGTAGTTGATCGGCTGGAGCGTGACCTTGTAACCGGCCTTGCGCAGCTTGTTCGCCACGTAGTCGCGGGAGGCGTCGTAGCCGGGCGTACCCGCGGCGCGGTTGCCGCCGTTGGCCGTGGCGATGGACTGGAACGCGTCCAGATGCTTCTTGACGTTCGCGCCCTTGACCTGCTTGACCAGCAGCTTGGCGAAGACGTCGTCGACGGGCGTCGCCTGGGCCGGGGCGGTGAGCGAGAGAGGTAAGGCCAGAGCCGCGGCCGCGGCCACGGCGACGGCCCTACGGAAGGACAAGCGCATGAAGCTCCTCCAGGAAAGCTGAGGGTGGGCAAGATCGTCCCCCGAGATCACGCCTCCTGGAACGTACCTCTTTTGCCGATATGCGCCTAGAGCCCACCATCTCGGTCTCCCCGAGGCTCGCGGTGGCCGTGGCGGCCCGTGAGGCCGCCCTCGTCGGGACGACCCCATCCCCTGCGACCTCGCCTTCCCCTGCTGGGTAAGTGGCTCCACGACGCGGAAGGCGGCCCCACCGCGTACACGGGTGGGGCCGCCTGACCAGGCGCTTCAGGCCCGGCTGGAGATCTTGTGGATGACCCGGTCAGGGGGTGGCGCGGACTAGCGCCAGTAGGTGACGCTCAGGGTCGGGGGCTTGACCGAGGCGTCCTTGTTCTCCGACGCGGCGAAGGCACGCCAGTTGGTGGTCTCCTTCTCGTCGGCGCTGCGCAGCTGGATGCCGTGGTTGGCGGCGCCGGCGGCCCAGTCCCTGGCGATCGTGGTGACCGGCCACTGGAGGTAGCCGGCGCCGCGGGCGCATCCCTCCGTCCAGGTACGGCCGCGGCCCTCGTAGGTGGTGAACGCGCCCCTGCTGGTGGTGGAGGGCTTGTTGTCCCAGTTGAGGTTGGTCTCGTCCCAGGCGCTGGTGATGCGCTCGGCGGTGAGCCCGGAGCCCACCTTGAGGCCGCACTTGTTGGTCTCCAGGTTCCACGCCTTGAGCGTGGCCCAGACGACGCGCTTGCCCTTGAGGTTGTCGGTGTTGAACTTCAGCAGGCTGCGCATGATGTCGCCGCCCTGGCCGTTCTCCCACGGCATGGTGCCCGCGATGATCATCGGGTCGCCGGGGTGGGAGGCCCAGGAGGTCGCGACGTCGGTGTCGGTGACGATCGGCAGGGTGATCGTCGGGTCCACGGTGACCGGGTAGACGGTCTTCGGGTCCGACAGGTACGCGGTGTCCGGCTTGAGCACGAGCACCGAGGTGCCGTTCTGCGTCTCGACCTGGGTGTCGATCTTCTTGATCGAGTCACCGCGGGGCTTGCCGTGACCGCGGGAGTCCCACATGACGGGCTGCGCGGCGGAGGCGACCTGCTGGCCGTTCTCGCCGGACAGCTCCAGCTTGCCGTCGGCCGTCTCGGACAGCGTCAGGCCCTGCGTCCGCACCGGGATGCGCAGCTCCAGCGGCTCCGTGGGGCGCTCGCGCAGGACGACGTCGTGGCGGAAGCCGGTCGGGATGACGGTGACGACCAGGTCGGCGCCGGGCCCCGCGGCGTTGGCGAACGTCGCGACGTTGTCCTTGACGACGGGGGCCGGCAGCGCCGTCGGCCACTGCAGCGAGAACACCCTGCCCTGGTCGTCGGTCAGCTTGGCCAGGGTGTCGTTGCCCCCTGCTGAGACCTCCACCTTCGCACGGGAGGCCTTGGGCTTCAGCACCCCGCCCTCGGCGACGAGGCTGGTGTCGATGGGCACCCACGCGCCGTCGCGCTGGACGTTCGAAGGGCCGGAGGTGATGGAGGTGGTGAAGCTGCCGTCGGGGTTGGCGACGGTCGTGCTGTTCTCATCGGTCAGGCTGGCGACCTGGACCGCCGCGCCCGAGGAGGCGGCCTGCGAGAGGGCCTCCTGCACCGGGTCGACGGTCGCCACGGCGTCGAGGGTCGTGGCGCCGACGAGAAGGGTGGCCGCTCCGAGTCCGAGCGCAGCTCGGCGAAGGGGCGTGGCCATAGAAATGCTCAATGTGCGTCCTTTTTGGATAAATCGGACATGCAATGTCAGAGGTGTCCCCATGTGCGGATGGGGTTGACGGCAGAGTCGGCACAGCGGCCCGATGTCCCCCATCGGGCGGATGGCCGTAACGGTCTACCGCTCCAGATGCCTTGTCGGTTCGATCATGAACAGAACCCCCGTTCTGAATGTCCACAAGATCGTGTCCGGTCACAGAAATATCACAGGTAACTTCCGGACATAATTGGATTTACGGACGGTGTGATCCATGTCATATCGGACACCCGTACGCAGACTGTGTCGCGACCTGGTCACCGGACCTTGAACGCGGCGGCGCGAGCACGACTCCGGCGAGGTCCCTCAGCGGACTGGTCTCGTCGGCGCGACAGCTGGGCCGCGGGGGCGGCGGCGAGACCTGTGATCGCGGTCGGCGACGATCCGGACAAGGGGGTAGGCCTCACCGCGATGAACGGGGTCTATCTGATGTTCGCGAGCGCCCGGGTCGCGAGGGTGCGGAGCTCTTCCCATTCTGGCGCGGTAAGGGCATTCTCGCTCCAGAGATCGGGGCCTTTCTCCGTCATGCGCGCGAGCATCTCATCTACAGGTACGAGCGCCTGAAAAGCTTCGGGGCTGAGCACACCGCCCTGCATCTTGGCCCTCGCCAGGTGGAATATGTCATCGAAGTGCAAATGACGTGGCGCAAGGGACACGCGAGACGGTCCAGGTGAGGTGGGCCGCCTGCCCCTGTCACACTTCCGCGCCCTGCGGGGTCAAGACAGCGAAGGGCTCACAAGCGCCCCCGTACTCTCGCCCACCTGATGAGGAGCATCTCTCATGTCCACTGTCTACCTGGTCGTCACCGTTCTGGCCGCCGCATGGGTGGGCTTCTCGGCCTTCTCCATCTTCATCCGCGCCACATGGGTCGTGGAGCCCCTGACCGAGTACGGCGTCCCCAGCTCGTGGTGGCCGTGGCTCGGCGTGGCCAAGGCCGCGGGGGCGGTGGGCATGCTGGTCGGCCTGCTCGTGCCGGTCATCGGCGTCCTGGCCGCGATCGGCCTGGTGCTGTACTTCACCGGAGCCGTCGTCACCGTGCTTCGGGCGCGCTCCTACTCCCACGTCCCCTTCCCGCTGCTGTACCTGGTGCCGGTGGCGGTCTCCCTGGTGCTGGGCTACGCCGCCTGAGGCAGCGGGCTCAGCCGCAGTTGCCCCAGGTCGTACGCTCTCCGACTCCCACCGGGGTGCTGCTGGTGAACTTTCCTCCCGGTCTTATCCCGGAGACCAGGCCCTGGTAACCGACGCATATGCCCTTGCCGTACGCCTTCACCGGCCCGGCGTAGTACCGGTAGTAACCGGCGTCCTGCGGTTTGTCGCGGCCGCGCCGGATCAGGTTGACGCCGGTCCAGGTGGGCTCCCCGACGTACTTCGTCTTGATGGTGACCGTGCAGTTCTCTCCTGTTCGCGCGTTGTAGAGCAGGTAGACGTGGCCGAAGACGGTGCCGTGGTCGTCCACCACGGCCCTGGTGCCGTCCTTGACCCGGCCGAAACCGCTGCCGCACACCCCTTCGGGGGTGTAGCCGGTGACCGCGTCGGCGGGTGATGCGGTGAGGGTGGTCGCGGCCAGAGCCACGACGGTGCACTGCGCCAGCTTGCTGCGAACCATGGAGTTCCTCCCGTTTGCTCTGGACGATCGACGGGTTCGCGTCGTAACACAAGACTTGACGGATCCGGCATCGTGGAGTCGGCCGCTTCACCAGGGCATCTGTCCGGTGGCCTACTCCCTCTCGGCCGCGTCGCAGACAGAGAGAAGCCGCGCGGCGCTCTGTTCGGGACTCTCGTCGAGGGTGTACAGCGTCAGGGTCGCCAGCCGCCCGTTTCGGCGTAGTAGGGCGACGCCACGGCGTCGATGTCGACGAACGGCCTACCTGTCGCCTCGGCCAGCAGCATGCCCAACGTGCTCTTGCCTGTGGCGGCAGGGCCGATAAGAACCATCCAGGGCTGATCTGTCATGCCGACAATGTGCGGCAAAGGTGCACGCGCTGTCGATCCGGCGACCCGCCGTACGTGTAGAGGGTGAGAAGGCCGGGATCCCGGCGGACGACCACAGGGGAGGTACGACATGGGCAAGGTCATCGCGATCGAGCACCTGTCACTCGACGGCGTGATGCAGGCTCCTGGGCACCCCGACGAGGACCCTCGCGACGGCTTCCCGCACGGCGGTTGGGCCGCCCGGCGCCAGGACCCGGTCATGCAGGAAGCCATGGGTGCCCGCATGTCGAGCGCGTGGTCCCTCCTGGCCGGCCGGACGACCTACGAGCGCTTCGCCGACTACTGGCCGAAGCAGGCGCCGAACCCGTTCACCGAGGCGCTCGACAGCGTCCAGAAGTACGTGGCGTCGACCACGCTGACCGAGCCGCTGCCCTGGCGGAACTCCACCCTCCTCAAGGGCGACGCCGCGGATGCCGTGGCCGGGCTCAAGGAGAAGGTGGCGGAGAACCTGGTGGTGTTCGGCAGCGGGGTGCTGGTCAGGTCGCTCATGCCGCGCGATCTCGTCGACGAGTTCGTCCTGCTCATCCATCCGCTGGTGCTGGGCGCGGGCCGCCGGCTGTTCCCGGACGTGGGCTCGCACCTCTCGGCCTTCCATCTGGTCGACTCCACGACAACCGGCACCGGCGTGATCATCGCTACCTACCGGCCGACAGCCCACCACAGCGAACGGCACACACACTCTGCCGATGCGTGACCTCGGCAGACATGCGTCTCTCCCAGAGTCTCCTTCGTTTCGGGACCGTAGCGCGCCGCTCGGGATGAGCTCGTGGTCCGTGTCGGGACGGCGGAGCCCAGCCCGAGGCGTCCCTTGACTCTTTATCGATTATCGATACGATCGACAATCGATAGTATCGATCAACGATATGGGAGTCCTGCGATGCCTCTCGACAGATCAACCCCTCTGAGATGGACGGCGGTCACCGTACGCGTCCTCCTGGTGCTGTTCGCGGCAGCGATGATCTACGAGGTCGGGCGTGCGGCCCTGACCGGCGGAGAGAACACCTATGGTTCCCTCGGCGCCCGAAGCCTGGTGTGTGCGCCCTCGCCGAACCTCGGCGATGTGAAGAACAACTTCATCGACGATCCCCAACGCCGGAAGGCCATGGAAGCGAGTAGCGCCGCAGACGACGCCCTCTACCCCGTGAAGGAGGGGGCCGAGTTCGTCCACCCCATGCCTCAGATCTGCAAGGACGACTCCAGTCTCGGCACCCAGCTGCTGTATCAGACCTCGCGTTTCGCCACCCCGCTGGTCCTGCTCGTCGCGCTCTTCCTGCTCGACCGGCTGATCAGGGGCGCACGGCGGGAGGGCGGCTTCGACGAGGTGGTCGTCCGCAGGCTGTGGTTCCTCGGCGTGTTCCTTGTCGCGGGTACGCTCGCGAGCTCGCTCTACACCACCATCGTCGAGATCGGCCTTGCTGTGTCGATGGTGGCCGGCCCCGTCAGTGGTGTGTGGGAGATGGCCTTGTCTGGCTGGGCCTTCCCGTGGGCGTACCTGATCGCCGGGCTCGGGCTCGTGGTGATGTCGAAGGTCGTCCGCATCGGCGCGCACATGCGTGAGGAACTCGCGGGAACCGTCTGATGTCCCCTGTCGAGAATCCCGAGCACGCCATCGAGGTGCATCTGGACCGGCTGCTCGAGGAGCGTGGCATGACGCTGGTCGAGCTGGCCGACAAGGTGGGGATCACCAACGTGAACCTGTCGATCCTCAAGAACAACCGCGCCAAGGCGATCCGATTCTCCACACTGAGCAAGATCTGCGAGGTTCTCGGCTGCCAGCCCGGCGACCTGCTGTCCTTCAAGCCCCCCTCCTGATGACATGCCACCTGCGCCGGTGCTCCCGTCAGGGCCGGGGAGCGACAGCCTGCGAAGGCGGCCGCTCAACCCCCCGAGGCGTTCCTCGGTCTGTAGTCGCCTGGGAGGTTCGCCCCGCGAAGCGACCGCAGATGCGCCAGATAGGAACCACCAGGTCGCCTGGCCGGCTCACATGTGGGGGCGACCACGGTGGCCGGCTCTCCGCTCACCAGCTCAGCACCTTCGACCGGCCGGTCGGGGCCGGTGGCCGCTCACGCAACACCCGTGTGCCCAGCGGGATCAAGGCCACGCAGAGCAGGACGGTGACCAGTACATCGGGGATCGAGGCGGCCTTCAGCACGCCCACCCAGGTGCCTCCCGCCAGCAGCAGCATCAGGGCGCGGGCGGTGCCGAACACGCCGGAGCGCCAGGCGGCGACGGCCAGCAGGAGCGAACCCGCGTACTGGCCGACCGAGGCCCAGACCGGTACCCGCCACGGCCCGTAGGAGATGTCGACGTACCCCTTCATGATGGCGTTCGTCGCCTGCTCCGGCCCGAGGACCTCGGTGAGCTGGAAGGCGGTCTGGTCGGCACCGGCGAAGTACAGGCGGGCGAAGAGCCCGGCGACCAGCAGCGTGGCGCCCCAGAACGCGAGGCTTCCCCCCACCCGCTGGGCCAGGGCGATGAAGGCGGGGAAGAGCAGCACCGCCCCCAGAGCGAAGACCGCGTAGGAGAGGGTGAGCAGGGCGGGGTCCGAGGTGTAGGCGAGGAGCTGGCCCGCGGCGGCGAACGGCTGCGCCTCCGCCCACGCCTGTTGCTGAGGGGTGAGCGCGGTGACCGAGCTCAGGTAGCGCAGCAGGTATCCGACGCAGAGGACGACCGGCCCCAGGACGAGCGTCACGCCGCCGATCCACCGTCCCGGAAAGTACGTGTTCATGGTCGCGAGCCTGTCGCGGATGGCCGGTTGGATCATCCCCCGATGGTCAACTCACACCCCTGTCGAAAGTCAGGTCCGCGGACTGGGCCGGTTGTTCGGCATATCCGTTGAGTTCCTTGTCCGCCACATAGGCGATACCGCAGTCAGGCGGACGGTGTTGCTCATGAGCGGGAAGCCTAAGAATCACCATCGACAGGAGTTACCGGACGGCTACCGCTCCTCCTCAGCTTGTCCCGGTCCCGGTCCCGGATCGACGGTGAGACGAGCCTCAAGATAAGGTTAGTCTCACCTAAGTAGAGAGATCGAGAAGGCGCGGGATCGGTGGACACGGGCCCGCTCTCCCAAGACCCACCTCCACCGGAAACGGCGGGCCGACGGCGGACGGTCGCGGCGCGCGAGGCGATGGTGGGTGCGGCTCTTCTCGGATGGCATGTCCGAAGCTGGGCGGCCGGCGCTGAGGTCGCGACCCCTCTGGCCGTACGCCCCCGGTGGATCGAAGGAATGGCGTGCGTCGATGAGTACGACTGTGGGGATACCTCGTCCCTCGTCCGGCACAGAGGTCCGCCGGCGGCGGGTTGCGGGCCTGGGCGCGCTCGCGGTCGTTCTCCTGGCCGCGGGGGCGGTGTCGCTGGCTGTCGGCGCGCGCGCGTTGAGTCCCGCGGAGGTGTGGCACGGGCTGTTCACGGCGCAGGGCTCCGACCAGCGGCTCACCGAGATCACGCTCATCGTGGAGACCGTGCGGGTGCCCAGGACCGTGCTCGCGATCGTGGCGGGCGTCGCCCTGGGGGTCAGCGGGGCGTTGATCCAGGGGTACACGCGTAACCCGATCGCCGACACGGGGTTGCTGGGGGTGAATACCGGCGCCTCGTTCGCCGTGGTGTCGGTGATCGTCCTGTTCGGGTTCGCCAGCCCGTACCAGTACGTCTGGTTCGCCTTCCTGGGGGCGGCGGCCGCCGGTGTCGTCGTGTTCGGGCTGGCGAGCATCGGCAGGGGAGCGGGCAGCCCGTTGACGCTCGCGCTGGCCGGGCAGGGGATCGCGGTGTTCCTGGCAGCGATGACCACGGCGGTCTCGCTGACGGACCAGGCGTCGCTGAACGCGCTGCGGTTCTGGAAAGCGGGCTCGGTGTCCGGTGTCGGATTCGACGTCATCTGGCCGGTGCTCGCGTTCACGGTGCTCGGGCTGGCGTTGGCGTTGACCACGTTGCCCGCCATCAACCTGCTCAACCTGGGTGACGACGTGGCGCGAGGGATGGGGGTGAACCTCACGCGGAGCCGAGCCGTCGGCATCGTCGCGATCACTCTGCTGGCCGGCGCGACGACGGCGGCATGCGGCCCCATCGCGTTTCTCGGGCTCATGGTGGCCCACGTGGCCCGGTATGTCACCGGGCCCGACTATCGCTGGCTGGTGCCGTGCGCGGGTCTGCTCGGAGCCGTCGTCCTGCTGGTCTGCGACATCGTGGGGCGCGTGGTGACACGACCGGGCGAGTTGCAGGCAGGCGTCGTCGTCGCCCTCGTCGGCGCCCCGTTCTTCGCGGCGCTGGTGTGGCGCGGGAAGTTCAAGACGGTATGAACGAGACAGCGGTGAAGCCGCCGGTGACGCCGGGAGTGCGGCTCGGCTCCGCGTCGTTCGTATGGCGGCCCTGGATGGTGTTCGTCACGCTGCTGCTGACGGCGGCGACCTTTCTGGTGTTCTGCCTGTCCATCGGCGTCGGGGACTTCCCCATCGGCCTGTCCCAGGTGATCGCCACGCTCCTCGGCCAGGGGGAGCGGGTCGACGAGTTCGTGATCATGGATCTGCGGATGCCGCGCGCCCTGGCCGGGCTCATCGTGGGGGCCGCGCTGGGGATGTCAGGGGCGATCACGCAGTCCATCGCGCGTAACCCGCTGGCCAGCCCGGACATTCTGGGGATCACAGGGGGCGCGAGCGCGGTCGCGGTGTTCCTCGTGACGGTGTCCGGCGGGGCCGCCGCGGCGATCGTCGACTCCGTGGGCCTGTCCGTGGCGGCGCTCGCGGGCGGTCTCGGCACGGGCCTGCTGGTGTATTTCCTGGCCTGGCGGCGCGGGATCGACGGCCTGCGGCTCATCCTCATCGGCATCTCGGTGAGCGCCGTGGCGGAGGCGATCACGATCTGGCTGCTGGTCACGGCTGACATCCGGGACGTGGCCCGGGCTCAGGCGTGGCTGGTCGGCTCGCTGGACAACCGATCGTGGGGCGAGGTCTGGGTGGCGCTGTGGTGCGCGCTCGCCCTCGTGGCCGTCGTGTCGTGTGTCGCGTTCCAGCTCAGGCCGCTGCACTTCGGTGACGAGGTCGCGGCCGGCCTGGGCGTCCGGTACTCGATGGTGCGGGCGGTCCTGCTGTTGTGCGCGGTGCTGCTGGCCGGCGTGGCGGTGAGCGCGGCGGGCCCTGTCCCGTTCGTCGCGCTGGTGGCGCCGCAGGTGGCGATGCGTTTGGCGCGTTACCCCACGCCGCCGTTGGTGGCCTCAGCGCTGACAGGCGCGCTGCTGTTGATCGGCGCCGACCTCGTGGCGCGGACGGCGCTGCCGGTCAGTCTCCCTGTCGGCGTGGTCACTGCCGCGATCGGCGGCCCCTTCCTCGTCTACCTGCTGGTGAGGGCGAACCTCAAGGGGCGGTAGGGCTCAACATGCAAGTGAGCTTAGGCTTGCCTAAGTTCACGTGCTACGGTTCTCCTGCTGCTAGTCAGGGTCGCAGTGGATCGCACGAAAGCAAGGGATTCCGGATGCTCCTCCAGCGAACAACAGTCAAGAAGTCCTTGCGGCGGTTCGCAGCGGTATTGTCCGCTGCGACCCTCAGCGCCGGTCTCATGACGGGATGCGGTTCCAGCTCGGCGGACAGGCCGAGTGGCGACACCGCGGCCGCCACGGGTGGCGCGTTCCCCGTCACTGTGGAGCACGCGTTCGGGTCCACGCAGATCACCAAGGCCCCCCAGCGGGTCGTCTCCGTCGGCTACACCGACGACCAGGCCGTCCTGGCCTTCGGGATCAAGCCGGTCGGCATGGTCGACCAGTACCCGAACCCGCCGGGCAAGACCCCCGACATCAACACCCAGTGGCCCTGGGTGAAGGACAAGTGGGGAGAGGCCCGTCCCGAGGTCATCATGAGCAACGGGGACGCCGGCCCGAACTACGAGAAGATCGCCGCCCTGCGGCCCGATCTGATCATCGCTGTCTACTCCGAGATCGACCAGGCCGCCTACGACCGGCTCTCCAAGATCGCCCCGACGGTGGGCCGCACCAAGGGCGAGAAGGAGCCGTTCAGCGCGCCGTGGCAGGACAACGCGGTGCACATCGCCAAGGCGCTCGGCAAGGCGGACGAGGGCGCCAAGCTGGTGCAGGGCATCCAGGACAAGCTCGACGCCGCCCGTAAGGCGCACCCGGAGTTCGCCAGCCAGACCGCCGTCGCGCTGTCCTGGTACAAGGACGCGGTCGCGCCGTTCACCACCACCGACGTGCGCGGACGGCTCCTGACGGGCCTCGGCTTCAAGGGCGCGACGGAGATCGACAAGATCGCGGACGGCAAGTTCTACACCGTGCTCTCTCCCGAGCGCATCGACCTGATCGACGTGGACCGCATCTTCGTCATCAACGACCAGGCCGACCAGGACGCGCTGAAGAAGTTCGCGCTGTTCAACAACCTGCCCGCGGTCAAGAACGGGAAGGTGTCGTACCTGCTGGACAGCGAGGGCCCGGCGATCGGCGCGGCGCTGTCGCAGGGCACCCTGCTGTCCCTGCCGTACGCGATCGACGAACTCGTCAAGTCGGTCGGCTGACGATGTCGATGAACCTGCTCCGCCCCCGTCCCTCCCTGATCCGGGTGTGAGCACCACCGACACCCCTGTCGCCCCGGCCACCCTGCGTACGGCGACCGGACGCGAGGCCACCCGATGGGTCGCGGCGCACGCCCGCGAAGTGCCGTGGCTGACGACGGCCACCGCGCTCACCACGGTGGCAGGGGCGGTGTTTCAGGTGCTGCCGGTCCTCCTGCTCGGCCGGGTGGTCGACGGGGTGATCGAAGGCGAACCGCAGTCGATACTGATCACGATCGGCGCGCTGATGGTGGCCGCCGCGCTGCTCGGCGCGGCGGCCACCGCGGCGTCGACGTACCTGATCGGACGGCTGGGCGCGGATCTGCTCGCGCGGCTGCGGGAGGGCGCCGTCCGGGCGGTTCTGGGAATGCCGAGCGCGCGGATCGAGCAGGTCGGCAGGGGGGACGTGCTGTCCAGGGTCGGCGACGACGTGGCCGTGCTGTCCAAGGGAATCCGCATGGCCGTCCCCACGGTGTTCTCGGCCGGAGTGCTGGTCGTCATCGCCACGGGCGGCATGTTCGGACTGGACTGGCGACTCGGCCTGGCGGGCGCCGGCGCGCTGCCCGCGTACGCGCTGGCCCTGCGCTGGTATCTCCCACGGTCCGCCCCGCTCTACCAGAAGCAGCGGGAAGCCCAGGCCGACCGCGCGCAGGCGTTGATCAGTGGTCTGAACGGGATCGACACGGTCCGGGCGTACCGTCTGGAGGACGCCTTCCGCGAGAAGGTCGCCGCCGAGTCGTGGCGGGTGCGCGATCTCGGCGTCGAGGTGTTCCGGTTCTTCGGCCGGTTCGTCGGCAGAGAGAACCGCGCCGAGTTCATCGGGCTGGTCCTGATCATCGTGGTGGGCTACGTCCTGCTGGAGGCCGATGCCGTCACCTTGGGTGAGGCGTCGGCGGCCCCGCTGCTGTTCCACCGGCTGTTCAACCCACTGGGCTCCATCATGTTCACCTTCGACGAGGCGCAGAAGTCGGGCGCGAGTCTGACCCGGCTGGTCGGGGTGCTGGGCGAGGCCACGGAGGAAAGGCTGGTGGGTCGTGCGGCCGCCGCGTCGGCGGACGTCGAACCGTACGCGGTGACGGTGGAGGGGCTGACGTTCGGCTACCCCGATTCCGAGCGGCCGGTCCTGCGGGAGGTCAACCTGGAGATCCCGGCGGGCGGTTCGCTCGCGCTGGTGGGAGCGACGGGCGCGGGCAAGACGACCCTGGCGGCGCTGATCGCGGGCATCGGGACCCCGCAGGCAGGGTCGGTGCGCATCGGATCGACCGACCTCGCGGACCTCGACGAGGCGGGGGCGCGGGCCTTGGTGAGCATCCTGACCCAGGAGACGCACGTGTTCTCCGGTCCGCTCGCCGACGACCTGCGGCTGGCCGCGCCGAAGGCGACCGACACCGAGCTGATGGACGCGTTGCGCAGGGTCGGCGCGGAGACGTGGATCGCGGCGCTGCCCGATGGGCTGGACACCGTGGTCGGCGAGGGCGGCGAGCGCCTGGACGGCACCAAGGCCGCCCAGCTCGCCCTGGCTCGGCTGGTACTGGGCCGATCGCCCGTGGTGGTGCTGGACGAGTCGACCGCGGAGGCGGGCAGCCAGGGCGCCGCCGAGTTGGAGCGCGCCGTGTCGGCCGCCTGTCTGGGCCGCACCACGCTGTTCGTGGCGCACCGGCTGACCCAGGCGATGGCGGCGGACCGCGTCGCCGTACTGGACGAGGGACGCGTGGTGGAGCAAGGAACCCACGAGGAGCTCGTGGCATCGGGCGGCCGGTACGCGCGACTGTGGATGGCGTGGCAGGAAGGCAGTCAGCAACGTGATCACCGTTCGTCATCAGCTCACCCCGAGAACCCCGGAAGCGATTGCCCGACACCTCGATGACCACTCCTGACAAGCAGAGGTCCCGCGCGGGGGCCGACGTGCTCTTGACGGCTCTGCGGCGCAACGCGGGCGCCATGACCTGGGGCACCGTCCTCATGGGCATGTACCAGGCCGGGGAGACCGCCTTCCCCATCGCGCTCGGCCTGATCGTCGAGCACACGTTGCGGGACCGGAGCCTCGGCTCGCTCGCCCTGTCGATCGCCGCGCTGGCCGTGATCATCACGACCGTGTCACTGTCGTGGCGGTTCGGGATGCGCATCCTGCAGAAGGCCAACACGACCGAGGCGCACCGCTGGCGGGTGCAGGTCGCGGCCTGCGGACTCCAACCGGTGGCCAGGGACGTCGACCTCAAGTCCGGCGAGGTCCTGACCATCGCGACCGAGGACGCCGACCAGACCGCCGACATCATCGAGGTGGTGCCGCTGCTGATCAGCTCACTGGTCGCGGTGCTGATCGCGGCGGTCGCGCTGGGCATGGCCAGCGTCCACCTCGGCCTGCTGGTGATCGTGGGCACCATCGCGATCCTGTCGATCCTGAGCGTGATGTCCAGACGCATCGGCACCAGCACCCGCGAGCAGCAGGCCAGGGTGGCGCGGGCGGGCGCGAAGGTCGCCGACCTGATCGTCGGCCTGCGCCCGTTGCACGGCTTCGGCGGCAACCACGCGGCCTTCCTGTCCTACCGGAAGGTCAGCACGGAGGCGAAAAGCCAGGCGATCACCGTCGCCAGGGTGAACGGCGCGTACGCCGGCGCCGCGCTCGCCCTCAACGCGCTCCTCGCCGCCGCCGTGACCCTGACGGCGGGCTGGCTGGCGTTCGACGGCCGGATCACCATCGGAGAGCTCGTCATGGCCGTGGGGCTGGCGCAGTTCATCATGGAACCGCTCAGGCTGTTCTCGGAGATGCCGAAGTACGTGATGATCGCGCGCGCGTCGGCCGAGCGGATGGCGCTGGTACTGGCCGCGCCTGCGGTGATGACCCCGGGGACAGAGCGCCTGTCCGCAGGCGGAGACCTCGAGATCGACAGCGTCCGGTACGGGTCCCTGCGCGAGCTGAAGTTCCACGTCTCCGCCGGGGAGTTCGTGGCGATCGCCGCCTACCAGCCGCGCGCGGCGGCCGACCTCACGTCGATCCTGGCCATGAACGTCCCGCCCGACGCGTACGAGGGTGTGGTGCGGGTCGGCGGGCGAGAGACGGGGGAGCTGTCGATCGAGGCGGTCCGCGAACACCTGCTGGTGAACCCGTACGACGGGGAGATCTTCGCGGGCACCCTCCGCACGAACATCGACCCGGCGGGCGCCGGCCGTATGATCTCCGAGGCCGTCGAGGCGTCCATGCTGACCGACGTCGTCGCCCTCCACCGCGAAGGGCTCGATCACGGCGTCCGAGACCGCGGCGCGAACCTTTCCGGCGGGCAGCGCCAACGGCTGTCCCTGGCCCGCGCCCTCGCCGCCGACGCCGACATCCTGGTCCTGCGTGACCCGACGACAGCCGTCGACGCGGTCACCGAACAGCTCATCGCGCGCAACATCGCGAAGCTACGCCGGAACCGCACCACCATCGTGATCACCAGCAGCCCGGCCCTCCTGGACGTCGCCGACCGGGTCCTCGTCCTGGACGGCGGCGTCATCACCGCGGACGACACCCATCGGAACCTCCTCACCGCCGACGAGAACTACCGCCTGGCCGTGGCCCGGTGACGGGCGACCTCTGACGTTCGCCAGACGCCCAGGCAGCGCGCCATGAACCGGAAGGGGATGGCCTGTCCCTTGGTCTGGTCGACGGTGCCGACCAGGTGCAGGTCGAGCTCCGGACAGTGGAAGAGCCAGGTCCCTGTGGCTCCCGAGTGGCCGACGAGCGTGACAGGGCGGCGACCCAGCGACATAGGCCGGCCGACCTTGAAGAACATGGTGCCCAGGCCGTACCGGAGGATGGGGATGTTGCGCAGCCGGTTGCGCCGCTCGGTGAGCAGCGCCAGTGAGCGGGCGTCACGGAAGAGTTCGCCGTCGAGCAGCGCTCGCTGGAAGGCGAGGAGATCACCGGTCGTGCTGAACAGGTCGTTGCAGGACTCGATCATCGAGGTCAGCTCCACGCGGCGCTGTTTCGCGTAGAGCGGTGAGGGCGCTGCGATAGCCGGATCCGGCGGACGATGTCCTGGGAGCCAGGTGTGCGTCAGGCCGAGCGGACCGAGGATCCGCTCGGTCAGCAGCTCGGCGAACGAGCGATCGGTCACCGTCTCCACGATGCGGATGAGCAGCTGGAAGCCGGTGTCGGAGTAGCGGGCCTTCTGCCGGGCGGCCGTGAGGTCCTGCGGCTCGAAGTGCGGGCGCTGCTGCTCGCGCGTGATCCGCATCGCGTCCTCGAAGGTCCAGGCCAGGTCCTGGCCGGCGGCGAGGCGCTCATACAAGCTGGGGCCTTCACCACGCTTCTCGAAGTAGTCCGGCAATCCGGACGTGTGACTCGCGAGGTGGCGCACCGTGATCGCGGAGGTCCTGTCGATCCCCCTGAAGACATGGAGTCCGGCGATCAGCTCCGCCGGCAGGTAACGGTTGATCGGCGCGGCCAGGTCGAGCTCGCCGCGCTCGTGCGCCTGCAGTACCAGCGTGATGATGAAGCGCTTGGTGACGCTCGCGATGAAGAACGGGGTGTCGGGACGCGACGGATGACCGTCGGCGGGTCCTGAGGCGGCGGCCCAGCGCTGTTTCCCGTCGCCGCTGGTGAGGGCGAGGTTGGCGTGGTGCACGCCGCGTTGCGCGACGAGGCTCTCCAGCAGGCCCGTCAGCCGCGCGTCGACGTCGTCGGGAACGTGATTGTCATGAGCACGGGTCGTGGCGAGTGGCGCTGTCACGTGAATGTCCTTTGTCTCCGTTCCCTTTTCTAGCGACCTGTCTACTAGACATGTCTATGAGAGTCAACGACTTTAGACTTGACCAATGGCTCACGTGATCCTCGGTCTGCTCCTGATCGCCCCGCAGACCTTCTACGACCTCATCAAAGGCTTCGAGGCCGGCGTCGCGCTCTTCTACAGCGCCAGCTCCGGCAGCATCAAACGCGCGCTGGACAGCCTGCTCGCGCGGGGGCTCATCGAGGTCGCCAGCATCGAAGCCGGAGGCCGGGGGCGGAAGGTGTACCGCCTGACCGACGCCGGTCGTCAGGAGTTCCGCGCGTGGATGACCGGGGAGCTGACCGGGCCCGATCTGGAGACCGCGGCGCTGTCCAGGCTCTACTTCCTCGGCCTGCTGGAGCCGGCCGAACGCCTGCCGGTGCTCCGCCGCATCACGGCGCGCATCGAGACCGACCTCGCCGCGCTCTCCGCCCTCGACACGCACCTCGACACCCTGGACGTTCCCGAGGAGCATCGCGACCTCGTCACCCATCAACGCGCGACACTCGACTACGGCATCGCCTCACACCGCTTCACGCTCGACTGGTTCCGCGATCACATCGACCGGTACGAGACGCCGGACCACTGACGCCGCACGGACGCGATCCCCGACGGTCGGTCCGCCCCGCCACCCTGTCCGATCATCCCCGTCCGCCGCCACCCGCCCGAAGGGCAAGCGAGCCGAGGCCACGGGGTCAGGGCGGCGCGCCCACCGGACGAACGACCTTGACCCTCGACTGCCTTGCTCCGCGGTGTTCGTTGGGACAACACTGGGACACGACGTGCCCGGTGAGTGACGTCCGGCGCGGCACGATTCCGCTTCACCTGCTGTTCTCCTGTGAGTGCGAAGGTAACGCCGCGCACAGCGTCGGCATCGGCAAAGGGGTGGTCGCGTGTCCCGGTCCGGTACGGCTCCCGCCCCGGCACGGACTCCCGCCTGGCGTTACGCCATCGGGATGTTCGGCACGTCGATCCCGATCAACATGATCAAGGGATCGATGATCCTGTTCTACGTCGACATCCTCGGGCTCGACGTACGCGCCTACGGCGTGGTGATGGTGATCTACGCGATCATCGACGCCGTCGACAACCCGGTGCTCGGCCACCTCTCCGACCGCACCAGAAGCCGGTACGGCAGGCGCCGGCCGTGGCTGCTCGTGGGTGCGCCCATGCTCGCGGCGTGCATGGTCGCGTTCTTCTCCGCGCCGGCCTCGCTGGAGGGCATCGGCCTCGTGCTCTGGTTCGCGATCTTCGCGATCCTGTGCGAGGCCTTCGACTCGATGCTCAACGCGAACTACGGCGCGCTGCTCCCCGAGCTCTACCCGCGCGAGCGCGACCGAGCCGTCGCCAACAGCCTGCGCCAGGGCTTCCAGCTCGTGGCACTCGTGATCTCGCTGGCGATCACCCCGCTGCTCACGACGCAGGTGTTCGGCACCGAGGAAACCACCCAAGGCTTCCAGACCACTGCGATCATCTACGGCGTGATCGCGCTCGTCGTGATCGCGTTCATGGCGCTCAGCGCACGCGAGAATCCGCGCTACGCCACGCACGAGAGGCCGCGACTGCTGCCCAGCCTGTGGTCGATCGTCCGCGACCCGATGTTCTGGACGGTCGGCCTCACCGGCGCCTGCTACGGGGTGGCCATGGCGCTCGTCCTCTCCGGCATCCAGCTGTACGTGCGCTACTCGCTCGGGCTCCCTGTCGCCAACGCGCTCTACCTGCAGGGCATCGTCATCCTCATCTCGGCCTGCGGCCTCGCGGTGTGGACGCGCGTCGTCGCCCGCCGCGGCGCCCTGTGGGCCTGGCGGCTGGCCTTCGCGATCCTGGCGGTCAGCTTCGCGGCCCTGTTCTTCGCCACCGACCTCGTGACGGCGATCGCCGCAGGGGTGCTCGTAGGCGCCGGATGGTCGGGGATGCTCGCGACGAACGACCTCATCGTGGCGCGTGTCCTGGACGCCGACGCCGCGCGCAACGGAGCGCATCGTGAAGGACTCTTCCTGTCGGCATTCGGGTTCTTCGCCAGGCTCAACGGGATCGTGACGGGATTCGCCCTCACGTCGCTGGGAGTCTTCTTCGGCTACAACTCCGGCGATGACCCCGGCGCCGACCCCGGGCTCGCGTTCCGTGTCTACCTGTGCGTCTACCCGTTCGTCCTGACGGCGGTCGGTGCGGTCGCGGCGCGACTCGTCTCGGTTCCGGTCGAGCCGCCGCCCGAGGCTGCTGAGCCGGTCGAACCGCCGCCGGCCGGTCCCGCGAACGAGCCAGACGTGGAGCGCACCCCGTGACCCGGCGCCTCGTGATCACGGCCGACGATCTCGGCCGCGAGCCGGGTACCACAGAGGTCATCGCCGCCCTGCTCGCCGAAGGACAGGTCAGCGCGACGACCCTCATCCCCGTCTCTCCGCTCGCCGAGCAGGCCGCGAACCACGTCCGAAAGCTCGGCGTGGTGCCCCGGCTGCACGTGACCCTGACGAGCGAGCACGGACTCCCGCGCTGGCGACCTCTCGACGGCGCGGCCAGCCTCGTCGACCCTGACGGGACTCTCAGTGACGATCCGTTCGTTCTCGGAGCCCGAGGCGAGGCTCGGGAGGTCATCGGGGAGGCGGACGCCCAGCTGCGCTGGATGCGCGATCGTGGCCTCGCTCCCGTGGCGGCGGACTCTCATGCCGGCACCCTGTACGGCCTGCACGGCCGATCCTGGCTCACGCAGGCGCTGGAATGGTGTGCGCGCCATGGTCTGGCCTTCCGGCTGCCTCGTGACGCGGAGCCGTACGTCGGCGGGCCGCTGCCGCCGCAACTCGCGGCGGAGCACGCCAAGGCCGTCGCCCTCGCTGACGCTCTCGGCGTGGCCATTCCGCAGACGATCGCCACCAATCGACGCACGGCACACGAACTCGGCACCTACCAGCAACTGCGGGACGATTACCTCCGTCGGCTCGCGGCCCTGCCCGAGGGCACGAGCGAGCTGTTCCTGCACCCCTCCCGCGAGGACGCGGTCAGGGGACCTGACGGCATCGTGCGGGTATGGGAGGCCCGGCTGCTGCGCGATCCGGTGTGGCACGACGCCCTGGAGAAGGAGGGCGTCGAGGTCGTCGGAGGCTGGTGGACCTGACCTGGGCACCCGCAGGGGAAATCGACACGTTCGTACAAGTCCTGCCCGGATCCCTCAGCGCATCCTAGGGACGTAAGACGTTCCGGTCCCGGACGAGGCAGGGGACACAGCCCTGCGTACGCCGGGCGTGGCAGCGGTCCATGCGCTTGCGCGACGAGGGGTTCGACGCGAGCTGAGTGGCCCTCCCACATCCTGAGGAAAGGGTCGCGATGCTCAACCTGTCGATCATTCTGGAAGACAGCGCCCACCATGTTCCAGACCGCGCCGCGCTGGTCTTCGGCGACCTGCGCCTGCCGTACTCCATGGTGAACTCCGTCGCCAACCAGGTGGCCAGCCTGCTGGTGGCCCGGGGGATCGGCAAGGGTGACAAGGTCGCGCTGCTCTGCCCGAACCTGCCGTACTTCCCCTTCGTCTACTTCGGCATCCTCAAGGCAGGGGCGACCGTCGTCCCGCTCAACGTGCTGCTGCAGCCGCGAGAGATCGCCTACCACCTGGACGACAGCGACGCCAAGGCGCTCTTCTGCTTCGAGGGCTCCCCCGAGCTGCCCATGGGCGCGCGCGGGCGGGAGGCCTTCGACGCCGTCGAGAGCTGCGAGCACTTCTTCGTCCTGCCCGCCACGCCGCTGGCCACCGAGTCGGAGCACGGCGAGTCGTTCTGGGCGGCGCTGGACGGCATGTCCGGGGAGTTCGAGACGGTGCAGACCGCGCCTGACGACACCGCGGTCGTCCTCTACACCTCGGGCACCACCGGCAGGCCCAAGGGCGCCGAGCTGACTCACCTGAACATCCTGATCAACACCATGGTCAGCGACGAGATGTTCCCCGCCGACCCCGACGGCGACGTCTCGCTCATCGTGCTGCCGCTCTTCCACTCCTTCGGCCAGATCCCAGGCATGTGCGTGAGCCTGCGCCGCCGCGCCACCCTTGTCCTCCAGCCGCGTTTCGAGCCAGGCGAGACGCTGGAACTCATGCGCAGGGAGGGGGTGACCATGTTCGCCGGGGTGCCGACGATGTTCTGGGCGCTGCTGTCGAAGATCCACGCCGACGGGGCCGAGGCGCCCTCGACGCTGCGGCTGGCGGTGGCGGGCGGGGCCTCCTGCCCGGTCGAGGTGCTCAAGGACTTCGAGGCCACCTTCGGCATCCCGATCCTGGAGGGCTACGGCCTGTCGGAGACCTCCCCTGTGGCCAGCTTCAACCAGCTCGGGCGGCCCACCAAGCCCGGCACCGTCGGCTTCCCCGTCTGGGGCGTGCAGATGCGGCTGGTGGACGACCACTGGAACACCATCGAGGGCGAGGGCCCCGGCGAGGTCGCCATCCGCGGGCACAACGTCATGAAGGGCTACTACGGACGGCCCGAGGCGACCGAGGAGGTCCTGCGCGACGGCTGGTTCCGCACCGGCGACATCGCCACCCGCGACGAGGACGGCTACTACGCCATCATCGACCGCACGAAGGACATGATCATCCGGGGCGGCTTCAACGTCTACCCGCGTGAGGTGGAGGAGGTGCTGATGACGCACCCGGCGGTCTCGCTGGTGGCGGTGGTCGGCGTGCCCCACGCCTCGCACGGCGAGGAGGTCAAGGCCTACGTCATCCCGTCGCCCGGCGCGACGGCGAGCGAGGACGAGCTCATCGCCTGGTGCAGGGAGAACATGGCCGCGTACAAGTACCCGCGGACCATCGAGTTCTGCGACTCACTGCCGATGACGGCGACCGGCAAGATCCTCAAGCGCGAGCTACGCCAGACGTAGCCGGCCACCGTTCGGTGACACACCGGAGCTCCGCACCCGGCGAGGCAGTGCGACGGCTCTCATGGCCGGCGCCGGTGGCGACCCCAGAGCTCCGGCGCGGCTCGAGCGGCCTTCCGGTTCAGGGCAACCAGTCGATCGCGGCGGCAAGCTCGGAAGGCGCGTTCCCGAAGGTGTCCCGGAAGGCCCGGGTGAAGTGTGGACTGTCGGTGAACCCGGCGCTGTGGGCGGCCACCGTCAACGTCTCTCCCTCGGCCACCAGGCCGATGGCACGCTGCAGGCGTAGCCACCGCACGTACGGCCGCAGCGGGATCCCCACGTGCGCGCTGAACAGGTGCGCCAGCCGACTCGGCGACAGGTGGACCGCGTCCGCCACCGTACGCAGTCGCACCGGTCCTCCTCGTAGGAGCGCGGGGATCACGGTGATCGCCGCCTCCACCGCCGGGTGGAGCGGCACGCTGTCGGCGGCGCTGTGGCCGGTCCACACCTCGACAACCCGCAGCGCGGTCGTCACCTCGGCTGAGCGCGCATGACCGATCGGCGGCTCCGCGAACATGAGGGGCCGTCCCCTGTGGTGCCCCGATGTCGGGCTCGTGCGCACCGGTTCGGTCACCGCATGAGCCGGAGAGCCGTAGACGGGCAGATCCCTGGTTCGCGTGACGGACGGTGACCAAGCCGAAGCCCCGTACCCCGTACCGAAGCGCGCGAGCAGGGACCGGCCCGGCGCACTGCGGGGATCCAGGTGAGCGAGCAGGGTCTCACGAGCTCCGGCGAGTATCGCGTGGCGGGTGTCGGGGGGAACGACGGCGATCCGCGTGGTCAGCCGCTCGCCGTGGGCGTCAGCCATGGTGAAGGGCTCGGCGGAGACGATCAACTGAACCGCGTGGTGGGCGTGCAGGCCATTCCTGCCGACCGTCCCGCCGTACAGCATGAGGCCGGGTCGAAGGACACACCAGCCGCGCCAAGGATGCGACATCACACCGTCCTTGATCGGCGCACGTCGCACGACGCCGGCCGTGTCTCCGCCGTCACCAGGCCGGCACCCTGCCTGCGGATGCGCGCCGGTGGCCTCCTGGACGGCCCCGGCGGCTCACACACCGCCGGCCGCCGGTGCGCGATCGCCGGGTGCGCCGCGTGACAGCAGGCGCGTAACGAGGCTCCCAACGGCCGAACCACCGCTCCTCCTCCGGCCAGAGGCCCGCAGCACGCTCTGACGCCGCTGAAAGCGTATCCGGTCACGGCTAACCGGGGCCTTCCGCTGCCCATCGCCTTCTATGGACGCGCACGCGGCGACGGCTCCTTGGCCCGGTGGCCCCGGTCCGCTCGGCTCGTCCCGGCCCAATGGCGGGCGGAATGATCAGATTTCCGCCCGTCCTCGGGTCGTCCCGGGTCGATGGCGGCGGAGTGATCAGGTTTCCGCTTAAGCCATGTACGGTCAGGTTCGCGCGGTGATCATCCAGGAGCAGGAGCAGGAGCAGGAGCAGGAGCAGGAGCAGGAGCAGGAGCAGGAGCAGGAGCAGGAGGCGGCCGTTCCGACGGGTTGGAATTCCTGATGGCTACCGCCAACTCCGAGAACAACCGCGGCCCGGTCGGAGGCGGCTGTTCCGACGGGTTGGGATGTTTGAGATCAAGGGCGTTGAAGCTTCACGGCGAGGAAGCATGGCGCTTGGTGGAGCTTGTCGTAGGCGGCTTCGTCGATCTCCCGGAGGCTGGGTGCAGGGCGCGGTTCGATGAGTCGCTCCAGCACGAACCCGGCGGTCAAGAGCTCGCCCAGGAACGTCTCCAACGGCATGCGCTGGTAGTGGATCGAGAACTTGCCGCCTGCGACAGGCCGGTCGCTCCAGTCATGGCTGTAGTACGAGCCGCCGAAGCGGCGCCAGTCGGCTGTGGGATGGGTGGTCGATATCAGGAGCCATCCACCTGGCCGCAGGACACGACGTAGTTCGTCCAGCAGTTGCACTCGGTTTTTTACATGGTGGAGTACGAGGGCGCAGATGGCCCCGTCGAACGATGCGTCCGCGGCGAAATCCAGTGGCTTCTCCAGATCATGGAGAAGTATTTCTGCGCGGCCGTTCACGCGTACTTCTGCGTGGCGCAGTAGTGTCTCGCTGCCGTCGATCCCGACCACTTGGGCGTCCCGAGCGGCGAGTTCGGCCGCATAGTGGCCTGCTCCACAGCCGACATCCAGAATTCTGGCTCCGGAGACATCGCCCGCGAGTTGGAGCATGGCGGGTCTGTCGGTATAAGCGTTGTAGGGGCTCGTATCTGCGTTAGTGGCGAAGAAATCGCCGAGTGCGTCATGGTAAGCGGCCGCCTCGTTCATCGGGACATCATGGCGGCGGCCAAGAGTTCATTGCCATCGAGTTTCAGCCAAGAAAGCGAGTAGCGTTCGGGGCCCCGGTGAGCGCGCTCCACGGCGAAGTCGAAGCGGTTGGAGCGGGTGACGGGAGTCGAACCCACGCTGTCAGCTTCTCAGGCGCGCGCTGCTCCTTGCCCTCCCGGTCCGAGCCCGATGGCGGGCAGGATCGCCTGGTCGACGATGGCCGACAGGTCCTCGTCGCTGGGCGCCGTCCCGGTGTCGATCAGGCGCTTGGTGACGAGGGCCTCGCCGATGTCGGCCACGACCGGGGTGAGCAACTCGACCGGGAAGCGGCCCCGGTCGGCGTAGTGCTGCAGCACGGTACGGGTGAACGTGCCGCCCCTGTTGGCGAAGACCCGCTCGAACAACGCCTCGGACATCAGCGCGACGCTCTTGGGGTCGGTGAGGATCGTGGCGACCGCGCGGCCCGCCGGGCTGAGAGCCCACTCGACCATGAGGCGCAGGGCGCGGATGAGATCGCCGCGCAGGTCGTCGGCGCCGGGGGTCGGCTCCTCGACCGGGTGCTGGTGGTAGAGCGCGTCGAGGAGCACCTCGACCGGGTCCGACCAGCGACGGTACAGGGTCGTGCGGGGCGTGGCCGCGCGCCGGGCGATGCCGTCCATGGTCAGCCGCCCCGCACCGACCTCCACCACCTCTTCCAGTACGGCGTCGTGAATGGCCCTGATCAGTTCTTCGCCGCGACGGCGCGGCCTGGCGCTGTGGTCGCTCATCTCCACCCCCTTGCATAGCTACACGAATGTAGCTTACCTTGGCGGTTAGCTACATTCATGTATCTAATTCCAAGGGGACAGCCATGTCCATCGCCCCACCGGCTCCTGCAGACGGAGCCACTCCCATCACCCATCGCGCGCTGGCGCCGGATCTGGCGCGCGGGCTGATGTTGCTGCTCATCGCGTTGGCGCACGCGCACATGTACCTCTCGGGTCACGAGGCGGGCTTCCGCGGCTACGCCCTCAACGGGGGCTCGCTCGACCGGCTGGTCGGCGGCGTCCAGATCCTCCTGGTGGACGGGCGCGCTCTGCCCATGTTCGCCGCCCTGTTCGGCTACGGCCTGGTGCAACTCGCCAACCGGCAGCTCGCCACCGGCAGAAGCTGGCCACAAGTGCGCAAGGTGCTGCGCCGCCGGAGCCTGTGGCTGCTGGCGTTCGGCTTCTGCCACGCGCTGCTGCTGTTCTTCGGTGACATCCTCGGGGCGTACGGGCTGATCGGGCTCGTACTCGTCGGATTCATCCGGCGCGAGGACCGATCCGTGCTGCGGGCCGCCGTCGTCGGGCTCGTGCTGCACGTCGTGGTGCTGTTCGGCTTCGGGCTGCTCACCATCTCCGCGCCGAAGGGCGACACGCCCGCCGCCATGGCCGACCCGATCGAGGCGACCGTGATGCGGCTCATCGGATGGTCCGGGATGACACCTACGTACTTCGCCGCCAGCGTGGTGCCGGCCTTCCTGTTCGGGATCTGGGCGGCTCGGCGCCGCATGCTGGAGGACCCCGGGCCGCACCGGGACCTGCTCTCCCGGGTCGCCGTCGTGGGCGCAGGGCTGGCCCTCGTCGGAGGGGTGCCGCTGATGCTGATCGACACCCGGATCTGGACGCCATCGGACATGGTCGCCGTGTCCGCGTACGCACTGCACAGCGTGACGGGCATCGCCGGCGGGCTCGCGTACGCGGCGATCATCGGACTCGTCGTCAGCCGGATGCGGCGCGGATATCCCGGTCCGGTCGTCAGGGCCCTCGTCGCGTGCGGCCAGTGGTCTCTGACCTGCTATCTCCTCCAGTCAGTGATCTTCGTGGCGGTGTTCGCGCCGTACGCGGGAGGGCTCGGCACACGTGTCGGAGACGCCGCGGCGTCCGGCATCGCCGTGGTCGCCTGGCTGGCCACCGTGGTGCTCGCCGCGCTGCTGGCACCCCGAGGGCGAAGGGGGCCGGCTGAGGCGGCGCTGCGGAGGCTGACGTACGGGCGCCGCTGACTCACCGTAGGCCTGGCGTCGCGGCTGCGGGCCGGCACCCACCAACGTCGAAGGTCGCCGGCAACGCCCGGAACGACCCTTGACGTTGGCTGTCGGCCGGGAGGGATCACGATGGTAGGCACCGGACACGGTGATGGACGGCGCCACGGGGCGGACGGCGGATGGCCGATCCGCGAGCGCCATCGCTTCAACGATGTGCACCATACGGAAGATCATCACCGAGGCAAACACGGGGTCGCTTCTTGGGTGACTGGCTGCGCGCGTGCCGAGCTTGCAGCGCCTGACTCTTTGTCTCGGGATGGTCGTCGACCGGCGACAGTCGGATCCAGATCTCTACCCGTGCGGCACCAGCACACCAGTGGCGCTTCCCCGAGGTGCGCGCATCTTGCGAAAGGTCGAGAGCCGCCGGTAGCCGGAAACCCGCGGCCGAACGCCCGAACCCGCGCTGTCAGCATGGGAAGCCTTTCGCGATCACGGCCCCTGAGCTGGTGACTCGCCGACCTGGGCGGGATGGTCCGAGTCCCGGTCGTTCGGTGGCTCACAAGCTAGCTCCCCGACGACGGATCGATGCCTTTCCCTCAATCAGGGAGCCCACCCATGGCCAGGGCCGTCAGGATGGAAAGAGCTCGGTGTCAGCTGTTCATGCCGCCCGCGAAGGGCATCGTCTGCCAGTGATCGACGGCGGGCTTGAGGTACTCCATCAGCTCGGGCAACTGCGGGACCAGCGTGAGAGTGGCCACGACCCGCAGCATGCCCAGGGCGTTGACGAAGCCCAGGACCTCCTCGTTGAGCGGCCTCGTGCCGTTGCGCCGCGCACCGCGGTTGTAGGCGGATTCGTGCTCGGGTCCGAGAGCGGCCAGGTCCCACTCGACGGGCCCCAGCGTGACCAGTTCGAAGTCGGCGTAGAGGTCGCCGTCCACCCCGGAGAAGATGTTCGCGGGCGGGGAGTCGCCGTGGATGGGCTGGAGGTCGATGCCAGGGAACCGGGCCTCGAAGGCCGTCCGTGAGCGCACGAGGGGTTCCAGGATCTGCCACTCGCGGCGGGCGCGGTCCAGCTCGGCCGCACCGATCAGAGTGGGGTAGTGGTCGAGCCGGGCGAGGCTTTCCGCGATGAACCGCGGATCGGCCGCGCCCAGAAACTCCAGCTGGCCGGGGTAGGTGCGCATTGCCGCATGCAGGTCAGCGACGCTCTCGGCGTTCGCCACGTAGTCGGGCTCCTTGTCACGGTCCTCCGGGACGAACGACCAGAACGTCATCGAGAAACCGTCGCGCTGCACGGGTTCCCGCGGTACGAGCGGGCTGGGCGCGATCACGGGGACTCCCTGGGCGGCGAGCCAACGTGTCACGTCCAGCTCATCCTGCTGGCGGCGCGCGAGGGTGGCCAGGTCGTCTGGGTGCGGCAGGACGGTGGGAATCCGGGCCACGACCGGCGAGGGCGCCAGGTGGACGACGACGGAGAAGACGTCGTGGAGCACCGTGGGGTCGGTGACAGTCAGACCGAGCACGCGCCCTGCCGCGACGGCCGCGTCGACGGCGGCGGAGGTACGGCTGGCGAGCTGTTGTGGTGTCAGGAAAGTGCTCATGGCTCCATCGTTGCAGCGGATTCTCCGGCTGTTGGGCAGGACGGGGCGGGGTCGAGGGCCGTTCGCGGCGGAGGAAGACCGCTTCCTGATGGCAAGCCGTTCACGAAAACCTGACGCTGGTTACGAGGCAGCACAAGATCACGGCGAGGGAGTAGGGCCACAGATTGGGGCGCAGACCAAATAGCGGCGAAAGGGGCAGTCTCCTGGTCGCGGCGATGGTGCTCTGGGGTTCTTAGCCTCTTCCTGCAGGTCAGGCAGGTAAGGCACGTCGGCTGAGTTGAAGGCATGCTGTGGCCGGCGGCCGACGACCACGCGACGGCGAAGAGTCAGGTGCATGTCATGCTCCGAGGCAAGATCAATCACTCGGTACGGCGGGCACGCGCTGAGACTGGACCGAGGTGACGGAGACCATGCCGTAGAGCGACTGGAGGGCGCTCGTCGTATGTGCAAAGCATGAACCGGGTTCTACCTCAGCTACCGGCTGGCTCTGGCCCCGCATGCGGTGATCATCCCGGAGCCGGAGCGTCGCCGCCGGAGGCTCTTTCGGCTGACATGATCCATGCCGAAGCGGGGTGAGTTAGGGTGCCCGCGTGAGCCCGCTCGAGGTGGCCGCCCACCGATTATCGCGCTTGATGGCACATGCCCGGTCAGCCGTACTGGTCGGGAGGACGGGTGGGCGCCCCGCCCCGCTCGTCGAAGTGGCTGGTCTGCTGCTTGTGATCTTTCTCTTCTCGCGGCTCCATGCCGCCGCGGGGAAGGACGTCGCAGCCGCCACTGCCAACGCGCTGACCCTGCAATCCATAGAGCGGGCCGTCCACCTGGACATCGCGCTGGGGGCGAACCAGTGGCTGACCGAGCATCCGGCCCTCATCCAGCCGGCGGTGTACTACTACCGCCTGTACTACCTCGCGATCATCGGTGTGCTGGTGTGGGTCTTCGTCCGGCACGCCGACGTCTACGTCAAGGTCCGCCGGACCCTCGTCGCGATGACCGTCCTCGTGCTGCCCGTTTTCTGGGCGCTGCCCATGTCGCCCCCACGGTTCGCTCTACCGGGCGTCGTCGACATCATCGCCGCGCACGACATCCTGGGCGGCCATGTCTCACGAGAGATCGAGAACGGTCGGAACTTGTATTCGGCGATGCCCAGCATGCATGTGGGATGGTCGTTGTGGTGCGCGTATGCCGTGTGGTGCGCGCTGCGGGGCTCCCATCCGAGATGGGCGTTGCTGCCGTGGATCTTTCCGCTGGGTATGGCGGCAGTCGTGCTTGTCACAGGCAACCACTATGTGCTCGACATCGCCGGAAGCATCGTGTTGCTGGTGGCCTCCATCGCTGTCGTATCAGCGTGGGGTCACCTCGCCGAGCGTCGGCGTGCTCGAGGTTGAGCGCCTGCAGGCAGCCGCAGGAAACCAGCACCGCCCGGATGCTTGCGTAGCACGATCAGGCTTCCATCTCAGCCACCTGTAGTCCTCAGTCCCGCGCGGCGATATTCCGGAGCCGGAGCGCTCGCCATGCCGAAGAACACGCCGCTGCTGGCGGCCTTCGGGGCGGTCCGGGATGCGTCCGGCCGGCCCCTCGTCGTGGTGGAGGTTCTTCTCCCGGCCGACCGTCACGAGCTGGAAGACGCCTATCCGGTCTCATAGAGCGCAACGCCAGTCCCAGTCGCTGTCGTGGGAGTCGTAGACCTCCAGGATGTATCCGCGCCCGTACCGCTCGTCGGGTTCCGCGAACCACAGGGTGATGTGGGCTGGGCGCTCGGCTCCCGCGATCTTGGCCTTGCTGTAGTAGCGGCGGATCTCGGCTTCCGTGAGCGAGGTGTGCAGGGTGATCCTGACCCGGTAGTCGCAGTAGTCGCCGCTTCCGCCGCTCATGTTCTTCTGAATGGTCGCGTCACCGTCGCCCCAGAACTCGTTGCGCGTTTTCGGTGGAAGCGGGTAGTTGAGTGCCCGGTCGTACAGGGCGTCGAGACGTGCGTTGTCCCGCCGGACAGGGATCATGATCAAGACGAGCAGTACGGCGAGCGGCACACAGATCGCCGCTAAGCATCCCCAAGCACCCCGTGTCATGAGCCAGCACCATATGGCATAGGCCGGTTCTCGCTCCTAGCAGTTTTGATCAAGAACACACGCCACCGAACACCTTCGCGAGCAAGACGGACGCGGAGATCAGGCGGCGAGGAAAGAGACGGAGATCCGCGACCAGGAGTGGACCGACCCGGACTCCGGGAAGATCCTCTTTCGCGTGTACGCGGCTGCGTGGATGACCGAGTGGACCTTGCGCTCAAGACGGCACAACTCGACGAGGGGCTTCTTCGGCTCCACATCAACCAGACGCTCGGTGACAAGCTGCTGGTCGAGATCACCTCGCGCCCCGTTAGGCAGTGGCACACGAAGCTCTGGAGCAGAGTCCTGGTTCCTCAACGGTGGCCAAGGCGTACCGGCTGTTGAGGGGCATTCTCAACGCCGCAGTCGAGACGAGCTGATCAAGAAGAACCCGTGCCGGATCAAGAACGGGGCGTAGAGCGTCCCGAAGAGAGGCGCGTGCTGACAGTGGCGGAAGTCTTCGCCTTGGTAGCTGCCGTACCTCCCCGCTTCCGCGCCCTGGTGCTGCTCGCCACCTGCGGCAGCATGCGGTGGGGAGAGCTGGCAGCACTGCGGCGGAACAACCTCGACCTGGAGGCCAGAGCAGTCAAGATCGACGCGTCCGTCTCCGAGATGAAGATCGGCGAAGGACCGGGACCGGAAGATCGCCGATGCCCTCGGAGAGATCGGCAAGGAAGGTCTCAAGCCCAAGGGTGACGAGGGCGACGACGGCGAAGCGGGAGTGCTGGAACCGGTCGGCTAGACAGTCAAGATCAACTGATCTGGCACGAATCTGGTACGCGAGTGGAGACAGGCCCACAAAAGATCAAGGCCCGGGTTGGGATCATGTTCCCTACCTGGGCCTTAACGTTGGAGCGGGTGACGGGAATCGAACCCGCGCTGTCAGCTTGGGAACTCTTTCGCGATCATGGCCTCTGAGCAGGGGAACCGCTGACCTGGGCGTATGCCGGTCGAGTGACCGTGAGTCCCCTTGAGTCTCCGTAGATCGCTCTGCGAACGGGCACGCAACGGACACGGCCACCAGTCTGCGTCGCCCTGCATAAATAGCCAGGGAGGCGAGCATGGGCGAGGCGTAGAATGCGAGCATGAGCGCGATGCGTGAAGAGCTGCATGCTCTGGTCGATCGGCTTCCAGAAGACCGCGTCCAGCCAGTTCTCGCACTTGTCCGCGAGAACCTTGAGACGGCTAGTCGCCGTGAGCGAGCGCTGGCCATTATGGAGCGGGTTCAGGAGCGGATGCGCGGTGTGACGGGCGTCGACGAGGAGCTGGACCGTCTCCGGGAAGGCGCGCGTGGCTGACGCGTACGTTGTGGATACCGGCGTGTTCCTACGGTGGTTCGTCGATCAACCTGGCTTCGAGCACGCCCGCCAGATCCGGGACGACTTCCTGCACGACCGGGTAAGTCTGGAGACAGCGGACTTCGCGCGGATTGAAGTTGCCGGAGTGCTGCGAAAGAAGGGTCTGCTCGCGGGCCGGCTATCCGCAGATGAGTTCATCGCGGCCGTTCGCATCATTGACGAGCTCGGTGTCCGGGTCTATCCCGTGGACGCCGACCGGTTGGAGCGGGCCGCCGCTCTGGCGGTGCGGTTGACGTTGCGCATGTATGACGCCGTCTTCGCGCAGCTTGCTCTCGATCGAGAGATTCCGCTGCTGACCACCGACGCGAAACTCCACCGGGCGCTGGATGGCCTCGTCGAGACCGAACTCCTTAACGACTCAAGCCCTGAGTGATCGTCGCTGAGTGGGGACTGAACACTGAGCTCTTTTCACCCTGACGGCACTGGTCGCGGTGGGTGTGCGCGGAGCGATGGCGGATGAGAGGAGGCTCCCGGTAAGACAGCAGTCGACCAAGATCCGATGCCCCAACCGGGAGCCTCGTGGCTGTCTTATCGTGCCTCGATTCCCCTGTCCAACCACACCCTGACCCGCCTGGCCGACCTCATCCGCACCCAGCGGGCCGAACGCCGCTCCCGGTGGCGGAAGT